>JBCCNK010000117.1:0-10182 GCA_039025875.1 Pseudomonadota bacterium
CGCCTGGCGGAAGAAGAGCTCCTGACACTGTGCGAACGCTATGCAATGAGACTGGTCATTGTGAGGCCGGCTCTCATGTACAGCTCGCAGCCACCGGGTCACCTCGCACTGCTGCGTCGCTGGTGCCAGTTCAGGCTGCCTCCGCCACCGGACGTGGGCGGGCGCAGCATGGTGAGCCGCGATGATGCCGCTCGCCTGCTGTCTAAACTGCGCCATGTCGACAACACGCCGAACACTCCTATCACCATCACGGATGGAGAAAGGTACAGTGCGGCGCGAGTCTTTGCGGCATTCGGCCAGAGGGCGGGTCGGAGGCCGTTGTTTGACACGCCGTCTATCGGAACCTGGCTTCTGCTTGCACGAGCTTATGAACGGATGCGTGGCGTTCCAGCCGGGAGTATGGTGGAACGATTGTTTGGTGAAGAGATATACACACCATCGGGTCTTGACGATCTTAGGTTCTCTCCCGAGCTGACCTTGGAGCGAGCGCTGGGCCATGTGCCTGGCCAGGTGCCTGAAATAGTCGACTGATGCCCGTGTTTGCCCTATTGACCGCCTTTGCGCTTACCGTGGGTGCAACAGCGTTATACCTCCCACTCGCAAGGCGCAGACGATGGGTTGATGCGCCCAATGAGAGAAGCGCTCATCGAGAGCAAACACCAAATTCGGGCGGACTTGCAATTGCCGCGTCGCTGGCGGTCAGCTTTGTAGTCTTCGGTCCCTTACTTAGCGGCTCGATACTCGTCCCGGTACCCATCCTCATCGCCTGGTCTTTCTTTGTCATTATCGGCGCAATAGACGACCGACTGTCGTTGCCCATTGTCTTCCGACTGTGCTGCTACCTTGGGCTCGCCATACCGGCAGCCTCATCGTTTTTCCCGTTCGAAGAGTACGGTGTTGTCTCCGCATTGGCGGCCCTCGGTCTCACATGGCTCGTCAACCTTTTCAATTTTATGGATGGTATCGACGGTATTGCGGCGCTTCAGTGCTTTCTGACGAGCTCTATGCTCAGCCTTCTTTTATACGCCTCGGGATCACCTCGCGAATTGTTGGTCTTTTCCACGATCGTCGCAGGTGCATACGGCGGCTTTTTGTTGTTTAACTGGCCCCAAGCCAAGCTTTTTATGGGCGATGCAGGCAGCCTCCCCGGGGGGTTGCTGTTGGGCGTTCAAGCCCTGGCGCTGGCGAGCTCAGAGAGTAGGCTGGGTCTCGCCTGGTTTCTGCTAATGAGCCCATTCTTACTCGATACAAGTTTCACCCTGGCCTGCCGCGCGCTGCAAGGCAAGCGCATCACCCAAGCCCACAAAGAGCATGTGTATCAGCGCTTATTCAGGAGTTTTGGGGCTTTAGCGGTTGATCGGGGGCTGTTGATTCTGCACGTTCTTTGGCTGGCACCGCTAGCGAGCCTGAGCGCACTAACCTCGGCTCCTGTATGGACGTTACTCACGGCCTGTTTATTCCCGCAACTACTTCTCATAGCGTGGGCACTTAGTTTGAAGTAAAGTGCATCGCAAACGGCGGAATCAAAAACCAACAGCCGATTAACAGCCGACGACTGAATCGACTGAATGTCGAGAAAGCGCCCGTACAGGTGCTTGACCAGCGCGGCCGACAATGCGCCTGACCAGCGCGGAGTGAACGCACGGATGAATCCAGTAAGAAACCTGGTGGAACACATGCGTCCGGGAATCGAAGCAGTAACCAGCGCGACTGTGAGTGCGATCGACGTCCCACGCAACATCAAGCAAACGGTAGTGCTTGGTGTAGACATGGCGTTTGTCGCCGCGTCTATGATGATCGCCTTCCTGCTACCCCTTGATACTTTCAGTGCAACGCCGGGCGGCGTCGAGCTCTTTGTCGCGGTACTCACACTTTGCGCGACTGCGATTATCTTCCTACGCATGGGTCTCTATCGAGCCGTTATTCGCTTCATGGGCCACAATGCCATCTGGACCATAATTCAGGCGGTGACGTATTCGACTTTGGTCATGGGTGCGGCCATCTTCTTTACCCAGGCTGATGTGCCTCGCTCGATGATCTATGTTTATTGGGCACTTGTAATGTGTTCAGTGGGCGGCACGCGACTTGCAATCAGGGCCAGCTACCAAGCTAGTTTGCGCTCAAGCTCCAAGAACGTTCTGATCTACGGCGCGGGTGAATCCGGCCGCCAACTACTAACCGCTCTGCACCACGGCAACCAATATCGTGTAGTGGCGTTTGTAGATGACGATCCACGATCGCAGCACTCGGTTATCAATGGTCTTCATGTTGCCCGACCGCGTGAGTTGGAGCGCCTAGTCGAAGAGCATTCGATTACCCAGGTATTACTCGCAATTCCTTCCGCTACGTCGGAGCGTCGCCGTGAAATCATCAATTCTCTGGTTGGTCTTCCTGTTCACGTTCGTACAGTTCCCAAGATCAATGAGCTAGTCGCCGGTACTTCTGTTGCCAGTCAGATCCAGGATATCGATCTTGATGACCTGCTGGGACGAGACCCGGTACCGCCCCATCCCGAGCTGATCGAGCGATGTATCACAGACAAGGTAGTCATGGTGACAGGGGCTGGAGGCTCGATCGGTGCGGAGCTTTGCCGCCAGATTCTAGATGCAGGGCCCCGCGAGCTTGTGCTCCTCGACAACTCTGAGTATGCGCTCTATCAGATCGAGCGCGAGTTGCGTGAGGAAGCGCTTAAGAGCCACGTAACCTTGAACTGCCTGCTCGGTTCGGTTCGGGATCGCGCTCGTATGGAGACAATCTATCGCACTTTTGCCGTAGAGACGGTTTATCACGCGGCGGCTTACAAACACGTGCCCATGGTCGAGCACAATGTTGCGGAGGGTGTGGTTAACAACGTCTTCGGGACCTGGCATGCAGCGGAGGCAGCCCGCGACGCGGGTGTCAAAACCTTCGTTTTGGTATCGACCGATAAAGCTGTTCGACCAACCAACATCATGGGCGCGACAAAACGGTTCGCCGAGCTGATTCTCCAAGGTCTTGCCGGCGAGGACAGCGATACCAGGTTCTGCATGGTCCGCTTTGGAAACGTGCTTGGATCCTCAGGGTCGGTGGTTCCTCTGTTTCGGGAGCAAATCGAAGCGGGTGGCCCTGTTACGGTTACTCATCCGGAGGTATCGCGCTACTTCATGAGTATTCAGGAAGCGGCGCACCTCGTGCTTCAGGCGAGTGCGATGGGCACCGGCGGAGATGTTTTCGTGTTGGACATGGGTGAGCCGGTGCAGATCGTGGAACTGGCTAAACGAATGATTCGCTTGAGCGGACATGAGGTTGGGAGTGGTCGCGATGGCCTCAATGCCGTCGATGTGGACTTTATCGGGTTACGGCCCGGTGAGAAGCTCCACGAAGAGTTGTTGCTAGGTACTTCCGTCAGCGGCACGGGGCACCCTATGATTATGCGAGCCGAGGAAGAGAGCCTGTCTTATGGAGAGGTTCTCCGGGCGCTAGCTGAACTGCAGGATCGCTGCGATGCTATGGACTGCAATGCCATCACGCGCCTGTTATGTGAAGCTGTGCATGGCTTTGAGAGTCGTGAGATTCGTCATGATTATCTGTGGGTAAAGCAGGGACGAGCCGGTAAGCGTTCGATTGCGGTCCAGGCCAGAGGTAAGGAAACTAAGGAATCGTCCAAGGTCCAAAAGCTGTTCCCCGAGTCATCCGTCGAACAACGATAGCTCCAGCCATCAGTTTGTGGCAACCAACTAGTAGTCGATAAACCCTATTTTAGCCTTCTCTCGGCCTTCTCTCAGCCGTCTCACAGCGTTCTTTGATGTTGTGTGCACTAGTGCCGAACACCTCTTCGGTGTCTCGCCAGACCTTGCTCATGTTAGCGAAGCTGTTCTACGGCAGCGTTGTTCGTACCTCTAGCCAAAAAATCCTCTATCGCGTAGTTTCTCGCCGCTAGTTCCTAACAACATCAGCTACGGCGTCCAGTGGCGATACTGCGAAGTGCGTGCTGGTACCCTGGCGACAGAGTACTGGGAAGAGTCGCTCCTCGGCCTCATAATGACTGGACCCAGAACCCAGACCGAACGAGATGAACTACGATATATTCAATGGAGATGCCGACGGCATCTGCGCACTGATCCAGCTTCGGCTAGCCGAACCAAGAGCAGCGGAACTCGTCACTGGCGTCAAACGGGATGTATCCCTGGTGCGCCGTCTTCCCGATACCGATCTGGACTATGTGACTGTGCTGGATGTGTCACTGGACAAAAACCGAGAAGATGTCGTTCGTGTTCTCGGTCAGGGCGGGGACGTATTCTATTGCGATCATCATTTTCCTGGTGAAGTTCCGGTGCACGAGAACTTCGACGTGCTCATAAAGACAGATGCGAATGTCTGTACGAGCATCCTGATAAACGAACGTCTCAAAGGCGCTCATACACGTTGGGCGATTGTCGGCGCTTTTGGTGACAACCTTGATACGAGTGCCGCCGCACTCGCTCGACCTCTTAATTTGGACGCTGCAACTTTCGACCTGTACAAGCGACTGGGCACCTATGCGAACTACAACGGCTATGGTTCCGTCCTTGAAGACCTGCACTTTCACCCGGCGGAGTTATTTCAACTCATGGCTTGTTACAGCCGTCCGGAACAATTTGTGAGTGAAGCCGCTACTAGCTTTAGCCGTCTGGAAAACGGCTACATCGACGATATGGCCCAGGCGGAGGCTGTGACACCTGTCACTGAGATGAAAGAGGCGGCTGTCTTTACACTGCCTGACGCGCCCTGGTCTCGTCGAGTGAGCGGCGTTTTTGGCAACGAACTGGCTAAACAGCACCCAGATCGCGCACATGCGGTACTCACAGAGAAAGCAACCGGTGACTATCTAGTGAGCGTACGTGCTCCGCTGAGTGATAAGCGCGATGCTGACACTATTTGTCGCCAGTTCGATACTGGCGGGGGGCGAGCCGCGGCGGCGGGTATCAACAGTCTGCCGGCTGCCGAACTGGGTCGACTCGAGCAGCTGCTGAGCGCCACCTATGGCTAACCGCCGTTTGGATTGGGACGACCTAAAGGTTCTGCTGGCGTTATCTCGTCGGAGGTCCGCAAGGGCGGCTGCGCAGGAACTAGAGATCAGTAATTCCACCGTAACCCGAAGGTTGGATGAGATGGAACGGACTCTCGGTGCCCGCCTCTTCGACCGGACCCCGGAAGGCTACCGCATGACGCAGACGGCAGAGAATCTGTTGCCTACGGCGGAGCATGTAGAAGAGCTCGTTCTTGGGGCAGAGCTGCAAGCTCGCGGCGTCGACCAAGAGATTCAGGGCACCATTCGCCTGACGCTGCCACCCGCTAACGGATTTAACGTGTTGATGGAGCGGCTGGCTGAGTTTTCTACTAAATACCCCGGTGTGGAACTCGAGGTGATTACCAGTAACGAGTCTTTAGACCTAGGACGCCGTGAGGCGGATATTGCAATCCGGCTTTTCCGGACTGGGAATCGACCTCAAGACAATTTGATCGGGCGCAAGATCTCAGCGATGACTGTGTCCGCCTATGTGCACCAGGATTTGCTGAACAAGGACAACCCAGAGGACGTGAGTCACTTAAGTTGGATCGACTTGGGCTCCGGCCTGAATGATAGGCCGTGGCAGACCATTTGTAGGAATGGTCATCTGCCGGTCAAACACAAGATCTACGACCTAAACCTTCAGGTAGAAGCGGTACGGAACAAAATGGGCATCATGTTCGCACCCTGTGCGGTCTTCCGTGACATACCGGAAATAGTGCGCGTGCCGGGTGAGGAATGTCTTCATTTTCTGGATCTTTGGGTTGTGACCCATAAAGACCTTAGATTATCAGCTCGCATGCGAATTCTGCGGGAGATCCTGGCTGAGGAGTTGATGACTCTACGTCCTTACTTCGATAGCTCTCTCTCCCTGGAAAGTGCCGCTGCATAAATGCAGCACGTTCGATCATTTATGGCTATCACGCTTCATTAATAGAACACCTATATTTCTCCACGAGGTTTCATCCCTTAGCCGATTTGGAGAAACAACATGAAAAAACTGATTACTACTGTGCTTGGAGTTGCACTCGCGGCCGGCGCCGCATCTGCGTTCTCCGGCAATGATGACCGTCAAAATCTTAAGCAGTGTAAGGCCGATATCGCGTCGTACTATGGCGAAAAAACAAGAGTACGCCTGCGAAGCATCAAGCACAGCAGCGGAGAGAGTCATTTGCGAATGATGGTGAACCCGAAGGGTGGCGAAAATACTGTGGTTGTCTGCTCAGTCGGACGCGATGGCATGACGAGCCTCGCAAATAGAGATGGAGTGGCGCTTACACCCGCTTCCGACGAGCAAAAGGTCTCGTTAGCAAACTAGTCGCCGTATCACTGGAAGACCCTTTCCGGGGCGTTGAGCCCCGGCCTTTTACCTCTTCTCTTACCACCTTTACCGCTCCTATCTCCTTCTGCGCTTTCTGCATCCCATAGCTCCATCCCTGTTTTTCGGAGCTGGTCTGGGCTGTGTGGGTCAATCCTCTACATCGTCGACGTCCAACTGCCCACTGAGCCTACGGCGAATGTGCGACCAGGACATTCCGGTCGCTAGCAACAGAGAGACAACGACCAGAGCGATCCAAGTTAGAGCGCTCGTCGATTCAAAGCTTAGTATTCCCAGGTCGATCAGCAGCCAGATAAAGCAGCCAAACAACGCCGCACCCAGCGAGATACCCAAAATTCCCAGGGAGTTGAAGGTTGCACGCAAAAACATAATCCACGCAATCAATAGCACAATGCCCAACAATGCCGGTGCTGGCCCGATCTTGAACCCGTCCGATATGAGCCACCCTACAAATGAGTAGGAGGTCGGATTGTAGGTTCCAAACACCAACAGCAACGCAAAAATCCAGCGATATAGAAAGTTGTCAAAGCCGAATGATGAAGCCACCGAAGTCCCCCGTAGATCGCTAAGGGCCTTAAGCTAGAGGAAAGCGAACGTACTGGCAATGTTCGTAAACTAGTTGTCTTTTGTTTGGGTACGCACCCCAGTAGAGTTTTCGCATGGAGCGGGTGCATCGGTACCGATGCTAACTGCCCCAAGTCGCCAGGTTTCAATACTCAGGTTGTTCCCCATAGACGCTGTATTTCATCAACGCCGCGCACACAAGAGGCGCCCATTTCGCTCGCTGGCTTGCAGGTCGTTGGGCCGCATGTGGGATGGGCACCTGTTTGCGATTCTGTTGATTGCTACCAGCCTGTATACCCAGGCGTCCCCTGCTGGGACGGACGTTAGCGTACTAGATCCTTCGGATAGGACTTCATCTGCCATGGAAGAAGTCACGGTATTAGCGACGCGAGATGCTTTTTCGCAGCGAGATCCGCGGACAACAGTGTTTACCAATGACGATGCGGTTACGCTTGAACGAACTCCTGCCGACTTGCTGGAACAGATGCCGGGTGTGTCGCTCACCGGCCAGGGCGGGCTGCTGCAAAGCTATAGCGTACGCGGTTTTAGTCGTAACCGGCTCAGGACCGAGATTATCGGTGTCCCCATTATCACTGATCGCCGCGCCGGTAACTCCGTTGCTTTCCTGCCGCCGGCGTTCATTGACCGTACGAGTGTTAACCGCAGCGCTGTCTCATCGCTTTATGGTGCCGGTGCCATGGGTGGCGTGGTGAGTTTCGATCTAGTTGATCCAACCGGTTTTGAATTCTCCGGTGAGACGCGCAGCAATGATCGCAATACATCGCTGAGCTTTATGGCGAATCTTCTTACTGCTAGTGACGGCGAGTTAGATGCAGGATTCAGTGTGCGGCAAGCCGAAGACGCGGAGGACGCGCACGGCGATTCGCTCAATACCGAATACGATCAGTTCGCGGCGTTTGCCCAGGGGAAAAAAACGGTGGGTTCCCACCAGCTCAGCGCGACATGGCTGGTGAGCTCGGGCTCCGAAATCGGCAAGAGTAACGCCGATTTTCCGGATAGGCGGGTGAGTTCCTATCCCGAGGATCGTCACAGCGTGCTTGCGCTAGGGTTTGAAAGCAATCGTATCTCACTCCGTGCCTTCAACCACTATCAGGACTGGAACACGCGAGTAACGCGCATCGGTGAGCGAGAAAACCTGACCCGCTATCGCGGCGCCACCTGGGGGGCGGTGCTGCAATCACCCCTGCAGCTGGGAGGCGGAATCGGCGCATTCGGCGCCGAGTGGCAGGCTCGGCGCAATGTTCGAATAGATGAACAGGAGCAGGCCATACCAGACGGCTTAGTTCAGGCGCAGCAGCTGGTGAATGCTGATGAGGATATTCTGGGCTTGTTTGCGGGGCAGAGTTGGATCTTCAATTCACTCGAGGTAGACGGAAGTGCCCGTTACGACTACATCCGACAAAGCGCGGGAGGCGCCCCAAGCGACAGAAGCGACGGTCAGTGGTCGGCGAGTGTCAGTGTTGCAAAACGACTGGGTAATCACTGGCTGATTCAGAGCGAGCTCGGAACCGCCTATCGATTTCCCAGCTTGTCCGAACGTTTTTTCTCCGGTTCCACCCCCCGAGGCGAGATTCGAGGGAATCCAGGTTTGGAGCCCGAAACGCGTCGCGCATTTGAGGTTGCCATACAATTCTCGGCGTCCCTCAAACAAGGGACCGATCTGGGAGTCTCCTTGAACCTGTATCACAACGAACTCGACCAATATATTGAACGGGTAGCGCTCCAAGGGAATTTGTTTGGTTTCCGTAATCTGGATTCGGCGACGCTCGAGGGCCTTGAGCTTGGGGGTACGCTAGAAACTGGGGCGTTTAATCATCGATTGAGCTATCAGTGGCAGCGAGGTGAGGGGCGTGACGGTGAGCCACTTGCGGATCTGAATCCGCCTGGCTTGCGATACTTTGCCACTGCGATGGTCAGCCGTTTTCAACTGAGCAGTGATTTGCACTACCGTTTTGAGCGATCCAGAGCCGGGCCTGGTGAGCAATCACTGGATGAAGCTTTGGTCTGGAATGCCAGCGTAAAGCGCCAGTTCAACGGTGGCTGGAGCGGAGAGTTGTTCGTCACCAATGTCTTGAATGAACAATATCTGGCGAGCGCCGATGATCTCGCACCCTTTCAACCAGGCCGTACCTTCGGCGTGCGGCTGGCCCTGGGTGGCGCAACCACGGGTGGTCGATAGCGGATGCCGCGCAAGCTAGTCCAGTGAGCCCCGTTACTGGCCGCCGGGCGACGGTTTTTCGCTGCCAGGACCTGCAAGGACTATTGCGACTAAGCAAACGGGGAGGTGGCGACTCGTAAAGCGTCGCGGACTCGTAAACCGTCGCGGGCTCGTAAAGCGTCGCGGACTTTTTGAAAGCGACGAACGCCTACACAAAAAAGGCAGCCCGTCAGCTACCTTCTTCGTTAACTTCCAGCAAATTCCGCTAGGCCACCTGTGCGACTAATACATAGCGACCCTGAGATTTGGCTCCGCCTGCTGGGCTCGAACCAGCGACCCAATGATTAACAGTCATTTGCTCTACCAACTGAGCTAAGGCGGAGTAGCACTTTCCAATGCG
The DNA here is from genome assembly GCA_039025875.1 of Pseudomonadota bacterium. Classification (GTDB taxonomy): domain Bacteria; phylum Pseudomonadota; class Gammaproteobacteria; order Pseudomonadales; family Halieaceae; genus Congregibacter. Next base: position 9,512 of record JBCCNK010000117.1, read on the forward strand.
CGGTTTGGAGCCTAGCGCGTCGGCAAGGCGGGCGATTTTAATCAGCTGAACGCTGGTTATCAACTGCGGATTTACTACACTCTCGACCCCGATGGCACGTACCACAACTATTCACCCTGTGCCGGAGGCGTAGCTGAGCAAACCGCATGAGTAAGCCCTTTAAAGTGAATTCCTCTTTTGAGCCCGCAGGTGATCAGCCCGAGGCTATTAACTCACTGGTTGAGGGCATCCAGGCGGGCCTTGCGTCGCAAACGTTACTGGGGGTCACAGGCTCCGGTAAGACGTATACGATGGCCCATGTTGTCGAAAGGCTGCAGCGGCCGACCATCGTTATGGCTCACAACAAGACGTTGGCTGCGCAGCTCTACGGAGAGTTCAAGGAGTTCTTTCCCGAGAATGCGGTCGAGTACTTCGTCTCGTACTACGACTACTACCAGCCGGAGGCCTACGTCCCATCCTCCGATACGTTTATCGAAAAAGATGCATCGGTGAACGACCACATAGAACAGATGCGCTTGTCGGCAACCAAGGCGCTGATGACTCGTTCAGATTGTCTGGTCGTCGCGACGGTCTCAGCTATCTACGGTCTCGGTGATCCGGAATCTTACTTCCGCATGGTCATGCACATCTCTCGTGGTGAGATGATCGATCAACGCCACGTGCTACGCCAG
>JBCCNK010000118.1:0-10180 GCA_039025875.1 Pseudomonadota bacterium
CGATTGCATAACATGCGCACGTTGGGCGTGCTGCCCGCGAAAAAAGCCCGCCGCATCGCGCGGGAAACGCTCGAAATCTACGCGCCCATCGCCATGCGGCTGGGCATGAACTCCGTACGAATGGAGTACGAAGATCTGGGATTCGGCGCTCTCTATCCGATGCGAGCAAGAAGGCTGGAAGCGGCCCGAAGATCGGCGCGCGGCAACCGCATGGAACTGGTCGATAAGGTTCGCAGCCAGGTAGAAGCCGTGCTCAAGCAGGATGGCCACGACGCGGTGGTCATCGGTCGGGAAAAGCATCTGTACAGCATCTACAAGAAGATGCGCCAGAAGAAGAAGTCGTTCTCCGAGATCATGGATATCTACGCTTTCCGAATCATCGTTGATTCGGTAGATCGTTGCTACCGAGTCCTCGGATGCATTCACTCGCTCTACAAGCCACTGCCTGGCGAGTTCAAGGATTACATCGCGATTCCCAAAGCCAACGGCTATCAGTCTTTGCATACGGTAACGATGGGAATGCACGGTGTTCCGATCGAAATCCAGATCCGCACACAGGAAATGGAAGACATGGCGAACAACGGGATCGCCGCGCACTGGCTATATAAGTCTAATTCCGGTACCGCCAATGGATCCCATGCCCGCGCCCGACAGTGGGTGCAAGGGTTGCTCGAGATGCAGGAACGCGCGGGAAACAGCCTCGAGTTTATCGAGAATGTGAAAATCGACCTGTTTCCCGACGAGATCTATGTCTTCACGCCTAAAGGGCACATCATGGAGTTACCGCGAGGTGCGACTGCCGTAGATTTCGCCTACGCGGTACATACGGAGCTTGGCAATAGCTGCGTGGCCTGCCGAATAAATCGCAGACTCGCCCCACTGTCCGAACCCCTGCAAAGTGGGCAAACAGTAGAAGTCATCACAGCAAAAGGTGCGAGCCCGAACCCTTCATGGTTCGACTACGCGGTGACCGCGAAAGCCCGAAGCAATATTCGCCACTATCTGAAACAGCAGACGCGCGATGATGCGATTTCTCTCGGCCGGCGCCTTCTTGACCGCGCACTCACTTCTTTTGGTGTGAAAACAGCCGACCTCCCAACACCGCGCATTACTGCCTACCTCGAAAAGGCTGATCTTAAGTCGCTAGACGATCTGTTCGCCGAACTGGCTCTGGGACAAAAGCTACCCGCCGTCGTGGCATCACAGCTCATGGGAGATACCCCCGATCATGGCCCGGCCCCGGCGCCAGGACCGGACACGCCGTTGGCGATCCGCGGCACCGAAGGGTTCATGGTCAGCTATGCCCGATGCTGCAGACCGCTTCCGGGCGATGCGATCACCGGCTTCCTCAGCCAGGATCGAGGAGTGATCGTGCATCGTGTTGTGTGTCGGAATCTCGCTGAACTGCGCGAGAAGCCAGAGCAGGCGATCATGTTGCGCTGGGACGATGATGTGGAGGGTGATTTTGTCGCCGCGCTGCGTATCGAGGTTGAGAATCGCCGCGGCATGATCGCTACCATTGCGACGCGTATTAATAGTATGGGCGTCAATATCGACAAGATCAGTACGAGCGATAAAGATCACCAGTTCACCTATGTCGATATGGATCTGAACGTCGAAAGCCGAGTGCATCTAGCACGCATCATGCGCCGCTTACGCGCAATAGAGAGCGTGAGCAAAGTGACCCGGCTACGAAATAACTAACTTGGTCGTACTTTTTTAGCGGCAGCAGCAACGATCAAAACTCCCGGTGCTTCTGGCAGCGGACACATACCGCCCTGTGGGCTACCATTCCGACTCTAACAAACCACGGATTAATAAGACCATGAGCAATCGCGCGGTAATTGCGACAAACAATGCTCCGGCAGCCATTGGCCCCTATTCGCAGGCAGTGAAGGTCGGGAATACGGTCTGGCTTTCGGGTCAGATACCTCTCAATCCCGCCGACATGACACTCGTCGAAGGAAGCGCCGCCGTGCAGGCCGAACAGGCATTCAAGAATCTGGCAGCAGTCGCCGAAGCCGCCGGAGGTTCGCTGGGCGATGCCGTGAAGATCAACATCTCGCTGACCGACATGGACGATTTCTCGGCCGTTAACGCCGTGATGGAGCGTTATTGTTCCGAACCGTATCCTGCACGTGCCTGCGTACAAGTCGCGGGATTGCCCAAAGGTGTCGCGGTTGAGATCGAGGCGATTCTCAGCGTTTAGCACACTGGCACGGGACAATCGCTGCCGATCTAAGATCTACTAGCAGCGGTAATCCAGAGCGGTGCCGAGATAAGCGCGGTGCGCGACCAGCCGGGGACCTCAGGGCATGGCGCTTGAATAACCTGAACGATAATCTGGGTGCTCAAGCCGAAAGCCCTCTTCAAGCAGACGCGCGTTGCTGATGCGTTTGTGGGACGGTGATTCACTAGCCTGATCGCTCGGGCAGTAGCTAACGCGCAAGTGCTGGCTTAGCCAGGCCTCCACCTCCTGCAGTGACGCTGGATGATTATCCACAAGGTTATATACGTCGTGATTCAGGCGATTCTCCAGCGCGTAGTAAATGAATCTGGCGACATCATCGCGATGGATACGGTTGCTGAAACGCTCGGGATGCGTGGGCGTGAATCGCCCTTCACGAACTCGTGACAGTAAGAAACGCGACTGGTCCGTGTACAGGCCACCAGCACGAAGAATCCTGGTATTGTCAGAACATGAGAGCAGGCGACGTTCAGCGCTCACGATAGCCTGGGCCTGGGGCTCACTTCCCAGAGGAGAATCCTCATTTACCCACCCTCCATCATGCTCCGCATAAACTCGAGTACTTGACACAAACAAAGCGGTGTCTGGCCGATGACCTTCAAGCCCATCGACCACAGCATCCATCGCTGCCGCAAAACCCTGCCGGTAGCCGGCGATAGTCCGATCCAGGGGAGTAAGCGTGACCAGCAAGGCGTTTGGGCGTAGCTGTCCAAGTACTGCGAGGGTCTCCGGTCGCTGCAAATCGATGGCCAGACCGAGCCCCGGTTCTGGTACCTTCTGCGGGTGACGGCACATACCAATGCATTTCCAGGAATCCGGATTCATCCTCCGCAGCACCCGCAGACTAAGATCGCCGAAACCGATCAGAGCGAGTGTTTTAGGTTGGTTCTGCATAGGCTGATGCCTTCCTTGCGTGAGAGTAACTTAGGATGTAGCTGCAATCTCGGGCCCACCTTCACAGAGAGACCCAAGTACATCATGCCCGATACAGTTCCGGCGTCGCCATGAATTCCATTCTCACACAGTCGCTGGAATCACTCCGCGGCGTCGGCCCAAAAATGGCTGAAAAACTCAGCAACTTTGGCATGACTCGCGTAGAAGACCTGCTGTTTCACCTGCCGCTTCGTTACCAGGACCGCACGAAGGTAGTACCCATCGGCGGGCTGCAGGATGGCTCCGAGGTTGTCATCTGTGGCCGAATCGCCATGGCGAACGTAGTGGGTGGTGGACGGCGCCGATCACTTGTGGTCAAGCTTGAGGATCATTCGGGTGTGGCCACACTACGGTTCTTCCACTTCACGCAGGCTCAAAAGAACGCGCTACGCATCGGGGAGACCCTCCGTTGCTTCGGTACGGTCCGCCACCCAGGTAATCAACAGCCGGAAATGATCCACCCCGAGTATCGAAGCGGAGAATTCAGTGCCGATGACGAAAGCGCGCTGACGCCCATCTACCCGAGTACCGATGGCGTAAGCCAGGGACAATGGCGCAAGCTCAGCCAGCAGGCGCTTACGCTGCTGCGACAACAGTCACCGCAGGAACTGCTCAGTCAAAACGAATCCGAGTACGACCTTGTGACTGCGTTGCTGTATCTGCATCGACCGACGCCCGATGCCGACCAACGGGCTTTACGCGAGGGCCGGCATCCGGCGCAGCTAAGGCTTGCGCTGGAGGAGTTGACGGCTCATCAGCTTTCTATGCAGGCGCTGCGCGATGTCGCCCGCAAGCACCCGGCTCCCCAGATGAGTGACAAGCGCGACTTACTAGCCCTTTTTTACTCGGCACTGACCTTCGACCCGACCGGTGCTCAGAGCCGTGTCATCGACGAAATCCGTCGCGATCTCGCAGCATCAAAGCCAATGCTGAGGCTGGTACAGGGCGATGTGGGTTCGGGGAAGACCCTGGTCGCCGCTGCTGCGGCGATCATTGCGATCTCGAGCGGTTATCAGGTCGCGATCATGGCACCTACTGAGTTGCTGGCAGAACAACATCGGCGCAACTTCTCGGTCTGGTTCGAATCCCTGCCGATTGCGATTACCTGGCTGACGGGCAGTGTTAAGGGAAAGCGCAGGAGAGAAGCGCTGGAGTCGATAGGCAATGGCTCAGCAAGTCTGGTCGTGGGCACTCATGCGCTTTTCCAGGAAGGCGTGGAGTTTGCAAACCTTGGCCTTGCCATCGTCGATGAGCAGCATCGCTTCGGTGTTCATCAGCGCCTGGCACTAAGTGAAAAAAGTGGTGACGGGCATCGAGCGCATCAGCTGATTATGACCGCAACCCCTATTCCGCGAACACTGTCGATGGTGGCCTACGCCGATTTGGATTGTTCAGTTATCGATGAATTGCCACCTGGGCGGCAGCCAGTAAGCACAGTGCTGATAGACAACCAGCGGCGCGGGGAAGTCATCGACCGCGTGGCCCACGCCTGTCGCGGCGGCCGACAGGTGTACTGGGTCTGCACGCTTATTGAAGAAAGCGACCATCTGCAAGCCCAGGCGGCTGAGTCAAGCTTCGCCGAAATCGATGTAGCCCTCACCGAGATTCCCGTTGGCCTGGTCCATGGACGCATGAAACCTCAGGACAAAGACTCGGTCATGAGTGCGTTTAAACGGGGCGGGTACCAGGTGTTGGTTGCCACAACGGTCATCGAGGTAGGGGTCGACGTGCCCAATGCCAGCCTGATGATCATCGAAAACCCGGAGCGCCTCGGGCTTGCCCAGTTGCACCAGCTTCGTGGACGGGTCGGTCGCGGAGACCAGGAAAGCCACTGTGTACTTCTCTACCAGGCGCCACTGGGAGCGCAAAGTAGGGCTCGTCTACAGGTTCTGCGCGAGAGCAATGACGGTTTTCTTATCGCCGAGGAAGACCTGCGGCAACGCGGACCCGGCGAAGTGCTGGGGACACGCCAAACCGGGCTTTTGGAGTTTCGAGTTGCCCGCCTGCCAGAGCACGAAGATCTCCTGAACGAGGTGACTTTCCTGGCCGAGCAAATGCGCCAGAAGAACCCCGAGCACATCGCACCCTTGATTCGGCGCTGGACCGGTGAGCGCTCAGCTTTTGCTTCGGTGTAGCCCGTAAGCTCAAGCCAAAACCCTGTATTTCAGTGAAGTAGCTGGCCAGGGAGCCTCTTAACAACCCCAGGATGTCTCTGGCTGATAGGCGAACCGTCAGCCACGCAGGGCGCGGCCTGGACTTGTTCAGAGGCTCGCTAGACTTCGACGTCGTCGGGGACGATAAGCGGTGGCAGTTCCTTCTGCAGTGCCAGCTTCTCTCGCATTCTTTTGCCGGTAACCGCAAAGCCCAAAAGCTCGCCCTGCTGGTTTCTAAACTCCGCTCGCACGTTCAATCCATCGGCATCGATGGCCCATTCCCCCTCCGCGCCGTGGGGAACGGGGGCCACGGTGGTAGGACACGCCGGTGTTTTTATAGCAACGGGCATTGCTGGGTAATCTACTGCGGTAAGTTCCCCCGTGAGCGTGCGAGCCAACGCGCGTACGCCCGCGATCAGCGGCGCAACATAGACTAATACGTGTCCTTCGACCTCAGCACAGTCTCCGAGCGCATAGACATTGGGATCACTGGTTCGAAGGTAACGGTCGGTCTCGATGCCTCGATTGGTACGCAAACCGGCTGCTTGTGCGAGATCGATGCGCGGTCGCACGCCGACCGCCGAGACGACAAGGTCTGCCTCGAGCTGCTGACCATCGCTCAACGAGACGATTACGTGCGAACCGTTCTCGGCAAGATCCACCCGCTCCACCAACGGTCCGAAGTGGAAACGTGCACCAAGACCTTCGAGCCCGGACTGCACAGCGCGACCACAGGCTTCCGGTAGCATGGTTGGCAGGCAGTGGGTCAGTGGATCGATCACGTCGATTTCGAAGCCGCCGTTGAGAAGGTCGTTGGTGAACTCACAGCCTATGAGACCAGCACCGATTATCGCGATACGACGCGCTTCGTACTGATCGATGGCCGCACGAAACTTGTCGTAATCCATCAGATCGTTGACCGAGTACACGCGTGACAGACCGTTCCCCGCCAGCGGCGGCTGGATAACACTGGCTCCGGTCGCTATGACCAGGGCGCCATAGCCCACCGGTTCGTCACGGCCCTCAATGCGAATGGACTTAGATGCTGTATCGATCGCGTCCACATGAGTCATCGTCCAAAGCGTGACGCCTAAATCCTGTGCTTTCTGCTCAGCAGTGAACATCGTCAGCGCAGTGCCGTCGGTTCCTTTGGTAAATCCAGTCGATAACAACGGCTTGGAATATTCGCGCCCATCGTCGGATGTCACTAGTAGTACCGATGCCTCCGGTGCCTGCTTCGTGTACTGCCGAGCGAGGCCGTATCCGGCGAGGCCGGTACCAATAATAACGAGATCGAAAGCGCTCCCATCGCCGGCAGACAAAATCGAAGTCTCACTGATGGTAGCTGGAGCGGCTTTCTCATCTTCTTGGGTCATCGGGCGGTCATCGCTGCATATCGAGGGGCGGAGACTAGCATGCGATGCCTCAGTACAGCTCGGCGTATCGTCGCCTGGATTGGCCATTTTTCGGACACACTCGTGCTTGCGCCGGGCCATTCCTTCGCGCATTCTCCGCTACCCACCACCACGCATTACCTATGGCAGCATCATATTTCGACTCACCCAAGTGGCAGGAGCCCAGTCGACTTCTGGAACCGGCCCTTGCCAAGGTGCGGCCCTGGCTGCTCGACGATGGCTCGCTCACGCAACACCTGATCGATAGTGGGCGATCTTTTTCGCTTGAACGCTGGCAACAGCGCTGGGAAGCACCGCGGCTCGACGAAAAACGAATGCTGAGAATGTCACTCCAGGCGGGGGCAATTGTGCGCAGCGTGATTCTCAAACTGGACCAGATTCCGGTGGTGTTCGCCCGATCCGTGTTCCCTACCAGCTCACTTACCGGACCGTTGCTGCGACTGCGAAAGCTCGAAAACCAAAGTCTCGGCGCGCTGCTGTTTGCACGAACGGACATGCGCAGAAGCCCGTTTCAGATCACCCGGCTCTCGGGAATGTCGTCCTACATGCCCGAGCATTTGCACCAGTGCGATAGCGCATGGGCGCGCCGATCCTGCTTCATGGTGGCAGGAAAACCTCTGCTTGTGTCCGAGGTTTTCCTCGAAGCATTTCCCGCCTGGAACTCAAGACTGCCGTTACATCGCTCCCGGCGCGGCCTTGTGAACGGTACAATCGGGCGCTGACAAACCTCGCATGTAATGCGAAGTAGCCCAAGGCTGGCCGCTGAATCACGTGGTAATGCGTGTCTTGGCGAGGGCTTCGCCACTTGGACCTCAACTACTGTAAATGTTGGGGGAGGGCTGGGAGATGACCGCGAGAATGGCTGCGAGAAAGACTGCGAGAAAGACTCCGAAGAGAGTGAGGAAATCGGCTGTTTTTGTACCGCCACCCAGGAATAGAAATATTGACAACAACAGCCACCCCTACTGATCCCGGAACAAGCAAGTTATCTGCCCTTCTACGGCTAATACGTTGGGACAAACCCATAGGCACATTGCTGCTTTTGTGGCCCACGTTGTGGGCACTTTGGATTGCGGCCGAGGGCATACCAGATACAAGGCTGCTGGTGATTTTCGGTGTAGGCAGCTTTCTGATGCGTTCTGCGGGGTGCATCATCAACGACCTTGCTGATCGAAATTTTGATGGCAGCGTAAGTCGTACGCGGTCTCGCCCGCTGGTGACTGGCGAAGTCTCCACCGGCGAGGCGCTACTCTTTTTTACAGTTCTATGTGCGGTGGCATTCGGGTTGGTACTTATGACCAACCTGTTCACAGTACTGCTATCAATCCCGGCATTGCTATTGGCTTGCTCCTACCCGCTCATGAAGCGCTACACCCACCTGCCGCAGGTAGTTCTTGGAATCGCTTTTTCCTGGGCAATACCGATGGCATTTGCGGCACAACGCGGAACCTTGCCGTCTGAGATGTGGTTGTTGTTTACCGCCAATTTGCTGTGGACCGTTGTGTATGACACCAAGTATGCGATGGTCGATCGTAGCGATGATGTGCAGATCGGTGTCAAAAGCACAGCGATTCTATTTGGTGAGTCCGATCGTGTTGTAATCGGCGTACTACAAATGCTGTGCATATTCGCACTGTGGCTGGCAGGCCGTCAGTTCGAGTTGCAATGGCCTTACGAGCTGTCTTTGCTTGTTGTGGTGGGCTTATTCGCCTATCACCTGTACCTAATTCGCGAACGGGACGAAACGGCATGTTTTCGTGCTTTCAAGCACAACAGCTGGGTGGGGCTAACGATTTTCTTGGGAATAGCGGGCAGCTACGCTGTTTCAACGACTTAAACGGATCCGACTGCGGCCTTCTAGGCCCGACAAAGGCCGAACACGGTCGCGCGGCTATTCGCATCGGCCTACACGGAATATGAGTGGACTTAGTCTCGAGGTTCTGTCCTCGGTAGCGAAAGTCTCGCCTGATGCATGGAATGCGCTTCGTCGCGACGCCTATCCTTTTTTTCGCCACGACTTTCTTCTTGGGCTTGAACGCTCGGATTGTACAAACGAGGAAACGGGCTGGCAGCCCGCTCATCTTTGTTTGCGGGATACCAGGGAGTCCGCTTCGGACAACGACGAATCTATCATCGCGATAGTACCTGCGTTTCTTAAGAGTCACTCCTATGGCGAGTATGTCTTCGACTGGGCCTGTGCGGATGCATGGAACCGGATGGGGCTTTCGTATTATCCGAAAATGGTAACGGCCGCGCCGTTTACCCCGGCAACGGGCTCTCGAATGCTGCATCGGGAGACACTTAATCGCGACGATTTGTGGCGAACTTTCTGCGAACAGCTGCCGGAGCTTGCGAAGCGCCTCAAGATAAGCGGGTGGCACGTGTTATTCCCACGACGAAGTGATGCAATCGCGCTTGAAAATGCCGGGCTACACATGCGCCACCAGGTGCAATTCCACTGGTATAACCATGGTTATCAGTCTTTTGAAGACTTTCTCGACAGCTTCTCGAGCCGCAAGCGAAAGGCTCTTCGCCGGGAACGACGCCGGGTCGAAGAACAGAATATCGACATCAATATGCGCAGCGGTTTGGAACTGACCGAAGAAGACTGGCTGGCTTTCTACCGCTTCTATCAGTTCACCTATGCGAAAAGAAGCGGCCATGGCGGCTACCTTACTAGAGAGTTTTTTCTAGAGGTCGCTCCCCAGTTGGGCGAACAGGTTCTGATGGCGACGGCGCGACATAGCGATAAGCCCGTTGCCGGTGCATTGTACTTTCGCGATGAGGACACCTTATACGGCCGCTATTGGGGATGTTCCCGGGAATTCGACTGCCTGCACTTTGAAGCCTGCTACTACCAGGGTATCGAGTACTGCATCGCCAACGGGCTGAGCCGCTTTGACCCCGGTGCCCAGGGTGAGCACAAGATTGGACGGGGGTTTGAACCCACCACGACCCTGTCGGCACACTGGATTATGCAAACGGATCTGGATGACGCGATCCGAGATTTTACCCGGCGTGAACAAATGCAGGTTGAGTCTTATCGCCGGGCTGCAGGCGATCTACTGCCGTTCAAGCAGGGTTTCTTATGCCCGGAATCGCAACCGGAGATACCCTTTTAGCCGGATATCCTGTTAACGATATAGCCTTTTAAGCGGGTGGTCTTTTCTAAAGGATGGCCTCTTCGCAACATGGTCCTTTCACAGGGCACACAAGCGACTCAGACGCGCATGTCAAACTCAGCATAGCTTGGCCTGCGCATGTGCCAACGGTAGTAAAGCGTAGATCGAGGCCAGTTGTTTACAACCTTGCCTTCGGCATTTTTGTACCAGCTCTTGCAGTCCGTCACCCATACGGTGTCTGCCAGCTCTTTCTGCATTCGTTCGTTGTACCGGTTTTGGCGAGCCGCACTCACGTCAAATGCGCGCAGC
>JBCCNK010000119.1:0-10136 GCA_039025875.1 Pseudomonadota bacterium
AATCAATGTAGTCGGAATGACCGAAGGTGAGTTTAAGGGCGCGCAGCAGCGGCGTGACCAGTAAGCGGCACACCCTGCCATTTATTTTGCCGTTTGCGACCCGGGCGTAGTACCCCTTACAGAACTCGTAGTTGAAGTTGGGGTTGGCCACCGGATAAATCAAACGCGCCAGCAGAGCGCGATCGTAGGTCAGAATGTCGCAGTCATGCAGCGCGATAGACTCGACCTTGTTGGCCGCGAGTATGTAGCCCATGCAGTACCAGACATTTCGCCCCTTACCCAGCTCCTTAGGGGCAAGATCCAGCGCCTGAAGTTCCGCGTCCAGCTGCAGAAGTCGTGGCCCATCATTCCACAAGACCCGGTGCGACTGGGGTAGTCGCTCGAAGAATTTCAGCGCCTTGCCATACTCTTCTTTGCTCGCCTGATCGAGACCAATGACTACCTGCTCAAGATAGGGGACCTGCACCAGATCCTCGACGATTGAGCCAAGCGCTGGGCCTTCAAGTTCTGAGTACAGCGATGGCAGAAGCAGTCCCATCGGACGAACAGCAGAGAACCTCAGCAACTCGGCTTCGAGCTCCTCAACCGGGCGATGCGAGAGGTTATGCAGCGTGGTTACGATCCCGTTTTGGTAGAAATCCGCCAAGCGATAATCCTCTGCTACTTCTGAGTTTCAGGTAAGTTCATTGTATCTACGTAATCCTTAGCCGGGTTGGTACAGCCGATGAAGCCAATCCGACACGCCGCTAGCCCATGCCGCCGGCCCGATGCCCTCACCGACCCAGACAGCCTCGGTCCGCTCGAGTTGAGGCAACGAACGCCCCTCGTTAGGGATGAGTAGGGCGTCTTTCGACAGTTCTAGCATGGGAACGTCATTGGCCCCGTCACCCACACAAAGATCAGACACCGGGGCGCCCTCGTTGGCGATAGCGTACTGTTCTCGTAACCAGCGGTAAGCGATTCCCTTACTGGTCTCTCCGGCAATCGTAAAAAAACGACCACCACGATACACACAACCGCCTTCTGAGCGAACCGTCGCCACAAAGCCCTCGAGGTTGGAATCATTCCCCAACCATTTGACCGGCTCGCTGAATTCCCGCTCATTGGCCATCGCTGCCTGCTCGAGTTCAAGTCCGGTCATTTCGACTATGCCGGCCACTCCAGCGTTTGAAAAATCTCGAAACTCGCCGGGCATCTGTTGACGTAACCGTTGCAGAACGGGCGCCCAATGATCACGTGGGGGTGAAAAGGTGCGCCTCAGAAAGTCGCCAACCGGCTCACAGCCTTCTGGTTCAAAATCAAAATAGCCCCTTGGCAAATAAACCGCAGATCCGTTCTCGACGACGAAGGGATGCCCATTCCCCGTCTCTGCTCGCAACGCAAGGATCTCTGGTCTAGTTTTGCTTGAAACAAAGACAAGCGGTATGCGCAGCTGCTCCAGGAGCTCGATAACCGGTTTGGCCTCATCGTAGCCGTAGTCTTCGTGAGACAGCAGTGACCCATCAAGGTCCGTAGCGACCAGAAAGACACGCCCCATACCGATCAGGCACCCGATGTGTCTGGATGCTGTCGACAATCAACGATTCGCCGATCCGAATCCAACGATAACAGCACATCGACCGTGGCTGGCAAGTCGCGCAGACATTGCCGAGTATGGCGTTCGTAATGGGCGATAAAACGCCGCAACTCTCTATCGTTCATGATCGCTGATCCAGAATGTCCCACAGCCGCCCGCAGCTTGTCTTCCTGTTCTGTCCGCCAGCGCAGCACTTCGCCAAAGCCCGGTGCCTGCAGCATGATCCAAAAATGGAACAGCGAGTACAGCTTCACGTAGTCCGTACGCAGCGCATTATCTGAGAACCGCCGCCAATCTCCGCTTGCATCCTCGAGCCGCTCAAGATCGTTTATCGGCTCACGAAGCTCGGAGTCGGTGTCACCGCGAGCGCCGAGACACCATCCTTCCAGAATGACAATATCCTGCGGTCCAGCGACACGCTCCCAGTCGCTTTCGGGTGCACGATCATCATCCGCTTTGTTGAAGCGCGGTACCTGGAGGGTTTTATCTTGTGAAAGTGATCGCAGTGTTTGGATAAGCAGATCAACATCGTGAGTGCCCGGCACGCCGCGGGTGGCAAACAGAGGGTGATGCCGCTCCGCGAGGTGCTCGCGTTCCGACCGCGTGAGATAAAAATCATCGAGCGACAGTGCAAGGGCTGCCAGCCCATGTTCATGCCGTAGCCACGCAACGAGGTACGCAGCAAGCGTGCTTTTGCCCGACCCCTGACAGCCATTGATCGCAACGTACAGCGTGCCATTCGTGTCTCGCGCACGGACACCAAGCGTCTTGGCCAACGGATCGAAAAACACCGCTGCCGTCGCGAGATACTGCCCGGGCAGAACGTGTCGCGACAGAAATCTCTGTCGCCAGTCTGAAGATCGAAGCTGATTCGCTTCACTGTCGGCCTCAGCCACCACGCCGTATGCACTCCCCTGTGCCCGCTACAACGGCGCCCAGCTTAGAGTATGGCTCGACGCATGTCCTTCAATATGTCGCACAAAGCCGTGAGGAAACGCCCCGCATCGCCACCGTTTACGACTCGATGATCGTAAGACAGGGCAAGCGGCAGTAGTTTGCGCGGCGCGAAGGACTCGCCGCTCCAAACGGGCTGCATGTCAGCGCGCCCCACACCCAGTATGGCGACTTCTGGCGTGTTCACTATGGGCGTAAACCCCCGGCCGCCGATCGCGCCCAGGCTTGAGATCGTAAAGCCTGCCCCCTGCATCTCGACAGGTTTCAGTTTGCGGTCGCGGGCCTTGCCAGCCAGCTCCATAACCTCATCCGCCAATTCCCATACGGACTTCTGATCGACGTCTCTCACTACCGGTACCACCAGCCCGGCCGGTGTATCTACAGCCATACCCACGTTCACATACTGCTTAAACGTGAGCGTGCTCCCCCCGTCAGAGAGCGACGAATTGATTTTCGGGTTGGCTTTCAGTGCTACCGCGACAGCCTTCAGCAGAAACGGTAAGGGAGTCAGCTTTGAGCCTCGCGCGTCGGCTTCGCCCTTCAGTGATCGCCTGAAAGCCTCCATATCCGTAATGTCGGCGTCATCAAACTGCGTCACATGCGGAACACTCAGCCAACTACGCTGCATGTTTTCGGCAGTCAACTTGTCCAGGTGGCTTCGCTCGACGACCTCCACGGCACCGAACTTGGAATAGTCGATGTCCGGAATTTCGGCGATCGCCAAAGATGCCGAAGATCCGCTGGGGGCCTCCAGTGCGTGCTTCACGTAACTGTGCAGGTCTTCTTTAAGGATCCGCCCACGCGGACCCGTGCCCCGGACTGCAGCGAGAGGGACGCCAAACTCGCGGGCCAGCTTTCGCACCGCAGGGCCCGCATACCCATCCGCGCTCGAATCGACCGTCGTTCCACTAGTCGAATCGGTGCGTTCAGAGGACGCCTCTTTCGCAGGTGCGGCGGTCGCAGCAGAAGCTGGTTTTGTAGCAGGTGCTCCGGAACCTGATTGTGTTTGCGGCAAGGGGCTTGATTCGGCGGGCTTCTGCGCAGGCGCGGCGATGGTTCCCGCCACCTCGAGCACGAGCAGTGGGTCGCCTTCTTTGACCTGCGCCCCGGCCGAAACCAATAGTTCGCGCACCGTGCCGCTCTCGGGAGCCGGTACATCCATAGAGGCCTTGTCGGACTCCAGGACCACCAGCGTATCGCCCTCGGACACGACCTGACCAAGTTCTATCTCGAGCTCGATCAGGTCTACGGCTTCGTCCGTGCCAATCGCCGGCACGTTCACGGTAAGCAGAGTCTCACCCGCGGTCTGCGCGGGTTCGCCGTCTGGGGACTCGGTCGCTCCCGGCGCACTCGACGGATCGTCACTCTTTGAGGTCGCCTCATCTTCATCGGATGACTCGGAAACATCGGCTGCCGCGGAAGAATCAGTCAATTCGAGTATGGCTAAGGGAGCGCCTTCAGCTAACTGATCGCCTTCTTTCACCAGCAGTTCGACCAGGGCTCCTGCAGCGTCGGCAGGAATCTCCATCGATGCCTTATCGGACTCAAGCACCAGCAATCCCTGATCGACCGACACTTCTTCACCGACGGCGACCAGGATCTCTACAACCTCAGCGGCATCGGAGCCACCAATATCCGGAACAGTAATAGTGTGCTTGGTCACGACGCGTTCCTCGGTGCTTGGTGCATCCTGCTATCGCTCTTCTTCTTAAATGTCTGCGGGATCGGGCTTGTTGGCGTCGATCGAAAGCTTATCGCGCGCGGCCGCCATGTCGCTTGCGTCAAAGTCGCCGGCATCGACGAGCGCTTTAAGACCGGCTAATACAATGTATTCGCGACTGACCTCGAAGAATCGACGCAGTTGGGCACGCGTATCGCTGCGCCCGTAGCCGTCGGTGCCCAGCGTATAGAACGGGCTGGGTGCAAAGGCACGGAGTGGTTCCGCAAAGTTCTTCATGTAGTCGGTGGCTACGATGATCGGGGCGTCATTACCTTCCAGCTGCTCGGTGAAATAGGCGCTGCGCTGTGGCTTCTCGGGGTTGAGCAGGTTCCATCGCTCCACCCGCTTTCCATCGCGTTGCAGTTCGTTGATGCTGGTAAGACTCCAGACCTCGCAATCGACATCGAACTCCTCGCGCAGCGTGCTAGCTGCGGCTTCGACCTCTCGCAAGATGCTCCCCGCCCCGCATAGGCGCAGCGCCGGCTTCGCTCCCTTAGCGTCGTGAAGCCGATACATGCCCTTGACGATCCCGGCTTCAGCACCCTCTGGCATTTCGGGCTGCGGGTAGTTTTCGTTCATCGTGGTGATGTAGTAGAAGTGATTCTCGCGCTCGGCATACATGCGGCGCATTCCGTCCTGGATGATGACGGCCAGCTCGAAGGAATAGGTCGGATCGTAGCTGATGCAATTGGGAATCGTGCCCGCCAGGATATGGCTATGGCCATCCTGGTGTTGCAAGCCTTCGCCGTTCAGGGTCGTACGCCCAGAAGTAGCGCCAATCAGAAACCCGCGAGCCTGACTGTCGCCCGACGCCCATGCGAGGTCGCCGATTCGCTGAAAACCAAACATGGAATAGAAAATGTAAAACGGCACCATCGGATAGTCGCTGGTGCTGTAGGACGTCGCGGCCGCCATCCAGGCTGACATCGCGCCGGCTTCGTTGATCCCCTCTTCGAGAATCTGCCCCTTGATGTCCTCTTTGTAATACATGATCTGATCGGAATCGTGGGGGGTGTAGCGCTGACCCACCGACGAGTAAATACCGAGCTGACGGAACATACCCTCCATACCGAAAGTGCGCGCCTCGTCGGGCACGATTGGCACGACTCGATGCCCCAGCGCTTTGTCCTTGGCGAGCGTCGACAAAATGCGAACGAAGGCCATGGTGGTCGATATGCTGCGCTCGCCCGAGCCTTTGAGCTGAGATGAAAACGCCTCGAGCCCTGGTACGGGCAGAACCTGGGCCTCGCTCCGCCGCACCGGAATGTATCCACCCAACTCCTGGCGGCGCTCGCGCATGTAGCGCATCTCAGGACTGCTTTCGTCCGGTTTGTAGTAGGGCACCGAATCAAGGTCTTTGTCGTCGATGGGTATCGCGAAGCGGTCACGAAAAGCGCGTAGCGCATCCAGGTTCAGCTTTTTGAGCGAGTGCGTTTCGTTCGCGGCTTCGCCCGCCTCACCGGTGCCATAGCCTTTTACAGTCATCGCCAGGATTACCGTTGGCTTTTCGAACTGCCCTGCCGCGCGCGCGTAGGCGGCGTAAACCTTGTAAGGATCGTGGCCACCACGATTGAGATACATGATGTCGTCATCGGAGAGATCTTTAACAAGTTCCAGAGTCTCCGGGTATTTGCCGAAAAAATGCTGGCGTGTGTATGCGCCGCCATTGAACTTGTAATTCTGCAACTCGCCATCGCAGACTTCGTCCATGCGGCGCTGCAGCAGTCCGCTGTGATCACGCTCGAGCAGCGGATCCCAACGGCGACCCCAGATCACCTTAACAACGTCCCATCCAGCCCCACGAAAGACGCCTTCCAGCTCTTGGATGATCTTACCGTTGCCTCTTACCGGGCCATCCAAACGCTGGAGATTGCAGTTGACGACAAAAATCAGGTTGCCCAACTTCTCCCGACCAGCCAGAGAGATGGCACCCAGTGACTCGGGTTCATCACACTCACCATCGCCCATAAAACACCAGACATTGCGATCTTTCTGGTCCACAAGACCACGATCTGACTGGTACTTCATGACCCGTGCCTGGTAAATCGCCTGGATGGGCCCCAGACCCATCGACACGGTAGGGAACTGCCAATAGTTAGGCATGAGCCAGGGGTGGGGGTAAGAAGACAACCCATTGCCGCCGACTTCCCGGCGGAAGTTATCGAGTTGCGCCTCGTCCAGGCGGCCTTCCAGGTACGATCGCGCATACATACCCGGCGCACTGTGTCCCTGGTAGAACACTAGATCTCCGGGGTGCCCCGAATCTGTTCCACGAAAAAAGTAGTTGCAGCCGACGTCGTACAGAGTGGCCGAGGACGAGAAGCTGCTGATATGTCCACCGAGCCCGTCGTCGTTATCGTTGGCCCGCATCACCATCGCCAGGGCATTCCAGCGCACCAAAGAGCGGATCCTTCGCTCCATAAACAGATCGCCTGGCATGGGTTTTTCGTCGGCGGGGCTGATGGTGTTTTTAAACGGCGTGGTGATCGCACTGGGCAAGCCGATGCCTTTGTGCACCGCATACTCAGAGACCTGGCGCATCAGATAGGTCGCACGGTTCCCACCGGAATGGCGAATTACGTCATCGAAAGCATCCAGCCATTCTTTGGTTTCTCTCGGATCAGCGTCTTCCTGAATCGCCATGCCGTTCTCCCCCAGGCTCTTTTTATCTTTGCTTTGTCTTTGCCTTAGCTGCGCCGCATCGGGCTGCAAATCGCCCGCTGGACCTCACAGCGACCGCTGCATGATGCTGAGTTCTATTTTAGAACTGTCTCGCAAGTCGCTGAATGAGCAGGGTAAACGGAGAACCGTCGGCTCTCAAGTCTCAAAAGTTGAGAATTTTGATGGGTCTTGGCGATTGCAGCGAAGCGAAACAGGGAGTGCCTACCCGCTCACGAGCCGGATCCTTCAGCGTGCCTTCAGCCGATACAACGGACTTAAATAAAAGCTGCAGAGACACGGCCCCAGCTCGGACTTAGTCCGGCTGGAGCTGCTCCATCAGGTGGCTTTCTTTACGATCTGTGAGACTTGACGGGTGCACTGAAGCATCGCAGCCAAGTACTAGAGCGGGCTTACAGCGGAGCCAGATCCACCGCGAGCAACTCACTGGCTGCTCTGAGTTCCGCTGGCTCAGAGAAACGCCGCACATCGCTGGAATCGGGCCCCTCACCCTGGGCTCCAGGGCTGAAGGCTATAAGCGAGCGGCGGTCATCGACAAACAGCGAACGGTAGCTCTACTGCCAGCTTGCGTAATCTATGCCCTCGACCACCTGGGCCAGACGTTGCGGCTCATCGAAATCCCATTTTCGAGATGCGATCGCCTGCCAGTAAAACTGCGCGCGCTCACTCAAATTCTCATCAGGTTTGAGCAAGTCTTTGATGAGTGCGCGTTTGTTCCGAATGAATTGCTCTTCGCTGATCTGCTCGAGCGTGTCCACCAGGAATGTATCCATGGCGTTTGCCACGTGGGACGCACTGTGATTTGGCGACTGCACCACGAACGCAAGCCCCGGAAGGTCATATCGCGACCATGGAAAGCTCGACACAATGTAGCCAAGCTGCTGTTCCGTGCGCAGCTGCTGGAAAAATCCTGACTGAACGATTTGCGCCGTTAGAGACACCTGCGCGCGTTGCTCCAGTCCCATACCCGCGCCCTGAAGGTACCAAATCACGACCGAGTCGTTATGGTCGATGCTCGACTCCAACTGCAGGGGTGACTCAACCTCCAGTTTTGTCACTGTCGGCGCTTGAGCAACCTCGCCAGGCCCCGCACCGAGTACCTGATCCAGAGCATCGCCGAGGATTTGAGCCGACGCTTCGCTGTGATTGCCATAAACCAGCGCTTCGGCACGCGCCGAATTCCAAAATTGCTCCCGGTACTCCTGCAGCGAACCTACCGTCATACTCCTGAGCGCGCCGATCATCGACTGCTCGTCGAATTCACCGCTGCTGAGCGCTTGGCGTACGTCATCTACGAGCTGCGATGAAGGGCGTCGGGCTACGGTGTTTTCATAGCTCAAAATCATCTCGCGTCTGATGCGTTCAACTCGCTCCGGATCAAACTCCTGGTCGGCTATATCGGTCAGAAGCTTGTCCAGCATGAACAGCTGCTTATCGTTGTATCCGCTCAGGCGCATACTGATGCCCTGGGCGTGACGATAAAAATCAAAGCCCAAGCCGGCCAGATACGCAGGGTAGGTGTACTCATTCAGCGCATCTTTGACAACGCGTGTATACAGCAACGCCGCTGCCTTTTGTTCAGGCGTCTGACCCACCACCGGAGACCGGAAGCTGACAAACATAAAGCCCTTCGGGACTCGGAAATCCACAGCTTGCTTGTACCAGACACGCTTGCGAGGACCTTCGAACACAGCTGTCGGGACCTCGGGCTTTCCCTCGGCAATGGGCAGCAGCTCGACCGACTCTGCAATAAAGGGATTCGGTTCCGGTAAGCTCATCGCGGTGACATCGTCGCTGGTCCAGCGGGATAGCAACACCACCTCGGGACCAGCAAGTGCATAGGGTACTTCGTAGTACTTAGATACTTGGTCTGTCTCAACCTCGGGTGCGGTCAGAATCACCTGGGCGGTTTCTGGTCGCATATTCTCAAGGGACCGCTTGATCTCGTCCGGTGCGAAGCGCGACAACGTGTAGCCGCCGCTCAGCGTATCTTCCGGTGAAAAGTAGTGCATCGAGCTTGCCACACCACTGACATAACGTATCGGTGCGGTGGGCTCGCGGAAGCGAAAGGCCAGTTCTGCAAGAGCCGCTTGCTCATCAAAGATTCTGCGCTCTGGCTCTTCGGAACGAAGCATTTCCAAATAGGCAAACACGTGTTGAAGCACTTCTTCATAACGACCCACTCCCTGCTCGGTAAGCGAAACCGTAATAGAGAACAGTGCACCGCCCCGCCACTCAAGTCCTGTGCCAGAAGACAAGCCGTCGGCTAATCCAGCCGCCTTAAGCGCGGACAGCAGGCTCCCCTCACCTTCGTGCCCCACCAGATTCGAGACGTAAGCCATGGGCTTAGCATCGTACTGATCGCGAAACTCCGGAATTTCGAAGTTAATCTCCAGCTGGCGCCGCGTACCCTCGGGCCGAATTCTTAGGAGCATTGGTAGTTGCGCGTCGATGTACATAGGCTGGTCGATCACTGGTTGCTTAGCCGACCGGTTTGGTACCGCGCTGAATATCGTGCGGACTTTGGTTTCTAACTCATCCAGCGATTCGGTTCCAAGCACCGCAAGCCGCATCAGGTTGGCGGAATAGTATTGGTTGTAAAAAGCCAACAAGTCGTCGCGCACGGTCGCGTCAGGACGATCGGCGAGCGTCTCTAGACTCCCTACCGAAAACTGGCTGAACGGGTGAGCGGAGTTCATGCTTTCCTGCAGCACATCCAGGCCGCGACGACCGTCGCTCTTGATGCCCATCTGATACTCCGCCTGTACCGCATTGCGCTCACGCTCGACGTACTTGGAATCGAGCGTCGGAGCGATGAAAAACTGGGCGAAGCGATCCAGCCCCTCGTCAAGAAAATCAGGGTCGATATCGAAGAAGTAATTGGTGTGCTCAAAGCTTGTATAGGCGTTTCGTGAACCGCCGTGTTCCGTAATGTACTGCTCGTAGGCGGCCGGGTCCGGGTATTTTTCGGTGCCCAAAAACAGCATGTGTTCAAGAAAGTGGGCAAGCCCCGGCCGGCTGCGCGGATTGTCACCACTGCCGATTTCTACGTCGAGCGCGGCGGCAGCCTTCGGAGAATCGGGGTTTGAGATGAGGAGCGTTCGCAGACCGTTATCCAGCACCAGGTAGCGATAGGCAAAATCATCGTTGGGGCTCTGCGTGACCGTGAGTTCAGAATCAGTTGGAACGCTGCCTGAACATGCAATG
>JBCCNK010000120.1:0-10018 GCA_039025875.1 Pseudomonadota bacterium
CACAATGATGACAACTAAGAAAAAACCGATAACGGCTAGATCAATACAGGGGTTCAGGCTTACCCGGCCAACTTTCTGAACTTGTACCTTCCACGCGTGGGGAACGCCAATACGCAAGGGGAGTTCTATCTGCCTGATGTGCTGGCGATGGCGGTCAATGACGGCCACTGCGTGGTTGCGTTGAAAGCCGATCATGCCGACGAGGTGTTGGGTATCAATGATCGTAGCCAGCTCGCGGAGGCTGAAGCGATCTACCGTACGCGAGAGGCAAACCGTCTGATGCAGGAAGGCGTCACTCTGGTGGATCCTTCGAGAGTCGATATTCGCGGACCCCTTACCTGTGGTCGTGATGTCATTATTGACATCAATGTCGTATTCGAAGGCGACGTTCATCTTGAGGACGGCGTCCGCATTGGGCCCAACTGTGTGATTCGCAACAGTCGAATCGGTGCTGGTTGCGAAATTCACGCGATGAGCCACATCGACGAAGCGCAATTAGAAGGGCGCTGCAGCGTCGGCCCCTACGCCCGCTTAAGGCCGGGAACACGCCTCGGTGAAGCGGCACGGGTTGGCAACTTCGTTGAGACAAAAAAAGCCCACCTTGGGGCCGGCAGCAAGGTCAACCATCTAAGCTACATCGGGGACGCCCAAATGGGAGCAGGTGTGAATATCGGTGCCGGCACCATCACCTGCAACTATGACGGCATCAACAAGCATCAAACCACATTCGGCGACGGTGTTTTTGTTGGCTCTAACAGCACCTTAGTCGCGCCGCTGACAATCGGTGACGGCGGATTTGTGGGTGCGGGCTCCACCATAACAGCAGGCGTACCCGAGGCCAGCCTTGGGGTATCACGAGCACGACAGCGCAACATCGATAACTGGCGAACTCCTAAACAGCGCGCTGAAGAGCAGGGCAACTAGTACACCACCGGACTAGGCAGGGATTGGTTTATGTGTGGAATTGTAGCGGCGACAGCTCGTCGCGAGGTCTCCGAGATACTTCTTGAGGGTTTACGGAGGCTCGAGTACCGGGGCTATGACTCCGCGGGCATGGCGCTGGTCGACAATGAAGATCAGCTCCAGCTGCACAAGTACCAGGGCAAGGTAGCGGCCCTGGAAGAGGCCCAACGACTCAACCCCATACTCGGATGCGTCGGTATTGCTCACACCCGCTGGGCAACCCACGGCAAACCATCCGCCGTTAACGCGCACCCCCACATCTCCGCCCAGCGCGTCGCCCTGGTGCACAACGGCATTATCGAGAATCATGAAGTTCTGCGTGACGAGCTGATCTCCGCTGGTTACGAGTTCGTCTCAGCGACCGACACCGAAGTGATCGTTCACTTACTCCACAGCCACCTTGACGCTGGGGTCACTCTCCGGGAAGCGATGCAACAAACCGTAGCCCGACTGGAGGGCGCCTATGCGCTTGCGGCGGTCGACTGCAACACTCCGGATCAGATCGTGGCTGCAAGATCAGGAAGCCCACTGGTTGTAGGGGTAGGCATTGGAGAGAACTTTCTCGCATCCGACACGCTGGCGCTGCGCCAGGTGACTGACCGGTTTATCTATCTTGAAGAAGGTGACCTGGTGGTCTGCAGTGCATCTACCCTGGGCATATTTGATCAAACCGGCGAGCCCGTAGAGCGCACAATGAAGCGCGTCTCCGGTGATATCGAAGACGCCGATCTTGGAGACTATGAGCATTACATGCTCAAAGAGATCTACGAGCAGCCCCATGCGCTCGCCGCTACCTTCGCATCGGCGACGTCGGCAAACTCAGAGGTAATAGACGCCTCCTTATTCGGTGAGCAGGCGGCCGAAGTGTTCTCGCGAACCCAGGCCGTGCAGATCGTTGCCTGTGGAACCAGCTATCACGCCGGGTTGGTGGCTCGCTACTGGTTAGAAGACATTGCCGGAATTCCCTGTCAGGTGGAAGTTGCCTCGGAGTTTCGTTATCGGAAACGGGTTGCGCGCCCCGGTACATTGCTGGTGACAGTCTCGCAAAGCGGCGAGACTGCTGACACACTGGCGGCGTTGCGTTACGCCGACGAAGGAGAGTTTTTGGCAAGCCTTGTCATCGCCAACGTAGACAACAGCTCCCTCGTCCGAGAGAGCGACATGGCGTTTCTGACACGGGCGGGCACTGAAATCGGGGTTGCCTCTACAAAAGCATTCACCACCCAACTCGTTGCGTTTCTGATGTTTGCGCTGGTACTGGGCCGAGAGCGAGGCCTTGATAAGGCTCGGGCTGCCAAGCTTAAAAGTGAATTAGCGATGCTGCCGGACCTGGTCCGCGAAACGCTCGAAATCGATGCGGCAATCGAGAAAATGTCAGCTGCTTTTATTCAGAAACACCACGCGTTGTTTCTCGGTCGGGGAATTCAGTACCCGATTGCGATGGAGGGTGCCCTCAAACTCAAAGAGATTTCGTACATTCACGCCGAAGCTTACCCCGCTGGCGAGCTCAAACACGGCCCACTGGCACTGGTGGATGCCGATATGCCGGTTGTCGCTGTCGCGCCCACTGACGAACTGCTGGACAAGCTCAAATCAAACCTCGAGGAAGTTCGGTCCCGCGGGGGTGAGCTCTATGTGTTTGCCGATAAAGCAGCTGGCTTCAGCGACGAACCCGGTGTGCATGTACTACCTATGCCGCACGTGAGTGAAGCCATGCAGCCCGTGATCTACACAGTCGCTCTTCAGCTCCTCGCCTATCACGTGGCGCTTCAAAAAGGCACGGATGTAGATAAGCCGCGAAACCTCGCTAAGTCTGTGACGGTTGAGTAAGCCCGGTGAGCGTACGGGTTTTGCACCTCATGCCGCCGTCAGGTGATGGCTCGCTCTTTCGAATCAAACCACATTCTTAAAGATCGAAAAACGCCAGCGCAACGGGACAGGAAACATCGCAGCGGTTTGAGATCCCAACCGCGTCCCTCAGACTAACTGACCCGAGCATCACGATCCTCGAGTAAAAAGTTGCGGAGTTCCCTCTCACTGCGCATGACGTAAAGAATTAATACACGTGGTTTGTCGTGGCGATAGAAAATACGACATGGACCCGAGACGACTTCCCGATATCGGCTGCCGGGGAGTTCTGAAGGTACTTTTCCAGAGCCAGGGTAACGCTGAAGGCGCTCAACTGCCGAGAAGACACTCTTCACCAGTCTTGCGGCAGCCGCAGGATTCTCCAGTGCTATGTATTCTGCTATTTCGTCGAGATCGGTTAGGGCTGGCTCGGTCCAAACTAACCGAGCCATTTCTTCATTTTCTTCTTAGCTTGAGCATTGCTAAGAGTTTTGCCTTCTAAAGCAGCCGACTCGCCACGGGCGATACCCTCTAAAATCCGCACTCTGCGCTGAAGGGATTCAAAATCTTCGAAATCGACCAGGTATGCTGACGGTTTGCCGTGCTCAGTGATGAGCACCGGCTCCTTCGACTTATGCAGATCTGCCAGTATCTTAGTTGCCTGACGCTTCAGAGTAGTGACTAATTCGGTCTTCATGGGAGTGATACTATTCTATCACTCAACGATCGACAAGCGGCGACTCTGACGCCCGAGAGAAGCGCCAACCAGCCTGTTTTCCTTGTCCGGCCTCAAAACCCAGCGATTGATTCTAGGTCCTTCAAGAGGAAGACACCAAAGCCATCATTCATGTTTGCGCTGAGTAAAGTCAGTCTGACGCTAAACGCACCTAGCATGGGAGCGCGGCTAGTACCTTTGTCCTGCCTGTACTTATTGAGTCCTCTCTAGTCGAACCCATGGCGGATAGAACTTTTTGGCGTTCTTCGCCGGGTAAAACGCGAGTTCGATGATTCGAAAATCGCTCTCTGATAGATCTAAACCAATCTCAAGCCTATCTCCATCCAGATAGTCGACTACGATCTTGGGCATAAATGGTGGAGATCGGTCTGCGTTTACAATCGCGTGCGTTCTGCGTCTTATGCTGTACGCCGACAGATTCGCAAACCGGCGGGAGTTGTAAACGCAGCTAGTGTAAAAGTGTTCCGGGTCCGATTTATAGATCGAATTTTGGGCAATGTAAGGCACCAGCGATCTGCAATCATCGTTTGCGATCGATGTAGCCACACGGTCAGCAAACGCCTCCAGGTCGCCCAGCTCCGAGATTCGCCGATCAAGCCTCTCTATCTCGGCCATTGCTGCTTCATCGGCGACGCTACTCGACGAAAGCATCAAAAGATGTAAAGCAAGGAACATCGCGCGCATCTTGAGAGTTGCCTTACTGCTGCCCCACTGCGGCAAGTGTAAGTTGTCCGCAGAATCACGCTTGTTAAGTGCCCTTATAAACTACAGATCTGTGCCCGATCCGAACCACTTGCACGACGAGCTCAGCATCGCGTATCTCGTACACTATTCGATAAACTCCCTGGCGTACCCTATAGCGTTCGTTCGCAGACAGCTTAGTACACCCCTCGCCCCTTGGATTGACAGCAAGCGCGTCAATTCTTTGGAGGATGCGCTTTACGTCTTTTTTTGGAATATTTCTCAAGTCTTTTGCGACAGATTTTTTGAAAGTAACCCTATATTTTTCCATGCTTCTTCAAATCGGCAAGCATGGCTTCATAAGAAATCTCTTTTTCCGACACCCGTTCTTTGAAAGCAGCTAAGTCTTCTTCGTCTTCACGCATCAGAAGGCGAACTGCTTCGTCTACCAACTCCGATACCGATAGATGAGATGATGCAGCTCGGATCTTTAATGCTCGATGTACATCAGGTTCAAAATAGACGGTAGAACGCTTGGAAAGGGTGCTCATAATCTTTACTCGGCTTTCAATGAAAACACTATAGCGTTAAAACGCTATATCACCAAAAACATAACCTCTCAGCCACGTTTATCGACTGCGGTCATTTTTGCCTTGCTCGCTGTGATGCCCCGATTTATGTAGCTTAAGTGGGAACACCTTTAGAGACGCCCCTACCGCGCTCTCGGTTTGGCCCGTTGGCTTGCGACCGGCCCGGGCTGTCAAAAACAGCAGCATTTCTTGTCAAATCGACGTACACTCGGAGTGTTACTTGTTGTGAACAAGTAACCGCGTAACACTATTGCGGCGCTGGTCATACCCAGCGGTCAAGAACAATAAAGCGAACTGGTCGCCGCATTCGCGGCCAATTCAACAAAAGACGCATCTGGAGTGTATGAACTGATGGCCAGTTCCCTGCGATGAGGGATCCCGTACGACTACTGTTGCTTTGCGGCGGCGTGGGTGGCGCTAAGCTTGCCCGGGGCTTTGAGCTTTTGGGCGAGTCTGTCGAGATGACGGTGGTCGTCAACGTCGGAGATGATTTCGAGCATCTTGGACTGCATACCTCTCCCGATATCGATACGGTCCTATACACGCTCAGTGGGCAGGCTAATAAGAAACAGGGATGGGGCCTGGAGGGTGAGAGCTTCATAGCACTGGAGCGGCTAAAGACGCTCGGCGGTGAAGCATGGTTTCAACTTGGTGACCTGGACCTCGCAACTCACTTGCTGCGCACCCACATGCTGCAATCAGGAAAAAGCCTTTCTGAGATCACTGAATACTTGCAGGAACGGCTGGAAATTCGATCTAAAGTCGTGCCGGCTACAGATCGAAAGCTTAGAACTCAGCTTGAGACCGAAGGCGGGACGCTCGATTTTCAGCATTATTTTGTCAAAGAGCAGTGTTCACCGTGCGTCAGCGGAATCCGCTACGCCGGCGCCGAGAGCGCTATGATCCCAGCAGCCCTGGCTACTATGCCCGAGAACAGTTTTGATGCGGTGGTGCTTGCACCGTCTAATCCGTTCCTTAGCCTGGCGCCCATACTGGTGATCCCGGGAATGATCGAACGCCTGCGCGAGCTGAGTGCGAAAATATTTGCCGTTTCTCCTCTTGTAGGCGGTAAGGCCCTCAAAGGCCCTGCTGCAAAACTTATGCGCGAGCTTGGGTTTGGCGCTACGACTGGGTCCTGGGCTGAACTTTTGCGAACAAACTACCCGAACCTGGTGACTCACTGGGTGCTGGATACCAGCGATGAAAACGAGGCAGAAAAGCTCCGGGAAAGCGGTGCATCGGTTATCACAGATGGAATCGTAATGCGCGACGATAGCGCTAAGGCACGCCTTGCTGAAGCCCTTATAGCGCGGGGTGTGGTCAATGCATGAGGTCGTGCTGCCCCTGAAGAATCTGACCGCGGCCAAGAGCCGGCTGCGTGGCGTACTCATTGACCAGGCCAGATCGGCGCTTGTTGTGGCCATGGCAGAGGATCTTATCGAGGTCCTGGCTCAGCAATCCTGGGTGTCCCAGATAAACGTCGTCGCCGGAGAGCACTGGGATTTCCGCCGGCTTAGGGATCTCGGGGCGACAGTTCTTTTCGAGCATCAACTCCCGGGTAACTGTCTGAATGAACTACTCACCAGCGCAGTGCAACGCTGCCACGGCTCACAGGTGCTGATCTTGCACGGCGATCTTCCCTTTGCGAATCAACGCGAGTTGGTTGAACTGGGAAGAGTTGCCCAAAGGTACACCACCGTGATTTGCCCGGATCGCTTGAGAACCGGAACCAATGCGTTGAAAGTAACCCAGGGATTGCAACCGACCCTGCACTTCGGCGAGAAGAGTTTCGCTAAGCACAAGCGCGAAATCGCGACACAAACGCAGCATTGGACGATCCACGATACACCTGGTTTCGCAAGGGATATCGATCAGGAGTCGGACCTGGCGGCGCTCCTGGAAATCCCTGAAAACCACCGGAATCTTGGTCCTCGCATGCGTCGCTGGGTGATGCAGCACCAGGATTCCTGCGGCGAACCACGCACTCAATCCCGCTCGGAGAATCAAGGACACAACCTACAGGTATCGGTTGCATGAACAGCCTGGAACACATACCTCCAGCAACTCTTCAGGAGGCACTTGAACTTGGAGAGCGTCTCCCGCTAACGGAGCTTGCCGCTCGCGCCGCCCGTATTCGCGACCTGAGCTATGGACGAAACTTGAGTTACAGCCCCAAGGTGTTCATTCCCCTTACCGAGCTGTGCCGCGACGTATGCCACTACTGCACCTTTGCTAAAAATCCGCGAGACCTTCGGTCACCCTTTTTGGAACTCGACGAAGTGATGCGTATCGCCAAAGAAGGCGAGAAGGCCGGGTGTAAAGAGGCGCTCTTTACTCTCGGAGAAAAACCCGAGCTACGGTATGC
Source organism: Pseudomonadota bacterium (assembly GCA_039025875.1). GTDB lineage: Bacteria > Pseudomonadota > Gammaproteobacteria > Pseudomonadales > Halieaceae > Congregibacter. Next base: position 7,184 of record JBCCNK010000120.1, read on the forward strand.
AACTGCGCGAAGCTGGCTTAACGACAGAGGATACAAGTCGACCATTGAGTATCTAGAGGCCGCAGCGAGCGAAGTTCTGCGCACCACCGATCTGATGCCTCACCTCAATGCGGGAACCCTGACCCGAGCGGAGCTCAAGCTGTTACGGGCGGTGAGCGCATCCATGGGTATCATGCTGGAGTCGGGTTCGAAGCGACTCACCGAAGTCGGTGGCGCTCATTTTGGCTCCCCCGATAAGACACCGTATCGACGGCTGGCTACGCTGGTTCGAGCGGGTCGGGAAGGTGTGCCCATGACAACCGGCTTGCTGGTGGGTATCGGGGAGTCGCGCCGGGATCGAATCAAGGACTTGCTGGATATTCAGTGTATACACAGGCGCTACGGCAATATCCAGGAAGTGATCATTCAGAACTTCCGCGCCAAGCCCGGCACATTGATGGCAGCCTCCGAGGAGCCCAACGCTGAGGAGCTGTGCTGGACCATTGCCATGGCCCGCCTGATCTTGCCGAGCGAGGTCAGCATACAGGCACCGCCAAACTTAAGCCCCGGCGCGTTGGAGCCCCTGATTGCCTCAGGGATTAACGATTGGGGCGGCATATCTCCGGTTACCCCCGATCACGTGAACCCGGAGGCGCCCTGGCCTACCCTTGCCGAACTCGGCCTTCAGTGCCAGAGCGCAAACAAGAACCTTATCGCGCGTTTGACGGTGTATCCCCGCTATCTGGGTATTCAGCGCGCAAGCGATCAGGCTCGCTGGCTTTCACCCAACATTCGTGGCCGCTGCCTTGCGCTGGTCGACAGCGAAGGCATGCTCCGAGACTCGACCTGGCACGCGGGGGAGTCCACACCCGGATCAACCGGTAGACCGTCAGTGGCGCCAGCCGTTTTTGAGCACGCGAAGGCCTGGCCAGGGTACGCAGAACTCGAGGTCGATCGGCGTCTGCAGAGTCTCCTCGATGCCTGTCTTGCCGGGCACCGGCCCTCCCAGGCTGAATGCCATTACTTGTTCACAGCGCGCGGGAGCGATTTTCGCGCGGTGATCGACGCGGCGGATCGACTGCGCCGACAACAGGTCGGCGACGTCGTTACGTTTGTCGTCAATCGCAATATCAACTACACCAACGTTTGCCAGTACTCCTGCTCTTTCTGCGCGTTCTCAAAACGAACTTCACGCAGTGCAGATCGGGAAAGACCATACGATATCGACGGCGCCGAACTTCTGCGCCGTGCCCGGGAAGCGGTCGAACACGGTGCGACCGAACTGTGTCTCCAGGGCGGAATCCATCCGTCCTATACCGGGCATACCTATCTGGCTATTCTTAGCAGCCTCAGCACAGCGTTCCCCGATCTGCACCTACACGCCTTTTCGCCGTTGGAAGTGCAACATGGCGCTCAGACTTTGCAGCTTTCTCTGCGCGATTATCTGCTTGAGCTCAAGAACGCGGGCCTGCGCACACTTCCCGGTACAGCCGCAGAGATCCTTGTCGACCACGTGCGCGACCAGATCTGCCCCGATAAGTTAACCAGTGATGAATGGCTCGAAGTCGTGCGGGTAGCCCATTCCGTGGGCTTGCGAACCACTGCCACTATGATGTTTGGCCATGTCGATGACGCTGCCGATTGGTCGGCGCACCTGGTAAAGCTCCGGGGTCTTCAGCGCGAAACGGGTGGGTTCACTGAGTTCGTGCCTCTTCCGTTTGTCGCTCGAGAGGCGCCGATGGCCAAGAAAGGCCAAAGTCGTCACGGACCAACGCTGCGCGAAGCGTACCTGGTACATGCCGTTGCACGTCTGGCGCTGGGTTGGGACTTCACCAACATACAGACGTCCTGGGCCAAAATGGGAAGAACGCACGCTATTGGGTGTTTGAGTGGGGGCGCTAACGACCTGGGCGGATCGCTGATCAACGAGAGCATCACCCGCGCGGCGGGGGCATCGCATGGCCAATGGTGGCCGGCCAGTTCCATGGCTGATGCCATCGAGGTTAGTGGTAAGACACCACGTATTCGGCTGACGGATTACCAGAGCGCCAAACCTGCTTCTGTTGCTCTCGCTTTTGCAAGTGACCACCAGATTGCCGAGCCGATCAATCTGATTGCTCAGCGTGCTGCCCGATCTAAGGCTTTTTTCGAGAGCGAATCCTGAAGTCCTGTCCAGTTATGCCAGCAAGCGCCCCGTGTGAGGCTCGTGTAGTCGCTGTTCGGATCCGGGCTCAGTCTTGCTGAAGGCCGCGAACTGTATCCTGAAAATAGCGCGCCGCAGAACTCGCCGACATACCATCACTGAAATAAACAGAGCTGCGCAGGCCTATGAGTAGTGAGTAGGCGACTTCAGCTGCCTCTTCAGGGCTGGCTGGATTCGCTTCTCTATTCTGCGAGATGCCCTGGGGGGCCCTCGAAGCGAGGGGGAAGAGAGGCTTCAAGAACTCTTTGCACTGGCGGTCAAAATCGACTTTGGTTTTACGCATAACGCCATCGTGAACTGCCTCACCAAAGCACTCGAGCATGAAGCCGATGTCATTGTAGGCGTCCTCTCCTTCGCCAAACCACAGCTGGGCCCAGAGTTCGATTTGCTCCTCGGTGGGCTGCTTCGCTATCCGCTCGATCTGCAACAAAAACCACTGCGCCACGGTCGCAAAGTACTCTTCAAGCATGTGCTCCTTGCCCTGGAAATAGTAAAGCAGATGGCTTGCGCTCATCTCGGCCTTACGCGCTATGTGGGCCAGGGTTGTCTTACTGTAGCCGTGCTCGATGATGCAGTCGTGCAATGCACGAAAAATCACCCTGCGGCGCTGCGCATTCCGGCGGTTGCGCGGTGACGATGTTGTGTCGTCATCC
>JBCCNK010000121.1:0-9963 GCA_039025875.1 Pseudomonadota bacterium
CGTGACGTGACTGCGGGACGCGGGACGACGCGGACGGTTCTTGCAGCGATTGATAGCTGGCGATCAGTAACTAAATGAGCCGTGGCGGCTGTAAGTGGCGTAGCCGAAGTGGCACGATTTGGCTGTCCGGGTTCAACCCCGCTATCGCGGACCCTTACGAAAAGGGTAAGGTCAGGCGTGACCACGTATTGCTGTTGGTCGGGTTCTCCGCGTTTGTGCTGAGTGCAGTAGCAAAGCTTGCTGTACTTGTTGTCGAGATACCCTAACGACTTGACCTAGGCCGCGACGGATTCACACCTTCCAACCTCGTGGGTAACCACTCGGCGGCTGTGATCGAGGCACACCGGTCCTTCTTGAAGGCACGCTCTTCATATAATTTTTGACGTTGGCTCTAGCTTCCTCGCCCCAAATGATTACGTCATTGGCCTCGGCCTGCATTCTCACGTAGCCACGCAATATCTTCTCTCGGTACTGGTAGCTGCCTTTGCGCCGCGTTCTCTCAAGAATGCTCCCGTAGCCGGTCTTGGTCAGATTTCTGAGACGGTTGCAGAACGAGTTGTAATTCAGAACGCTACTCAGCTGGAGTTGTTGGGCGACGCTCTCATACGTGCCATACATAGTTCTTAGGTTGCTGCCTTGCCAATCGCCGGCACACGTTGCCCAAACGATATGTTCGTACTCCGGGCTATGGTAAGCCGTCGCCTCAACATACGGACGAGCAAGCTCAGCATGGATACTTGTAATTGCTTCTCTTAAGGCCTCGACGTATAGATCCCATGTCACCGATTTCGACTCGCCCTCCTCGTCATACAGACACCACAAGATCTTCTCTACGAGCAAATGAACGTAGTACGGGAAGCCGTCGGAGACAGCGGCGAGCCTGACGCAGATATCCCGACTGATCTCAATCCCAAAGTGACCGAGTGCTGCGATCGCAATGTCCCACCGCGCATCCCAACTCAGTCGAGGAAGCTCAATTGTCTCGAGCTGTCGGATTGCCGACTGATGAGAGCCCAGAATCTCATCAAGCGTCTTCCCGACACCGGTGAACAAGAACTTGATCCCAAGCTTTTTGTCGCCGATGTGCTTGAGCAGATCACCGAACTTGTCGATCTCCTTCTTATCCGCGATGCGATCCACTTCGTCGATCACAACCACTGGCTGATCGGAATGTATTGCTTCAACCTCTCGAAGGGCATCAATCGCATCGGTTACCAGTCGAATCTCCGTGCGAAGATCACGCTCTCGTCTTTCACTCTCGATTGAGTGAGAGATGAATTTGAGGTCGGCGCCGGACTTGGTAGTCGTCACTTCGCTTGTCAATCGACTTCGACTGACGGCCCTGCTGACAATGTCAGCGACAACAGAACTCAACGTAGAGTCCTGCGCACAGGCCACATCAATGTATCTCGAGTCGCTGCTCTGTAGTTGAGTTGCCGCAGTTGCAGCGAGAGAGCTCTTGCCTACACCTCGCTCCCCGAAAATAAATACATTCCGCCCTGGCTGCATAAGAGCGCGTTCGATCTGCTCTAGCTCTCGCGCCCTACCTACAAGATGCTCAACCGAATCGATAGGCTGCGCAGGCGACACAACCTTGCTGACTGCTTCGCCAAATGAACGTTTGTCGTAGCCCTCAATCGCCACTGGTCACCTCATAAGTCGATCGCTTGCTCGAGCTCTATCTCAAGGAGCCGAATATTGTGGACGATCGCGTCGACGTCGCGGTTGAATCCGCCGGCGCCGGCGCCACGCGTCCGTCCTCGCAGAATGCGCTCCAGCTGGCGCTTTTCCTCTTTGGCAATCGCCTTCTTGATGGTTTCGATCTTTCTCGGCATTCGCTCAAAATTCCAAGAACTGCTGCAGGCGTCATCAGTATTGCATCACAGAATTCGAATCACTAACGAACTTTCAGTGACTTAGGGGCTTTGCTCCAGTTAATAAGCTTCTCCCCGCATCGATGGCGGCGTATCCTGATAGCCATGATCCAGAACGTCATCAGACGCCTCCTCGAGGCCGCAGCTCTCGCTACCCTAGGTGGCGGGCTTGGCTACGCCCTCGTCGTGTGGAGCACTCCACAGGACGTCTCAGCGATGACCGTCGCGTGGGTCGTTGCCTCTGTCGTGGCGCTTGGTTGGCTGTTGCCCTCAGAAGTTTTGGACTCGGCCCTCCCAACAGGAAGCAACTCGCGCGAGTTCGACACCGATCGTCTTAGCTCCTCCGATACTGCCGAGGACATGCGTCGATCGATGCAGGACTACGACGACTACGCTCGCCTACACGACGACTAACGATCCCTGCCAACACCGGGGATCCAATCGTCCGCAGCGCCTGCGGGATCTGCTTCCTTCCAAGCTTGGTTCTCTGCAGCTGCTGCGTCCGTGTCCGACTGAATTGTGTCCCTATTGCTTTGCACGCCCTGCCCAGCAGATTTGGTAATGGTATCGACCGAATTTCTAATCTGGATCTCGTCAGTCTTAACGTTCCATCGATTACCAGGTAGATCAGAGTCCACGCGGTCATCGCCGTACAAGACGCCTCGAGATGAGCTTTCAAAGTAGGACTCAACAGCACCGGTCCCGCCGACCCCAGCGGCAGAATCGCTATAGAACGAAGACACGCCGCCTGATCCCCCAACACCATCGCTTACTCCGGCCAGCTCCAAGCCTTGTTGGGCACCGAAGCGCTGGGCTTCGCCTAAGATGATCCCGATCGCTTCTGAGTCTCCTCGATCGGCGGCCGCAAAGAGCGAATTGACCTCGCTACTAGTCCACGTTGCACTGTTATTGCCTGGCGTTGCTATACCTTTCTGCGAACCAATCATGTTCGCGCGAACAGCCGCACCCGCATCAAAGTTGGCAGAGAAGCCGCTCGACTCAAGTCGCTGTTCCGCGGCCTCCCAGGAACGCGCTTCAGAAATCGAAGCGCCAGCCGTATCGCGGCTCTGTACTGCTCCTTGAAGCGACGCGGAAATACTATTCGAGTCGGTGTCACCCGTGCGGCTCGATCGCTCGGTTGCCAGTCGTTCACTTGCATCAAGTACCTGGCCCCACGACTCATCAAACTTAGACTCATTCGAGAAACGCGCAATGTCCTGCATCAACGCACGGTTGGCGGCTGAACCGCTTCGCGCTACTTCTCCCTTGATTCCGAAGCTGGTAAGCGGAATATCGAAGCCGGCTGAGGCTGCGATGCTCGCCTTTAGCGCGTCTTCAACAGTAATGCCATGATCACGAGATATCTGTTCTAGGCCAGAGTTAAGGGTGTTGGCCTTCTCGCCGACAGACCCGGAGAATGTATACCCAGCACTGTCTGTCGACGCCAAGCCTGTGCTCGAGTCCTGCCTGAAAGACATTGCATTGTCGTAGTTTGCGGCGGACGATTGTGCGAACTGCATAGCATTGTCCTGGGCAGCGCGTAAGGATGACGAAGCACGCTCTGAAACCGACGACTGGATACCCTGACTAATACCCGTGCCCAGTCCAGTGCTTTGCTGCGGTGTACTGATTATTTGACCGCCGTCTTGCATCGTGGTCGTCTTAACGCCGGTCGTTGGATCCGTGTAACTACCTACACCCATATTCATCTGCGGCGCGTTGTTTTGCATGAACGATGTGCTGTTCAATAGACGCATGTTACCAAGGTTAATCTGCCCCGTAGCGGCGGCTTGTGCTTGGCTCGAACCGGCGGACTGCGCTACCGAGCCGAGGCTAGACGCCAACGTCGATATGGCGAATCCACCCGCGCTCATAATCCCCCAAGACAGCAACGGAATGGTCCACGCGAGGTAGCCCGCGAGATTCGCCATATCGGCATTCACGGCCGCAAGACCGCCCTGCGTCACCACGGCGAGACCCGCACCACCACCTCCTACACTGGCCGGTATCGTCGCAACCGCAGAGACAGCGTTTGCAGAATAAACCGACATGACGAAGTGAAGAATGGCGTACAGCGGCGGCCACAAGTGAATCCAGATCAAAGTCTTGATGTAGAAGATCGAGAATTTGCCCGGGAACATCGTGACCAAGACCATCAAGAACATGATCGGGAACAATCCCTAGATCAGCATCTCGAGGATTGAACGAATCAGCGGTAGCGTCCTGGCCGCCAGTGCGCCCAGCGTCGTGTAAGTCTGCCTGGCTTGGGCCTCTGCAGCACCTTGCGCGAAGTCCTGAATCGCGGCTGTTGCATCTGCGTCTGCAGCCATAGTCATAAAGGACCGGCGCATAGAATTCAGCATCACATTTTGCGCGACGATCTCAGCGCCCGTTGCAGAAATGGTTCCCAGGTAGTCGTACGCGATCGGTAGCATCGCCAGGAGCTGCGCATTGGAGCCGGCTACATCCGTGTCGCCGAAAATCCTAGTTCCCCAGACATCTGCAGTACTGTCGATCGCATCGGCGCGCCCATCGTTCAAATTCTGCAACGCATTAGTGCACGGTACGAGTGCTGGGCCAGTACCAGCATCATACGAAGTAAAGATGGCAGCGCCCACGCCCTCCGTCACGATATAGTCCCACACGTTTGTTGAAACCATGAGCTCGTTCCAATCAAACCACCCAGCATTCGCTCCGTAGTAAACACAACTGCGCATGAACTCGCTCATGTTGCGAGCGTAACGTTGGTCGCCCCATTCCAGCTCCGTGCTCGCCTGAACCAACCGGTTCGCAAAGAGCAGTCCGTTATTCCGGTACTGCATTTCGTTCGGCTGCGCAAATGAGGTCTCGAATATCTGGGTGAACCAATCACTGGTCACGCTCGCAAAATGCGCGACAACTGCCACTCCAGCTGGCACATCATCGACTGTCGATGAGTTGGCAGGCGTTACACGATCAATGATCTCGACATCCGCTCGCGCGAACAGGGCTGCGTACACAATGAAGACAGCAATAAGCAAACGAGGGGCCGGTTTGAAGCTGCCGGTGAATGTGATCTCCATCGCGATTACGAGACTCGCGATTAAGAGCATCAAGCGGATCGCAGAAAGAAAATCATCCGTCGAAGTAAACGCTGCCATCGCTGTGAACAACGCATTTAACTGGATGGCACCTCCGAACGTAATGATCTCCATTAGTTCTGCCCTGCTGCCACCGTCCAGCGATGAGAAGCGACGAGACCTTTCGGCATACCGCTAATGATCAGACGCTCGTAGTATTGAAGCTCTTGAGCAATCCGGATAGAGGAATCAACGTCCCTACGAATCTGCCTGCGTCGCTCTCGGATGGTTTCCATGATGCGCAACTGTGTCTCAGCTAGCCGCTCCCCATGTCGTCCCCACTGTGGATCCTCCGCTTGGTTGGCGATTAGCGCGCTCAGTCGCTCCACATACGTAAACAGGATATCTACGGCGACGGCTTCGGTGTACTTGCCAACGAGGTCCTGACCGGCGTCACCTCTCAATCCAGCGGCCACTGCAAGAATTCGGTGTACCGGCAACGTAGTCTTCTGAACAAGCTCCACCTCTCCTGTACCTGGCGTTGCTTTCGTTTGAATTGCGGTATACAGCGCTCCCATTCGCTGTCCAACTAGAGCTACCAATGAGGATTCTGGCGGAAGCGTAACGTCAACCTCGTCGGGCTCCTGGCAGCTATAAACGCTCGAATCGTCGTCGCAGTCGTAGACCGTCATCGCATTAGAGCCTCGAAGAATGCCGTCAAGGATGCCGTCGCTATGCAGAAGCAGAGACTTGTAGTATTCGACATTGGGCTCAGCATTCTCGTCACCGGCTGCCGGCGCCCCAGTTGTCGGCGATCGCTTGATCTTGACGACAGTCCCTGTGATCGACATCACCATCTCGCGCATCTCCGGGTCATCCGGGAACATTCCTGCCTTGTTCATCAAGATCCAGGTCAAGTTGCCCTCGATGAACGCCTGGTCCCGGGCTTCGTCGGTATTGACTGTTGCTTCCTGTTGGCCGCCAGCCGCGGTACACGCCGTGCGCGCCTCCGTGTACGTCTCGCCTAGCGTCTGCGTGCGTTGACTGATACAAACGCTCGCCTGGTTGCCGAGGATCTCTCCAGACAGCGCAGAGTTAACGGCCCATTGAGCACGCTCGCAGGTGTTGAAACTCATTCCCTGGTTCTTCAACAACCAGTCGAAGTTCTCGCCCACCGTGTTGCTGATCTGACTCGATATCGTGCGCAGCGCGAGCATGAACGCGTACGACGCGGCGTTGGAACCGACGTCCTTCAGCACCTGTACTAGTTCACCCGCGTCGAGAAAGGCAAAGCCGCCACCGAACATATCGATGCCGCCACATCCCGCGTTGTAATTGGGCGCCCTATAACCATAGAGCTGTACCTGTTGGTTGGGCACTCGAACAAAGACCTGCCCACCGTTCAGATACCGATAGCCCTGCCCCTCGAAGGCTGAGGGAGACGTTGCGGTCGTAGACCCGCCAAGCTCATCAACGAAGTCATTGAGATCGCCCTCGAGATCTGCGAGTGCCGGCGTTGACAGCAAGGCCGACAGAAGCCCTGCCGCTAGAATTCTGACAGCCGAATTTTTCATCGTTGCTGCCCTCCATTCGAGTAAACATTGAAATTCATCTGGCCAGGCTCCATGCGCATCAAGCGCATAATCCGTGTCTCGAGCTCGGACAGGCTAACGACGCCATAGGCGATCGGTTGAATGTGGCCCATACCTGGGTTCACCAAATAGACCGCCGGCGTCACCTCAACACTGAGCTTCTGTCGCATAGAGGGCTCATACCGAGCATCTGGGAACTCCGGTAGCGTGCCCCCATCAAGTGAAATAGGCACTATCTTGAAGTCGTAGGTTCGGGCGAACCGCTGCAGGAAAGGTGCAATTTGCCTGCAGTACGTACAATCGCTTTCGAAGACGAAGAAAAGTCCGTACTCGGCTGCGATCTCTCGCATCGCTTCTGATCGAGCCTCTGTCCGGGCCGCGGTCCAGGCTTTCAGTCCTTCCTGTGAATGCGGCCGCACCAGGCTTGAGTCCAAAGACGGTGTCGTCCAGACGACTCGCTGCATGGTGTCGGCGAACAGCTCCGCCTTGTTCTGGATTTGCTGATTCAGAGATAGCCATTCTCGAAGCGAGGCCTCGCTGGGATGAAGCACAGCTCTGGCCTTCGTCTCCTCAATCCGTTGCTGCAGCGCCTCGAGCTCCGCGAGAGCGCTCATTGGAGGCGCCGACATTGAGGGCTTCAGTGGATCGATTTCCTCAGGCTCGATCGGCGGCTCCTCGTACCAGAACCATCCACGTTCTTGATCGCGATACCAGCGATCGCTCGCCGCTTCCGAGGAGTCTGGTACCGAAGTGCTTGAGCGGCTCAACGCCGCTCGAAAGGTATCCCCTGCGCTTTGCGCTACGGCTTGCTGGCTCAGCAGGACGGTTATGAACATGATCACTAGACGCATGACGTCCTCCTAACAATCCGGGTAACCAGGGTCGAACTGACTACAGCTCGAGCCTGACAGTGTGGTGATATATGCATCGATGATGCTCTCCATCGCAGCGCTGTCGGGGCCTCCGGTGACGTTGGCGAAGGCATCAGCGAAGTACTCACTGAAGTCGATCGCACCAAAGTCCAATGCTGCGAGTTGCTCTTCGCTGAAGCCTTCGCATTCAGGCGCCTCTGCACTTCCCCATCCGTAGCCGATTTGCGGGCGGCCTTGCTCATGGATGATGCGCCCGAGCTTCGAGCGGAAGCAGCAATTGGTTTCGGTCTTCTCGAGACAGCCGAAGATGGAGTCGTCGCTGCAGTAGGTGCCGACATAGACACATTGGCCCTCCGCGCGCTGGGTGCGAAGAATGTCCTCTTCGCTCGAGCAGTCCGACGCCCAGCCAAGACCCCAACCACTCCGGCTACAGCAATTCGCAAAGCCGAGTGCTTTCTTCGAACAACGACGATCCTCGCCGTTGAAAATCAGCAGATCTCCAACGCAGTTGTACTCACCGGATCCGACGGGCGTTTCGGTGCAGGTAACTCCGGCGCTGTCCATATCGAGGACGGCCTCTTCCATTGCCTGCAGGTTGGCGGCCGCAACACCAAAGTCGCCGCTTTGTTCAACACTCGTATCAAACTCAACGCCCTGCAGTGCGAAGCTGGTATCCGTGCAATCCTCTGCTGGCTCACTCCATCCATCGAGAGGGCATTCATACGTGTGTTCACACGTTCCGTCTGCTTCGCATTGACTGTCGATCGGGCTGCAACCACGTGACACGAGCTCGCTGCAGTAGCCCTCGTCAGTCGCCGTAGTGCCGGCGCAAGTCATCGCCGTGTCGTAGCGCCAACAGTCACGAAACACCGGATAGTCGACGCCGTTGTTTGCAGTGATCATCCGCTCTTCCGGACCCTCCACACAGACCGGCGGACCCTGAGCCTCGCAGTCATCGAGCCCTGCGCAACCGTCCGACCAGGTATCAGTGAAAACTGGGTTGCCGAGAACCTCGATACGGAAGTTGATGTTGCCGCCATTGGTCGCGCCAGGGAAAAAGAACACGCTTGCGAACGAACGACCACCCGGCTGACACGTCGGGCCGGAGATTGAATGGAAGCTACCTGAAGTGGTGAAGCTGGTATCCGTAATGTTCGCGCAATTGAAGTCAGTCGGCAGACTCATGCTGTTGGAGAGGTTCACGATTCCAATTACTTCCCCGTTGGTACCGAAACCGTAGTCAACCAACGTGCCGGGCGATCCGTGCAATCGAAATGACCCGCCAATGGCGCCTGGTTGATCTGGATTGCCGGCGTCGAGGAACACGTTCAAGACAGCATCGTAAACGGCGGTAGTCACCTCAGCCGTTACAGTCAGTGTGCTGCTACAGCTTCCCTCCTCCGGTAACACCCAAGCCGAGCATCGCTCGATCGTGGTTTCTTCGGTGCCGACGTCGCCGTCAGAGCACTCGTTCGACGTCGTGAGCAGCTCGCCTTCTACAACAGACGTGTTGTCCTGGATCGCCCATGAGTCCACAAGAAGCGGGTCATCCTCGCTGAACTCAAGAACTGGGGTATTGGCCTGGTCCCACGCATACCCGATCGTCTCATCACCTGATGTGATCACAGCGGTGAATCCATCTGACTCAAGCCCGCCCGGGCTTTGATTGTCGTAGTAATCGGACTGCGAAAGATCTGTTCCGGCGAAGCCGGGAGTCACATCAATTGGATCACCCGCTTCAGCCGCTTCGACTACCTCCGAGTTGGCGCCTTCTGCCCACTCGATCGCGTCGTCTGCGGTTTCCTGTTGAGACTGCGCAAAGCAGATGCCGGGGACGCACACGCATGCAATGAGGAGCGCTCGAGCAATCACCATGTCCTCCCGGGCTGTAACGACCGGCGGGCGGGGGCGAGCTTTAGATCAAGCTCTGGGTGACTAGCCGAAATTCGCTCGAGCGCATACAGCAGTGGTACGTCCCCGGCAATCTTGACGTAGTCCGGTATCGGACAGTCGGCATCCGACATACATCTCTGTGCAGGGGATTCCGAGACTACGAAACTAGGTACCTGGTTAATGGAAAAACGTTCAAACAGCGTCGGGTCAATGACAGCGCCGGCAACCTGTTCGTCCTCGCCATAGAGGTTGCTGACTGCTTGCATCGTCGCTTCGACTGAATCATCGACGAGGCCGCGAAGCACGACTGCGGCGCCGGCGAGTTCCGCCTGCTCGATGACGGCCTTCAACGAGGCATCCGGCATCGAGAAAGATGCAAAGATGTAGATAGACAGGATCTCCTCGCCACCACCAATGCCGAGGTCCGCCGCCATTGACTGCGCATTGTTCATGAGCTCGCCGACAGCGTTCAAAGTGGCGGGATCACTCAGCTCTTGTCCGAGGCTCGGTAGTAGATCTAGCGACAGCCCCTCAGCACGGCGTACGGCTTCTTCGAACGATGGAAGTGAAGAAGTCACGCCCTCTTCTCCGATACTCCCGATCGCAGCGGCCGCCTCTGCGCTCGCCGCTTCTGCGTTCGCCGCCGCTTTGTCGAAGTCTCGATCGTCGGCGC
>JBCCNK010000122.1:0-9947 GCA_039025875.1 Pseudomonadota bacterium
CGAGACGAAATGCAATGCATACAGACCAAAGAACATCGTCGCTCCGGGGCTCGCCTCTCTCGGGTCGTCGATTGAAACGATTTCATTGTCAACCGTTGAAACCGTAACCGACGCGTTGGCGATGAGTGTGTTGCCATCTTGGAGCGTCCCGGCTATTGAAGCGGTGCCGTTGGCATCGCCCGCATGGCGATATTCGATCTCGCTTGGGATCAATCCGGGCAGCTCTGCCTTTGCACTCGCGATCAATTCCTCGACGCCTAGCATGGCGGCTGGTTCACCGAGCGCTTGACGCGGTTGTACTTGGCCGAGGTCCTCAGTGACCATTTCAGCGAGATTATCTTCGAAGACTAAGAACTGGAACGGTGCAAGCAGGAAGATGCCAATGGCAAGAATGACACTGCTCCAGGCGTACATGAAATGCCATGGCAGTGAGATCACTCCAACTACATTGTGAGTATCCAACCAGAACCGCTTTCGGTTCTTAGTTGGACGGATGATCAATAGATCTTTGAGAAAGTTTGGGATGAAGATCAGCAGCCCCGTAACCATCGCTAGCCCATAGATAAGGGCTACGATTCCGAGCACATACAATCCCCAACTGTCGGGAAGTCCGGCGTTGTAATGAAGCTGATAGAGGAATCCGCTAAGCCCTGAATTGCTTTGCTCAATAACCTTCAACCTTTCGCTGTCATCAAGCGTATAGCCAAAACTCTCGAGGGTTCCGTCTTCGAGCCTGTTGAACCAGAAGATCTCGTGGGCGTGGCCGTGCGATTCGGACAGATGCAGATGGAAGTCGTTCGCAGCGCCAGGATCCGCGTCCAGTACTTGTTCCACCAGTCGTTGTGCTTGACCGTAGTCCTGATAGACCTGGGCTTCCGGGTGATAGTCATCCCATTCGGAGACTTCGTGGTAGAACACGGTCATGGAACCGGCGTAGAACGCGATGAACAACGCCATGCCTGTGGCCAACCCGGTCCACGTGTGCACTTTCGTGAATGCCTTGATGGTCGATGTCTTCATGCGCCGCCAACTCCAGCAAAGTTTAGAAACTTGATCAGGCCATACCCCATCACCGATACCGCTATCAAAGCCAACGCAGCGTCACGCGCCGTTGGAAGAAGAAAGCTCGCCGACGCAACACCCACCCACACCGGTACCACCATCAACAGTGTGGGTATGCGCCAGGCCGGCATGGGCGGTGTGGCCACCAGGAAAAGCGCAATCAAGATGACGCTTGCCGGAATCGAAAGCAACACTCCAACGATCGACCTAGCGATCATGACGTCTCTCGTACAAAAACACGATCCATGGTGTAACGACAGTGGTCAAAAAGTAAATCGACAGGATCGTGTAGAAACCAGGCCAGAAGCCACCGAATGAACGACCGAACCAGAGGCCAGCACCCAGCATCACCAGCGCGAAGGCGGAAAGCAGTCTTCTCTTTGTGCTGTTTACGGCGCGAACACCGGCGTGCGTAAGGCCTGCTGCGACGACCGAGAGTGAAATCGCTACCGCCGTCATTGCGCGCGGTCGCGCCCCGGAGCAAAAACCATACTCATGTTATAGAGACACCAAAAAATTCAGGGGGCAATTCGCTGTGCATGATTCCCAGCGCGCTAGTACCTTGCGGATACGATGAGACCAAATTGGCGAGGGGTACTGGGAACAATACTGAAGTCGCCATTCGCGCCAAACGGTGCAATGCTCAGTGTATCGAACTCGTCAAACAGGTTACGCACGTAAAACCTGACGTCAAATCGGTCCCGTTGATACCCGAGGCTGGCGTTAACCAACAGAAGGCCACTTGAAAGGGTTTCAGGCTCGTTGTCTACAGTGCCGAAGGATCCGCTTTGATAGGTTGCGTTGGCTTGCAGGAAAATACGGTCTGTTAAAAAGTGTTCACCGCCAGCCGACACAGTCCAGTCTGGGGATAAGCCAAATTCATTGCCCGCCAAGTCACTACCGGTCACTCCATCAACGACGCACTCCGACAGGTTGACAACAGTCGATCCGATGCGACAGAACTCCTTAAATTCGGTTTGAGCGTAGCCCACAGAGACGAACAATTGGGTGTTGGCGCCAGGGGTATAGTCTGCCTCCGCTTCAAAGCCCCAAATGCGCGATTCGCCAGCGTTCACCGTTCGCGTGTTCAGCGGATTTCCGTTGATAGGCACGTTGACCTGCTGATCGTTCCAAAAGCCGAGATAAGCGTTAGCATTGATGGTGAGCGTGTTGTCTAGCCATTCAGAGCGCAACGACAGTTCGAAATTTTCAATGAATTCCGGGTCGAATTCATTAACGTCCCCACCAAATACTATCTGTGAGCCACCCGCGCGGTAGCCTCGCTTATAGAAAAGCGATGCACGGAAGTCGTCATTGAATGCATAAGTAATACCAGCCTCTGGCAGCAGGGCTTCAAACGTTGTGCCCACATCATTTGTGGTCGAGCCCAGCAGTGCCGACAGAAAGCCGTTAACCTGAGCAACGCCTCCCTCAACGGCAGCGCCGCTACCAGGTGACAGTGCTTCCGCTTGCATACCCGCCGCAACAGGGTCCGGTAGCGGAGTTGATGGATCGAGATTGACCGACCTCATTGACTGCCGGTCAAAACTCTCCTGGTCGTATCGCAGGCCCGTTGAGAAGGTTAACTTATCGCTGAAGAAGTAATCCCACTGCGTAAAAAAAGCGAAGTTCTCGGACTCAAATTCTGATTCCGTAACCTGACTGACGGTGAAAAATTCCGGGAAAAACGGCAGCAGAAATGGGGGTACACCGGCATCGGAGGGTACTACGGCGTTATTGATTCGATAGAAGCTCTCTCTGTCATCATCGAGATAATAGCCTCCGACAACACCACGTAGCTTGTTGCCTTCGAAACTTAGGCGGAGTTCCTGGGAAACATTGAACTGACTTTGAGGATTAGAATCTGTGCCAATGTCGAATTCAGTTGCATCAATGTCTCGTTCAAACTCCGAGTCACCGTCTGAAAACGCCGTGATGGATTGAAGCGTCCAATTGTTCGCGAAGTCGTAGGTAAGATTCAATGATCCCGTCGTGCCCTCATAACCAAAAAAAGAAGGCGCGTTGTTTCGTCTTTCAAAGCTATCCAAGGGCCCGTCGGCTGGCGCTACATAGAAGCCCTCACCCTGCAACCCATCGACGTACTGAATGGATGCTAAGGCACTGAACCGGTCTGAAAACTCCACCAGATACTTAGCACGGACGGTCGTGAATTCCTCACGTCCATCATCCGTAGCTCCAGTTGTCACATTGTCAACAAAGCCCTCTGTAACCGACCGCTCACCCGTGATTCGTAGCGCGCTGTTCTTGGTTACCGGCACATTAACCATGCCTTCATAGGCAAAGGTGTCGGCGTTGCCGGCTTCTACCCGGGCGGCCGCTTCAAAGTCATTGAGCTGGGGGTTCCGGGTACGAATGACTAACGCACCAGCTAGTGCGTTCCGCCCAACGTTCGTAGACTGTGGCCCCCGCAACACTTCAATCTGTTCAACGTCCCATGTGTTTCGGCTGATGAAGCCCAACGCCTGATTGGTAATTGCCACATCGTCGTAGAACGTATTGCTGGTATCTCCAACACCGCCAATGGCGAAGGGCGCTCGCGATATGCCGCGAATGGAAACGTTGCCAACTACACTAGCACTCGGGGCAATGTTGGCGGTTTGAAGAAGTACATCCTCGATGTCGAGCAGCGTTCGTTGATCAATCGTCTCGGCGGAAACAAGCGCAACGCTTTCTTTGGTTTCCTGCAGCGACCGGTCAATCTGCTGACCCGTTACAATGATCTCTTCGATCGGTTTCGGCTGACGCCGCCGCGTCTTCCCCCTGGACGAAGCACCCGACAGCTCCGGGTTACTGTTGGTGGCTGTCGGATTGCGCTGTTGCACAACAAGACTTCCGGAGGTCGACCGTCGGGTTTCAAGGCCGGTACCCCGCAAGACAGCCGTAAGCGCTTCATCAAGCGTGAGGCTTCCGGTAACTGCAGCACCTCGTTTGTTTGCTGTGATGCCGCCCTGGCTCACGATGGTTACGCCGTAGGTTGCCCCAAGCTCAACCAGCGATTGCTGGAGCGGCTGTGCGGACAGGTCAATCTGCTGTTCCCCGTTCGATTGTGCGCTGTCCGGTTGTGCCTTGGCGGGTGTAAAGCCGCCCAAGAGGAAAATTAAAAGTGCAGTTATCGTATTGATTACATTGAATTTTTTATTCACAACGGTCCCACAGCGTCTACGAATCTACAAATGCTTCTCATTTGTGTTACTGCTAAGACGCAGACGAAACCCGAAGTGAAACCTTCCCTCTAAAAAACTCCTATTTTTTTCTCGTGATGACGAGCTGGTTTGGCCTTGTCTCTGTGACGGATAGTGGGTAAATCTCCGCCAGCGTGTCCAACAACGAATCGATATCGCTGGCATCCAGCGTCGCTGACACGGTCAAGGTTGCTACCTCTGGGTCGCCGAGCAGGATCTCACGGCGGTCATACCGATTGACCTGTTCCACGACGCCGGCCAAAGGCTCGTTGAAGAACGCAAGTCTATTGTCGCGCCAAGCGCCTATCAGAGCGACACTAACGGTTGAGACCTCGCCAACACTACCCTGCTCCAAAACCACAGCTTGACCAGGGTTCAGCGATACTGGCCCCGTCGGACTGTCTTCAGGTAAGGGGGCTGGGAGGTCAACCTTTACCAGCCCTTCCGCTACGGCAACATGAGTCTTGGTGTTAGCCGCCCGCACATTAAATTGCGTTCCAACAACCAATATTTCAGCGTTTCGAGTTGATACAGAAAATGGGCGTGTCACGTCCTCTGCGACATCAAAGTACCCCTCTCCGGTAAGGAGGCTAACCGCACGTGACTCACGGTTTATAAGCGTTTCCAAACGACTACCTGGGCCAAGGAAAACTTGACTTCCGTCGGCAAGCGCAAACGTTCGAGACTCTGCAAGATCTGTGGAATAGGTAACAGCGACTTGTGTTTCAAATTCGTCGCCCTGCGTATCTATCGCCAAAAGGGCAATAGCCACCGCCACCAGGGCGAAAGAGACTAACGACGCTGCTACAGAAAACCTTCGGCGACTCTGCAACTGTCGAGCGTAGACAACGTCGAGCAACGACGCTGGTTGCGGGACGTCAGTATCCGATACAACTTTGAGTTGCTCCCAAAATCTTTCGGCGTAATCGAAAGCTTGCATGTGAGAGGGATCAGACATGACCCACTGATGGAACGCGGCTCGCTTATCACTATCGACGTTCGCGTCGTCCATCTCCGCCCGCCATTCGAGCGCTTCATTGATTAGCGCCTGATCGATACCTGAGATGTGGTCATTGCGATCTGTGGTCATCGAATAGCACCGAAAGAATCTCTTGGGTAGCTTTCGCAACATGCTTGCTAACAGCGGTTCGCGAGATGCCCAGCTCTCGCGCTACTTCGGTTTGCGAAAGCCCGTGCACTCTCATTAGGAGAAACGATTTTCTGCGCCGGTCGGGCATTTTGCGAAGCTGAAACTGAACAATCGAAAGTTGTTCTCTCGATGCTAAGACGCGCTCGGGGCTTAAAACGAAACCCTCTTGATCGGATTTCTGCTCAAAGTATGCAATATCTCGTTGTTTTGCCGTTTTCTGCGACCTGAGGTCGGAGATGATGATGTTTCTGCAGACCATCCAAAGGTAGGCCTTTACGCTCCGAATCGGGTCATCCCCGCTACTGTGGTTCAGTAACTTCTCGAACGCCTGTTGTGCCACGTCTTCTGGGTCAGGTGGACCGGAGCCAAATTTCGCTCGAAGATCTGCAACGAAACGATGAAAGTGATCGCGATAGAATTCGACGACGACATCGTGGGACGAACTTTTTTCTTGTGTGTCGACGGGCTTCACGTTCTGTCCGCTTGATTGGACGCGCTAGTCTAGCCCAACGAAATGAGACTTGTTAGCGTCGCTGGGATGGGTGGGTACAGACACTCGCGGCAAAAAAAACTAAAACTGAGCGCAGCTACGCCAGCGTTGAGGACCTAAGAAATCGAGTAAAAGCAGCCAAGGACGAGTAGCGTTCGGACAGTCTTTTTCGAATCGCGCATAGTTCAAAAGGTTGCAGGACACACGGATCAAACGTCCGCATTTCAGTTAAGCCGAGGATGACCCGCCGTCCAAAGACTCTTGATGGCGCGCGGTACCTAACATTTCATTTGGATCGAAAGTAGTCATTGAGAGTAAATGAGTCGGAAGAGGTAAGAACTCATCCGCTTCAGGGCTTACGCGCCGGTGGAAGGAGTGTCAGTAATTTTGTGTTTGTGAGCCATACGATGAAGACTATCCCGAGGAGGGACGTATGGCTCAGACCCCGATTGACCCGAAGCTGCTCGACGAGCTGCTGAAGGGTCAGGACCCCCAAGAAGTATTCAGGTCTGATGGCCTGCTAGGCGATCTGAAGCAGGCCCTGGCTCAGCGCATGCTGGAAGCTGAGATGGACCACCATCTCGAGCAACCTGAGCAGAAGGCCGCTGGCAACCTCCGCATTGTCGACTGAAGAAATCGAGACACGACACGCTGACATCAGAGTGCAGTGTTTCTAGGGTTTCTCCAGAAAAGCGTATCGAACCCTACAACGCCAAAGAAGCTGGGCGCTTTGCCAGCAAACTGTTCAGTTGAAGCTATCTTATCAACGCAAACGCTACGATTTTCCTGAAATGAAAACGGCCTAAAATAAGGTCCCGAAGATTAGTCCGGCAACCAAGAACATAGTTGATTTTAGAAGCATCATACACAGCTAGGAAAAGAGAATCCGTTACTCGCCCATGCTCCTTAACAAATGTTTCTTCGAGCAGGCACGCTTCTTTAGCGTGCATCGCAGTCACAACCTAAAACGATGCCCGAGCCGTAAGCGTCGCGTAGCGTCCGATGAGTCCAGAGGTATAGCTCACACCTTCGATTACGTCGAAAGCAAGCGGGATGGGGCGCGGCGCCTGTTCGTCAAATACGTTATCGATGTTTAGTTGCAGGCTTATCGTATCGGTCACGTCGTAGCTAATTGACGTGTTGAGGGTCCAGAATGAATCGATCTCGGATACATCGCGTGCGTTTGGATTATCACGCGAGTCGAAGACTACGCTCGACACCCACCGAACTTGATTGTTGACGCTGAATCTACCGCTTTGCCAGCCAACGGCGGCAGTTACCCGGTCCTCGGGGAAGTTCAACTCTCCCACCCGCTCGCGCGGCTGCTGTGTTGCGGGAATCTCCGTGTATTCGTCGGTG
The DNA here is from genome assembly GCA_039025875.1 of Pseudomonadota bacterium. GTDB lineage: Bacteria > Pseudomonadota > Gammaproteobacteria > Pseudomonadales > Halieaceae > Congregibacter. Next base: position 7,265 of record JBCCNK010000122.1, read on the forward strand.
TAGAAGTAGCTAAGTGAAAAATCGAAACTGCCAAAACGCTCTGTAGGCAGGAGATAACGTCCTCCAGCAGTCAGGCCGGAGAACTCGACCCCGGCAACGTTCACAACGCCGGTTTGCAGGAACGTCAACTGTCCATCCGGCCCGCGGGTGAAGTTGGAGCACGTAGCGCCACCAGGGAAGGATGCGCTGTCGTAACACGTTTCAAGGATAGCGGCGCCATTGAGACTCTCAACAGCATCTGAAATCTCAATGTCTATCCAGTCGAGTGATATCGAAAGCCCCGGAATAAATTCGGGCTGAACAATGGCTCCAATTGTCCATGATTCAGCGGTCTCGTTCTCGAGGTCTGGATTGCCGCCTGAGAGCGTCGGGATAATCGATGCATCTGAGCCTATCGACTGAAACGGCTGTACGATTCCGTCCGCTGCGCAGTTGGCCGCGCGCCGTTCTGGGAAGTTACCGAGACCTATAAAACGTGAATCGCACGGGTCCTGCGCGCGCGTGTTCGATTCGTTGCGCGGACGGAACAGTTCGTCGATCGTGGGTGCGCGAATGGCCTCGGTTCGATTACCGCGCAGTTGCAGTCCAGGAAACGGCTCCGCCCGTGCTCCGAGCGTCCACGTCACATCGGTGCCGCCGATTGAGTTGTCCACCCAACGGAATGCGCCCTCGAAATCAAATGATTGGATTCCGAGCGGCTTAAATTGATTGCCAATCAAAGGAACCACGAGCTCTCCGTAGACTTCGGTTGAGTCGAACTCCCCGCTGGTCTCAGGAATCTGCGGGAAAGGCACGTCGTTGGATGCCGAGAGCGCGTTTGCCACCCTGGAAGCTTCTTCCGTGCGGAAGTCAACACCGGCAGAAAACTCGACTTTGCCGGTCGGCAGGTCGAACAGCCCGCCCGTGATGTTTGCCATAAACACTTGCTGCTCGTTTCGTGTCGTCCCACCGATATTGCCCAAGACGAAAGACAAATCTGGGTTCGCGATCATGACATTAAACGGGACGCAGCCGTTTGACGGATCGGCACACGCGGGCTCACCCGTTGAGGGATCGACAACGACATTCACGGCCTGTGTGACCCGAGATGCCCGCAAGACGGGCTGTGAGTCAGTCGACTCTGATTCGCCGTATACATAAGCGACTTCCCACGATAATTCTTGATTAGCGAGATTGAACTCGCCCTCGAGTCCAAGGACGGCGCGGAGTAGTTCGTTATCGGAAGTGACAGGCGTGACGCCGCCGGCAAGTGTGAAGGTGCGGTCGACGAAAAAGCCAGGGGCGTCTGGGTTGCCGTCACCGTCCGTATCGATGTTAGCGTCTGGGTTGCCGTCACCGTCTACATCTAGCGCTCGGCTGACGATATCACGTGTGCCAGACGTCACGAATGGGTTGTCGAGCAGAACTGGCACAGGCCCTGCACCCACGTCAGTGAAGGTGCCTGCGCCGAGCAGGGCACTTTGATAGAGCCCTTCATCCGCAGGCTCATCGACATCAGCGCGGTTGATCCAGCCCTCGAACTTTAAGCGTACGTTGTCGGAAAGGTCGTACCGAGCAAGCAACGTCGCCTGCGTGCGCTCCGACTCTGATAAAAGCGAGCGGAGCGCACTGAAGTCGGCGCCATCGCCGCCAGAACGGAAGACCGGACTGCCGGTTCCGCTACCGGGGTCATATGGAACGAGGTCCCCAACGGCGTTGAACTGGGCCAGCGGTGAATCAGGATTGCCGGGGTCGAGTGGAATGTCAGCACCAAAGGTTACTGGAACCCCTGGGATTAAAACGGGGTTACCGGTGGTGCTTATGATGGCTGTCCGGGTGTCTTCGACAAGAACTTGGTTGAAGGGTGAATTGGCGCCCGGGTCCGGCGCCTGAAAGGAGTAGACGCGTCCTGAGGTATCAGGCCGATCGTTAAAAACAAGATTGTCTTGCGTGTTGTATTCGAGTGAAAAGGTGACGTTCGCCCGACCGTCGAACAGGTTCTTCCCGAAAACAACTCCTGTGCGGCTGCGAAACGCGTCGCCCTCGTCAGCGGCTACGCCAGCCTGTCCGTACAGTTCAATGCCCTCGTAATCGTCGTTAAGAAGAATGTTAACCGTGCCGGCGATCGCGTCCGTGCCATAAATCGGCGCGCCACCGACAGCTACTGTTTCGACACGTTCGATCAGCGGCAACGGAATGTTGTTGAGATCCACGGCAAGCCCGCGGACGCCCGCGGAGGGTACGAAGCGCTTCCCGTTCACGAGCGTGAGGGTTCGACCGGTCCCCAGTCCAAGAAAATTCACTTGATTCTGCCGACCGCCGAAAAGGGGCGTGGATGAGTCCGTGAAGCCCGGTTGCTCGTTCAGTGCGTCGGCGACATTCGCAACGCCACGCACTTGCATCTGTTCAACGTCGACCACAATGGATGGAAGAAGACCCTCAAACTCCGACCGTTGAATGCGCGAGCCAGTCACAACAACCTGCTCCAACAGTGCGGAAGCGCCGACGCCTGATAGCGGAGAATCATTACCTTCTCGAATAGCAAAGTTCCCCTGCTGATTTATTACTGTCAGACCAGTATCCGATACCAACATCAATAGGCCATCGCGAGCGCTCATGCGCCCCGAGACGGTGTTCCCTTGCAACCCTCGAATTGCATCCGAATCCGCAGCTACTTGGCGTTTGGTGGTTTTGCTAAATTCGA
>JBCCNK010000123.1:0-9833 GCA_039025875.1 Pseudomonadota bacterium
ATAGCGCTTAGGCGGCAGAAGATAGCGCAAAGTATCTACATTGATCGACTGCGTGCTCGGCTATTGTGCGTAATTTTGAAGTCGGTCACCCTTTCTCGGCGTCTGCAGACTTCTACGCTTGCAAACCCTCGCATAGTTCCATGTTTGCGAAACAGATCCCAGCACACACCGTGCACATTGGTACAATTGAGGTTTCTGAGTTCAACTCACCCTAGGAAACACAATCGATGTTGGCTTCGCTCGCTGGCCTGGCGGTTGTTTCTGCGATCGCGCTTTTCCTGTTCTTTGCGCACCGTAAGAACATTCTTCCATGGCTCCCATTCTATCTTGCGCATTGGATTCGAGAGCGGCAAGAGTCACGCTCATTGGAGAGCGGGCAAAAGCAGCACGTCATTTTTTGCTTCGTCGATCACTTCGAACCTCGCTGGGGGCCAGACGTAACCATTGAGCGCGAACGAGAGCGGGTCGCGCTTTGGACCAAGCACTACCCTGATCTCGCCCGCGAGTTTGTAGACGCAGACGGTTGCCACCCTAAACACTCCTTTTTCTTTCCGATCGAAGAATATGAACCTGAACATCTATACGAGTTGCAAAAGATCTGTGCCGAGGGTTTGGGTGAGCTAGAGGTCCACCTGCATCACGATAACGACACTGCAGAGAACCTGCGAAAGACGCTTCTCGAGTTCACGAAAGAAATTCACGAACGGTTCGGCGCACTCAGCCGCGACCCGCAATCCGGCGAGCTTGCCTATGGGTTTATTCACGGAAACTGGGTCCTTGATAACTCGGATAAAGATGGTCGCTGGTGCGGCGTCAACAACGAACTGCAGGTGCTTGGAGAAACCGGTTGCTACGCAGATTTCACCTTTCCCGCCGCACCACACCCGGCGCAGCCACGCCAGGTAAATTCAATTTACTACGCGATCGACGATCCGGAGAGACCGAAGTCACACGATCTGGGGATACCGGTAAAGGTGGGCGGCACGCCCATTGGTGATCTGCTACTGATCACCGGTCCGCTGTCCCTCAACTGGCGCAACCGAAAGTTTGGGGTCATGCCCAGAATCGAAAATTCGGACTTGCGATCCAGTAACCCGCCAACCCCTGAGCGCGTGGATGCCTGGGTATCTACCGGAATTCGCGTGCGGGGACGCGCGGATTGGATCTTCGTAAAAGTGCATACGCATGGTGGCTCGGAGAAGGAGGCTGCCACGCTGCTTGGCGATTCGGTGCGGGGCATGCACGCCCATCTTCGAGATCGCTATAACGACGGAGAGGACTTCTCCCTCCACTATGTAAGTGCCCGAGAGATGTTCAACATCGTAAAGGCTGCAGAAGCAGGCGAGCGTGGTGATCCGGGAGAGTACCGTGACTATCTTCTCCCAAAACCCAGCTTTCGATCATCGCCTGCGGATGAGTGCCTCTCTTGCGAGACAGACAAGATCGAACCTAATGAGCTGACCCGAGGGGATACTCCGTGATGTTTCCGATGCATCGCCTCCGACGTCGCGGCAGCGAAATCCTGGGTCTCACCAATAGTCGCTGGTCGAAGCGTCCTGCTGGCTTGTATGTATTCACATTCCATCGTATCGGTGATGCGGAAAAAGCTGACTTTGACCCAAATGTATTCAGTTGTTCCGCCAGCGGATTTACGGATGTCGTTGAATTCATCAAGCGCGAATTCGACGTACTTGATTTGGGGGATGTTCGGGAACAGCAAACCAAATCGAAAGCTGCGCCACACTGTGCCCCGAGAGCCGCGCTAATTACCTTTGACGACGGCTATGTAGATAACTTCGAGACCGCTGTCCCACTTCTCAGAGAGCTCGATGTCCCAGCAACGTTTTTTATCTCTGTTTCAATGGCAAACGGGGTGTTGCCATGGTGGGACGTTGTTGCCTACTGGGTGCGTAGATCAACCACGGGCACCTTGCGCTTAAACGGAACACAGATTGACTTGTCGCAAAATAGAGATGCGGCCATCCGGCCGATCTTGAGGGCCTTCAAGCACGAGACTGACAATCTCGATTTAAAGCTGGAACGTTACCGGGAGCTGCTCGCCCCTGCGGGTGATCCACCAAGCGGTCGAATCACGATGAACTGGGAGCAAATACAGCAGGTAGCCAACAGCGGCTTTTCTGTGGCCTCACACACGATGACTCATCCGATCTTGGCTCACCTTGATGAGGGTGAACAGCGTAGGGAACTGGCAGAATCGAAAAGCGTACTAGAGGAACAGCTTGGTCGGAGCATCAACTCGGTTGCTTTCCCTGTCGGGGGGGATGACACTTTCAGCCAGGTGACTATGGATCTAGCGAAGGAATCGGGCTACGAGTTCGCATTCACCTCCCTTCCCGGAATAAACCGCTGGGGGCAATTCAACGATCATCGGTTGCATCGTATTTCGGTAGACAGCGGGAATATCGCTGACCTTCGATATCGCATTGGAAAACTGATTTAAGAGGTCGACGCGTTACCCTGGAGCCTAGCCGTCACTGCGTTAAACCACCCACTAGCGATGGGACGGGCTGGGCGCAATCGCTGCGCTGACTCGTCCGGCCTACGGCAGTACGACAGCACTCCAACGACCGCTCTCACGGTGGGGCACTACGGGAGCGCTTGGCCACTCTGGCTACGGCGTCACAGACACTAAATTACCAGTAAATCGCCAGTAAAGTGCGCTTCCTGATTTCAAACTCAAAGCCTGCTTTAACCTCAGGATGCGCAGTTGACTCTTGCTCGTCGTTGTTTCGTTTCCGACACGGAAGAAATACTCAAGCCGTGCTCGCTGCCGGCCCTTGCACAGCTCCTGAGTCTTGACCGTACTTCCCGTTATGTCAGCAGCGCCACAGGCTCTCCAGCCTCGTGGTACTAGAGAATTGAGGTAGAAGTCCGGAGCATCGGTGACGCGGTATCCATCGTAGCGAAACTTGTGAAAGGTGCCATGGTCCGACGAAAGCCGTTCGTCCAACGAGTGGGTAAAACTCCCGTAGAGTATTGGTTGCGGTAATTCTGGATCCCAATCGACAAGCGGCGTGGGCTGCAGAGCTTCGATATCCAGTGGATCGACATAAAACCTGGTCGCGCCCTCTTCTGCAGTACCCAACACTAGTTCAGAGACGACGGCCAAACTCACCACCACAAGGAACGTACCAACGACTCGAGATCCGATGGAGTTAGCGCGGCGCTCTCTCGGCTTCGCGAAGCGAACATCGTCAGCTTCGAGCTTACGGCCCAGGAAGCTCAGCATGAGCATGAGCGGAATGAACAGATACCATCCGAACATATTGTGATCGCGGATGATCTCGCTCTTCATCTCGGAAAAATGACCGATGAGGACAAGCAACAGGATCCGCAGCCAGTTGGTAAGGATCGAGCCAAGAACCGCAACGACGGCAAACACCAGCATGGACTTCCATCGGGTGAGGTACAGATGGCAGTAGACGAATGCTATGGCAAGGGCGGAGATCACGTATCGCAGCCCGCTACAGCCTTCAGCGATTTCAAAAGTTCCCGCAGGAATCTGGACGAAGTTTCCATTCACGAACGTAGGGATGCTCGTTGCCCGCATAGCGGTTTCAACTGCCCTAGCCGACAGCTCCTGCAGTGGCGCTACTAATACACCCCAGATGGGCGTAATGAACCAGAGCATAGCAACCGGCGCCAGCAATGCGAGACGCATCCGAAACACCATTGTCAATGCAGCGAATATGGGCAACGGGAGGAGAACCCGTTCGAGCAGGGAATTTTGGGCATAGCGCGTAACCAAGACACCGTAGAGAGCCAGTAGCAGAGGAAGCAGGACCCACAGGTTTCTATCCCACTCGATCAGCCCGCGTCGATAGGTGTCCCAAAACAGGTAGGCGATAATGGGTGGAATCAGGTAGGCGTGCGAGTAGGAGCCGTCATCGAAGCTAAACGCACGCCAATCGGCAAGTATTGAAGGGTTCACCGCCAGATACAAAGCGAACACAGCCAAAATAAACGCGAGCGGAAACCAGCTTCTCGTTGTGAGAACGGACGCGTTGGCGGGCGGAGTAGTCGATGCCATGGACTCGGTCAACATTTGGGACAAGTAACTCGTTCAGGGAATTAGCTTTCGCGGGCACCATTCCACACACGCGTTTGCGTAGTGAGTATGACTAAGACCGTCGTGGAAACGGTCGCTAACCTTCCGCGACAGAGCTGCCTCTTTTAACAGCCAGCCAGCCTCTTTTTACAGGAAGTCGGCTCTGGTTCGGTTGAGGCGGAGGCTCGGCCGCGTTCGTCGTGCCGGATTGTAACGACGCGAGGTAGGCAGCGCACCGCAAGCGGTAGTTTTTTTTCTAATACTTGATCCACAACACACGCATTACCTTTACAGTAGGCCTCCGTGGCAGCCTAATTCGGTCTTCGCAAAACCATGAACTGCGCTCTCGCATGAGTTTTCTCGTCCTACTTCTTACCATCGGGGTGTACCTGATTCGGCCAGCCGAGTGGATCCCGGGGCTTGACCTGCGGTGGAACCTAATTCTAAACGTTCTGGGCGCTGTCGCTGTTCTGTGGGCGACGATTACCGATCGCACCAGGGTCGTTGCCGACCGGTCCTGGGGCTTCGCGGTACTGTTTTTGGTACTCATGGTGGTGTCGAACCTCGTACACGCCCAAGTGGACACCATCGGTATCTACATGCCGGGAATGCTGACCAACATTCTCATTTTTTTGCTGGTACCTATTGCGCTGCAAACGGTTCGGCAAGCCGATTGGTTTATTCTGTTCTTGGTCGGCATCGTGCTTTTTATTTGTTATCAGTGCTATGTTCAGGCGACAGCAGGAGAGAATTGGGCCGGAATTCCAGCACTTCAGAGGCGCAGCATCGAGCTACAACCAGAAGGCGGCCCAGCAATCTACACCTACACGCCTCAGGCTGTTTGGGTGGGTGTGTTCAAGGATCCCAATGATCTCGGTTTACTGCTCGTCTGCTTCATGCCCCTCGCGTTTGCCAAGACTTTTTTCGTAAAGGCAAACCTGTTGACCAAAACGTTTTGGTCAGCCACCACGGGCACCTTGATTTACACCATCTACCTTACGAACTCGCGAGGGACCTTCGTCGCCCTACTGGCGTCAGTTGCCGCCTTCTTTATCATCAAGTATCGATCGATGGTTGGCCTCATTGTTGCCGCTACTGCTGGTGTGGTGCTCATCACATTTGGCCCATCGCGACTCGGCAGTATTACATCCGGTGATTCGGCTGCCATGGAACGGGTTTACGCCTGGATCCTCGCGCTCGAGTTATTCGCGATGTATCCATTTTTTGGTATCGGGGCAAGGCACTGGGCCGATGTGCACGGCCGTGTGACTCATAACAGTTACGTACTCGCGTTCGTTGAGAACGGGTTTGCCGCTTACGTCTGTTATTTGGCCGTATTCCTAATCGGGATGTTTGTCGCCGTATCGGTCGTCTTCGAGGAATCGGACACCAAGCGACAGATGACATTGACAGGTCTTGCCGCATGTCTGGCTGGATGCATGGCGTCAATCTTTTTCATATCGAGAACCTACATCCTTGTGCCTTACCTGATCACGAGTGTTGTCATTACCTACAGCAAGCTTACGAATCCGGTGGTTTTCGATCAGGCGATTAAAAAGATGAACATCATTATTTTGGGTGCGGTAGCAGCAGCATCGATTGTAGGGGTGTGGATCATAAACCGCGCGACAACGCAGCTAATGCTTTAGCACTACATGAACAATTCATCATTTCTCTCGGCCAGCACGCTATCTATGCAGATAAAAGGACTCGGTGCAGTTAACAGGACTCGATTGTCGGAAATCGCATCGGTGGGGCCAGACCAATACCTGCCGACTTCCAATAAGCCCCAAAGACTTTTTTGCAAACCCCACAGAGTTTCTAGGTAGGCAGCACTTTATTGGAGGCCAGCGCTTGTTAAAGATCGCTCCTGAGGCTGAAGATCTTATCCGGTCGCACCGAGACGGGGAAATCATCGGAGACTAGCGCTACTTCGCGATCGTCTCGCATGGCTCTGTGCTAGCAAACCCGTCGTCCGACCTCGGTAAGCTCAGACGACATAGACCCCTCTAGAAATTAACCTATCCACGTAACTGGTATTCCTGGCACGATGTCTGACAGGTGGCGCATATCGTCCTGCCACATTGCCTGAATCGTTTTTTCCAAGTCTTTCGGCATTTGCTCACTTTCGCCAACATTGACTCGAGTAGCTAAAGCATCGCGATTAGCGAGCTCCAAGTCGATCCCCAGATGCTCGCAAATACGCGTGAAGTAGCGCTCCGGGTTTTCGAGCAATTCATCGTAGATTAGAACTAGGACTTGATCGTGTCCGAATACTTTTATCCAATTCGCCAGAGCCTGAGAGAAGTTGTACGTTTCGTGACGCGTTTCAATAAATCTCTCCATAGTCCCAAACCTCTTCTCAAGGTGTCCTGACTTTCGAATCATCTTCACAAACGACCAAATCCAATCCGCCGGCCGGCGTAGCGACACAATAATTCGAGCATTGGGAGCTACCTGCTGTACATGGTGAATACGATGTTCCGGTAAGAAGAAGTACTGAGGAGACACTTCCCCGGCCGAAGGCGCACTCGCATCTGTGAAGTTTGCCCGGTACCAATCATCGTCATGAGCCTTGAATAAGTATCGTAAGTCCCAGACTAAATCGTCGCGATCCATGAGCACCGATCGCGGATGCCTGATAAATGCTCTGAAACGGCCACGCAAATAGTCGACATACTGCTTCCGGTGCCAACTCGCATCAGTTTTCAGTCTTTGGAAGAAGTTTTCGCCTGGAAAAAACTCACACTCCCAGAAGTATCGAAGCTCTTTTACGGAACAAAGGTCGACACTTGGGTGACTACGAAGTTTGCGGTCAATCCAGGTAGTCCCTGTTTTCTCTGGCCCTACTCCGATAAAATCAGGCCCCTCTCGAACTGGGCTGTTTCTCTTCATTTGCAACTGATCCACGGGGGCTCCTCATGATCATTGAGTGATTCAAAGAAAGTCTGTTTTGTGACGACTTCCAGAGCTTTTGGATGCCCTACAGCAAAGTAGAAGTCTTTGAAAGAAGGCAGACTGCGACTAACTATCACAGAGCGTCAGCACCCTGCTTTCTCCCACGTGTTCGCCCCTTGCCTCTAAGAACGAGTGAAATTCGAACACCCCCGCCGTTCAATCTCTGCTCGGCTGAGCCCCAGAAAGTGCCGTTTTTTTAACCGCCTCTTTGCTAGCCTCTAGCTTGTTTCCTGCCAACAGAAGGGAAACTCCCATCAAGGTTTTGAATCGCGATGAGTCCGGTATGCTGTCTCCTACCGGGATCCTCGCCTCGGGATCACCTAGCACGCGAACAGCTTCACGAGTGTTCAGTGGTGGAATCTCTCGATTTACTGCCTCGTTGGACTTTTTCCGAATCTCACTCCATCCCACTGAATTTATATCGTAGACACGAAAATAGTATCGGCGCTCAGTGCGCTCCTCCCATCGTCGCACCATCTCTCGAATGCGCCAGTGCCAGTCAACAGGTGAAGGTAGTTTCTCGCGGATGTGCACACCAAGTGGCTTATCCAGGTAGTAGACCTTCCGCCCGTTGTTGTCTAAGGGGATTTTTGCCAAAGCCGGGGAGCGGAGTCGAACCAGGTCTGCCTGTAATGATCTGCCCTCTAAGAAGGTTGTTGGCAAACCACCCATCAAGGATACAAAATCTCTACTCACATACGGGAGCAACGGCCAAGCGCCAAAAGAGTGTCGCCACACCGTTCGTCCAACGTGATGCCGCTGCCTATTGTGGAGAGCAAAAGCCCAGGATCGGCGCCAATCATCTGAGCCGAATTCGAGCCACTCTTTCCGTAAGTCGCCCAGTATATTTTCAATTCTCTCCGCGACATCACCACACTGGACTAGTGAAATAAGCTCTCCATCACTGAATCCGTATCGACGCATTGATGAAAGAAGCCTATCAATGCTGAACGCTCCCTTATCTGCATCCCACGCAACGTTTACGTGCCGATCACCCATCACGATATCGCCAAAGTATCCGTTCACGAACGGAACGTTGTATCGCGCGAGTAGCTGCATCATCGTTCCATCAGCGATATCTGCGAACGTGCCGCCCATCGACTCAAACTTAAGCACGCGTTCAGCGTGGCTCAACCCTGAACTCAGATTGGCGTCCATAACAGCTTGGTCCCAACCAAGCTTCGAAGTAACCCTCTCTGCGCAGGCCCGATCATTGTCTGTTCTGCGCCCAACCAGCAGCGCCCGTACGATTGTTGAATCCATTGACGTTGACAAATAGGCTGCGACAAGCCGACTGTCGAGCCCGCCTGACATCAAAAGGTTTATCTCGGAGTGGCCTGCCAAAGACTTGAAGTACTTGTGCAAGCACTCGTCAGCGGCCTCCAGAGCGTTGTTGGTACCCACCAGATTAGAGGCCTCCTCGCCAAAGAATTTCGGCGCTTCTTCGATGGCGAGAGTGTGATCAGCATCGATTCGTATCCGCTCCCCTGGCTGCAGACTTTTCACGTGCTGATACAACGAAAGTCCCGAGACAGGGTGGGAGAACATCAAGGTAGCAACCACAAAATCCACGCTGATCGTTGCGCTGAAATCTGGATGTGACTTGAATAACTCGGGGGACGTACCGAAGAGCACTACCCTCTCATTCGACCAGTAATACAGGGGAAATTGGGAAAGGAAGTCCACGCCCATTTGAACCACCCCAGCAGCGTCACAATGCAGAGCGAAGTAGTAACCGTCGCTACCAGCCACCTGCGAGGGCATGTCCGAAAGTCTCGAGGCACCATGAAGGTCAAGCCCGGGCATCGGGCTATTGAAATCTCCAACCACCAGGGCAGCCTCGGCTACGCCGTTACCGTCAGGAGTCTTCCTGAGCTCACTGTAGGGAGTAGATGCGCTCCGCAAGGTTACGACACTGACATCACCGTTGTGAAAACACTCACGGACCAACCCACTGACACCTGCTTGTCCAACGGGGCAGTCCGCATTAGCGAGACAGAGTTCACGTCGTTGTTGATTGGAGTCTCGAATACCAAAGATCACCGCCACGAAGGGCCTCCACTGTTAATCTCACGATGAGCAGAACGCGTTTCAGCTAACATCGCGCAGTCGTTGTGCCTAAAAAGCACTTGCAAGAGAACTTCAGCACATTGACTCCATCGCACACGCGTTGCCTGGCTTTCGCGTGTAACCCCGTACAAGTCCGTATCTCTCCCGATGCCCGCTCCATACCCTCTCCATACCCTATCCATACCTTCCCGGGATCTTCCCGTGCCCCTCCAACCCTAGGAACATGTTCACAGACCGCTTAGAACTCGAAACCGCTCGCGAAGCCAGCGCTTCGCCCACCCTATTCGGTTACTCCACAGGACCCGGCTTACCTCCCTGCTGTACTCCTTCAGGCCCCGCTCATCGCATCGTTTTCTGATATTGATCCAGAAGTCCCAGCTATTCAGGTTGTTTTTGTGCCACTTCAGACGGAGCCCACGAAGCGATTGCGGTGTCAGTGGTTTAGGAAACGTTTTACATTCGTCAAGAGATCCACAGAGCATAAGCTCCATTTGCGTCCGAAGGCACTTTTCACATTCGCCACAATTGTAAGCGCCGCCGATGTTGCGATAGCAAACGCGAAGGGATTCAAGTAAGTGAGGTGCGCGATCGGATATTTCTTTTATTTTTTGTAGTCGATCTACTCGGCAAGAGAAGTGTCGAACAAGCTGCCGCTCACATGACCACATCGGGTCGATTAGCGGTGAACTTGCATGAGGTGTTATTCCAGCATAGTCCGCGTATGAACCAATCAGCA
>JBCCNK010000124.1:0-9817 GCA_039025875.1 Pseudomonadota bacterium
ATTTTTACAGCACAATCAAACGCTCTTAGGCACTTGAGCAGAAAGACCGAGAGAACATAATCTGGCGTGTCTGACCCGTTCTCGGCGCTGTGCTTATTGAGCAGACTGGTTAACTCGCGTCTTAGATCATCCATCGTCTTTTCCGGTATTGGTGGGGGTGAGGGCATGGTCCGCAATGTCGCGCATTATTTCCTTTAACGTTGTCCACGGGACGCAAACTCTTGTGGTCGCTTCATAGCCTCGGTCAGAAACCCACGTAGTATCAAATTCGTATGCGCCCGAGTACCTTGCCATTGTGTGGATGCTAGGTGTCAGCGCAGCTTTCAGCCGCTCGTTCTCCGCCTTCAACTCCTCGTTCTCCGCTTTCAACTCCTCGACCTCTGGCGACTCTTCTAACACGGGTGGATCTAATTCGAAAGTGCCGACGAGCTTGAGCGTTACTTTGTACTCCTCGTTAGTCATTGGATCATGGCCTGCCTGACGGCTTTTTCAGGATGGTCTTGGTCGTCAATCTCGTTGAAACTCCATTGTTCGTCGTACCATGAAACCGAGTAGGTAAATGCGGGGTCTCCTGACTCCAATAACTCACCTTCAATCTCATGTTTCTCGCAACTGAATATGTTTTGGGCAAAAACCCAATCCAGCATCTCTCGATCTTTCTCCAGCTCTTCTACCCTGTCCCGCAAAGCCTTGTTCTCAGCAATCAGCTTCTTCAGGCCCTTGCTAATTGTGTCTATCACTGCTGTACCTCGCAAAACGCTCGAACAAACTCAGCCGCTTGATCGGGCTCTATCGCGTTCCCGTACCCGCGCAGGCGTCCCACTCGGGCGGATAGCCCATCAGCCAGCGGGAATGTGCCGGGTTCAACTGGCCGGAACTTTCCATCCCGGCATCCGAGCCAATCAACATCCGCCCATCGACCGTTAGTCGGACTGGGCCCCATTCCTCCATCAACTTCAGCCCGTGTCCCGCTATCTCCTTCCCGCACGCCGCTTCCGTTTTCCTGCTGTAGTCCGAGTTGCCCGCTTGGTTGTACTGCCCGGGCTTGCCCGGATTCGCTGCCTGTGGTGTCGGCCAGCCCGCCAGCTGTACTTGGTGTCCTAGGCTCGTGACCGACTGTCCCGCAGTCGTTTTCGCCTTGCGATTGAGCGCCTGCTCTGGAGTTCCTCCAGGCGTGTTCGCTGTCGGAGTGCCCCAGCCTGCTACATGAGCCGCCATGCTCAAATCCTGCGGCGTTCCCTTTCTCTGAATCTCGCGATCGTTGGCTTGTCTGCCTCGGGTATTCTTGCTGCCGTCGGACTGTCTCGCCGTCGGCCATCCCGCTAAAGCTGCCGCCGTTGGGAGCGAAATACCTCCCGATTTGCGCCTGTGCGCAATCGCGTAGTTCGGCCCGGCTTGGCTGTCCGCTGATCGAGTCGCTGGCCACCCAGTAAGCACGGTCTCTGATGTGCGGCGCACCGACGCCCGCAGCCGGAAACGGGATAATCCCGAAGGCGTAGTCCATTGCTTCCAGGTCAGTTTGTACAAGGTCGATCCACGGCTCTGCAGCCTTGTTCGCAACCTGCTCTCCAAAGATGACTGAAGGCTTAAGCTGCTGGACGAGCCAATGCCAGTAGGGCCATAGGTGCCGCTCGTCATCAAACCCAGCACCTTTGCCTGCCGCGCTGAAAGGTTGGCATGGGCAACTACCTGTCCAGACCGGTACGTTATCCGGCCAACCGGCGAGTCTGAGCGCGTAGGACCATCCACCGATCCCGGCGAAGAAATGGCACTGGGTATATCCGGCAAGGTCGTCTGGTCTAACATCCTCAATACTTCTCTCGTCCACGTGACCAGGTGCGATCAGCTCGTTGGCTATGAGCTCTCTCAGCCAAGCAGCACAGAAGGGATCTATTTCGTTGTAGTAGCATGTCACCCCTCTACCCACCGCCTAGCGGCCTCAAGAAAGATGTAGGGGTTATATCGCCACCCCTCCATGCCCTCGTCTTCAATCATTGATTTAAGGTCTTCATCCGATCTGTTGCGAAGGTACTGTTCTATTTCTCGTATCAAGTCCCGAGTATCTGTTTGCTCAACAGCCATCGTCTCTGACCCCTTCCATGTGATAGATCCAATACCCGACCCCTATACCCATAGCGATGTAGAGGGCGGGGATCATTGGGTCAGCTGATCTGATGCTCAAACGTTGTCCACGTCTTTCGAGGCGCCTTGTCTTCGCGCTTCTGAACTTCGTCGTCGCTGCGTGGGCAGCTCATTGGTATTCGCCAGCAAGTGATCGTGATCGGCCCTCGACCGTCATCGCCGTTGTCTGCCTTGTGTGGAATCACCTTCCCAGTGGCTGCGCAGCCGACGACGCACATGTTTGCGACGGGCATGATTTCCAAGTTCTTGCACTTGGCGCAGTTCTGCTCTTTCATGACGCCGCCATGAACCTCTCGCCGGCAATCCGCCACAGCAGTGGATCGCTCAGAGGGTCCGTACCCTTCATCTGCTCGCGGAGCTCGTCGTCTGTCAGCGCCTTAAGTCGTGAGACCTCATCAGCAATCTGTCCGACGTGAATGGCGTTGTTCTCTGCTGTTTGTCCGATCTGTGACATTGCTTTCCCCTATCATTTCGAGCTCGAGTAAACGTTCGTGGCACCTTGGACTGCGGTCCATAACGGCCATTGCCATCTTTCTGTGGTCCAGATCGGCCCGTACAAAATGCTTGAGCCCGATCGCGGCCTTGAGCGGATCCCGAATCACATCTTCAAATCTCAACGTCATGTTCGGGTGGCGTCGGGCCCAGTCATCGATAACCCGATAGTCCCTTTTGATCTGCTTGCCCATTGCTTTCTGATCAACGCCTGCAGTCAGCAGAGGAGATGCAACCGCGTCGAGAAACTTGCAGATGCTTTTCACCTGCTCTCGTCTATCGCGCTGCAGTCGGATTACCTGGAACGGCGGAACATCTCCGTAAGGGGCGTGCATATGCGCATCGACCAGCTTTACTGCTTTCCCATCAAGCTGATGCCACGGGATGCATCCAATCTCGCTGGGCTCAAATGCGGGCCACTCTCCGTGGCAGGGCATACCGCCAGCCTCCAGCATTTGCATAACCATGGTTAGCCCGCTTCTGGTGATTCCCGCGACGATCACCATCGCTCAGGCAAGCTTCTCGACCAGAATCAATGCAGTGATCCCGCAGAAGCCAACCAGGGCCACAGCCCCGTAGCTCTCCGGTGGTATTAGCGCGAACGCCGCACCTGCGAGTACTCCGGTGATTACTGCTTTCTTAACCATCATCAGTTCCCCTTTTTCACAAACACCAGTCGACCTTCGTTAAACAACTTCTCCAGGTTCTTCAGGATCATCATGGGCTGCGTCTTCTGCATCTCCGGATCGTTATGGATCTGTTCGTGCACTTCGGAAGTCACTGGAATCACAGCCCAATCAGGCGCCTTCAATCCCCATCCAGACATTCCACCCATTCCAATCAGGTGGTGGACGTGTTCCGCAGGTTTGTGGGTGTAGGCGCATGGCATAGTCCGCACGTGATCCAACATGTCCTTGTTCTCCCATCGGCTCGACGGCTTACCCATTGATCGTTTCCGTTTGCTCTTCCTCGGCATCGCTGATCGCTTAAGGGGCGTCCTTCGCTCAAGTGGAGTCTTTCGCTTGGGTGGCCCGCTACGCTTCAACAGCTAGTCACTCGGGCTCATAGATCAGCATCGCGTTGATGTCGTCACAGCAGCGTTGGTGCGACTTTGCGTTGGTGCGGTCAGCCAGCCACTGGACGAAGAACGGCGCAGCCAATGCCATCAGCACAAACGCGGTGATGGTCACAGCCGGATCTACTACACCGGTCATGACTTATTCCTCCCCTCAGCAAGCTCCACTCGGTCGAGCGCCTCCTGCTTTGTGCGACCGAAGTAGAGGCCACGGTGGGTGCGTGCGTGCCACCAGGTGTCGGTGATCTGCTTTGTCTTTGGCTGACCCGAGCTGACGGCCATCACAGTGACAACGTGCCGATGTATACCCGGCCCTCGAAACCCACTAAAAGATCGCGCACCGCTGCCTTGAACTCATCAGCTAACTGAGACTCGAGGTGCGTCTTGCGCACAATTCGGAATGTGAACTTTGGTTTGTCCCCTGTCGTAAATGACAGTCGAACCGCTATATCGCGCTCACTCAGTCCGTCATATGGAAAGCACTTGAATAGGAAATGCGATGGCAGTGGCAGATCGCGGCCTCTCGCCTCGATCTGTTCGATCCCGGTCTTGGACGCGCTAAAGTCGCCGACGCTGTGGTCAACGGAAGCAGTTGCTTCGATCTTCACGTTGCGCACGGTTGTGATCGCGCCCTGCATGGTGTGCCGAGAATCGAGCTGCCCATCCCAGACGGGTGTCAGGTATTCGCGCCAGTCTTCCAGCCATTCCGCCGCGGCTTTTTGCGTGTTTGCCTGACCGTCAACCTTAAGAAGTTCGGAAAACTCAGAGGTTCTTTCCAGCGTGAGCTGCGCCCAATGGTCGCCGTGCCCTGGTTTGACCGCGTCGCCGAGGTTGAAATACGTCTTTGCCGACATCTTATCGGCATCAATCAAGCAAGCCTGACCAGGTAACCCAGAGATATCCTCTTCAGACATCTCGATAAAATCAGTAAGGGAGCTCGTCTTCAGCCCAGTTCGATACCGAACTCGGTTCGGCATCGCGTATTCCACGCTTTGAATGTCGTGAGAGCTGGGAACCAAAGCGAGCTGTTTGGGAAGAGCGTGTTCAGTGCACTGCGCGGCACCGGTCTGAATTAGATATTCGACGGCTTCCTTCATGACTGTGTCTCCTTGTCTTTGACCTCACCGGTGAACATGTCCACCTGGCTCTCAGGGAAGAACGTCATGCGGCCGCCTTTTCCGACATGCATTGCGGTCTCGGTGGTGTCTTCCTCGGTTTGCTTTCCTCGCATCGTTGGTCTGGTCGATCGCATCTTGTGGCTGACAGTCACCTGAGATGTGCCGATCTTCTTGATGTCGAGAGTGATTTGGAGCTGCCCAACTCTGTCGTGCTGGACGACTGCTAGGGCAGCTGTGCTGAGTTCGTGTGCGAGCTTGTCTGAAAAGACGCCAGCGTCTAGCTCGTTGATGAAGACTCCAAAGTCGGTGGGTTTTGTCATGACGCCAAATCCTGAAATTCGATTAGGCGAGAATATAACAAAAGTTGTATTTGTCAACAACAAAAGTGGTATTGCCGAGCAAAAACAAGCCCGCTACCTGGCGGGCTTTAAATCACAGCTGTAGTTTATCCCTTAATCCATGCGTCTCTCGCTTTGCGATCTGGACCAGACTCAGCGTTCGAATTCTGCGAATGCGCTTTACGTTCTGTGTCTAGACGCTGCATTTGCAGGTCAATGAGCACATCAAGCTTTTCGCTGATCTCCCTCGCCCTCTTGTTGGTACCGAACCAGAAAAAAGGAGCCAACACGTTCATGATCAGATAGAACAGCAGGAATATGATGAAGCACCAAAATACCCATCCCTGAAAAAAGGCTGCTAAGCGATCTATAACTTCCATGGCATCTCCTGCCGTCCCGATTTGCAATGATCTTGCACCTTGCCTTTCAGCAAAAATGCGGCCAAAAGACGTTTAAAACTATTACAACTTATTACACGTGATGTTGCTGAGGCGACGTGTCAAATCCGGCATTCTTGCGGCCGACTGTCTTTATATCTAGATTCAACTGTTCAAGGAACAAAAACTCCCGGGCTTGAAGGACAAGCTGTGGCAGCAAGCGGAAGCTGCCGTCCGTTACTCATCGTCCAAGCCTCCCGCTCTACGCTGTTCCGATCCCGCTTAGTGTGCGGCAGTTAGCAACTTGCAGAACTTATTCCCAGGATTCTCTGATAGTGTCTTTGGTGACCCCCCTTAGTTCTGCGCGGAACGTCGTAGGAGGAATCCGTGTACCAAGAAGAAAAAGACACAGCGGCCTTAATGCTGCTGTTCGATCTACTGTCGAATGA
The DNA here is from genome assembly GCA_039025875.1 of Pseudomonadota bacterium. Lineage (GTDB taxonomy): Bacteria > Pseudomonadota > Gammaproteobacteria > Pseudomonadales > Halieaceae > Congregibacter. The sequence continues at coordinate 5,992 of JBCCNK010000124.1, forward strand.
AGACAAGGCTGAGTTTATTCAGCGCGTTGAAGACCTTCTGGTATCTCAGCAAGAGCAAGACGTGCCAAACGAATTCGCTCGTCGACAGTCAGTTTTTGAAAAAACTCTTTAAACAGCTTATCGCGATTTCGCGGGCTCAGTTTTTGAATCAAGTCTGCGAGACTAGTCGCGTCCATACCGGAACTGCCGCCTTTCCACGACGCGCTGTTGGCACTTGTCACAGATGGAGGTTCACTTTCGTCTCCGCGCATAAGTTTACCGATTGAGGACTTCGGCGATGAGGAGATTTCCTTAGGGCCCTTTCCTGTCTCAAGCCACTGCGGTTCGCAGCGGAGCCCTGCCGCAAGGGCGACCAGCTGTCGTGACGACCGGCTATCTCGTGTAATCAGAGCGCTTATTGCCGACTGAGTAACTCCAGTCAGATTCGCCAGCGTCGTCTGGTCCATTTGCAGCTCGTCCAGCCGCTGTTGTACGCGTTTGCCAAGTGCCATGGCTAATTAAAACAACGAAAGTTGTCGGCACTCAAACAACATATGTTGCTCGTGTATAACTTATGTTGTATAACGTTTCTATGCCAGCAAAGAAAGAAATATTCCGCCCTCTTCACAAGGCCATCCAGTTGCTTGGAGGGCAGACCGGTGTTGCCAAGGTGTGCAGCTCTGCAACTGGAAGAAAGATAGGCCAGCAGCACGTTTTCAATTGGTTGAACAGAGACCATAACGTGCCGTCTGACTGTGCGATGGCAATTTCGATAGCAGTACGTGAGAAGGGTGAGGAAATTTCTCATGAGGCTTTGTGTCCTGGATACGCATGGCACCTAACAGAAAAAATCGCTGAACTTTAAGAACATGCCGCTCTTGCAGCGGTTTTTTTGTATCGATTTTTAGGTCCTCAACACCACTCAACAAGGTTGTGAGTAGATGAGTAACCAGATTGGAATGCCGGTAGAGTTGACCTCCGCGGACATCGCGAGAAAGCGCTCATTCGGCGCTTCATTGATCTTGTGCGCAGAGACGGCTGGGTATGAGTTGGACAAGCAGCTCCAGCAGGCGCTGGACGTCGACAAGGCTCAGTTCTCCCGCTGGAAAAGAGATGGCGAGGGCATCCAGTGGTCGAAGCTGCAGCAGCTCATGGACCTGTGTGGCAATCACGCACCTGTGCTCTGGATGCTTCATCAGCTGGGCTACGACATCGATTCGCTCAGAAAGCGAGAGACGGAATTAGAGACAAAACTCCGGATTCGAGAGGAGGAAAACGCAGCGCTAAAAACCAAGCTTGCACACCTTGAGGAGTTTGTAGGCATGCGGAGCTCAAGCGCTGTATGAACACCAAGGGAAGGGGCCATGAAAGGGTAGGTTTGCTGAGCAGTAGAGCATGGGGAGACTGCCGCCGAAGCGTAAGCCCATGTACCCGAGCCCCGCTTAGCCGAGAGCGACACCTGCCAAGTGGTGTGACAGCTGAGAGAGACCAGCACTCAATCGAATCTACGCCAGCCCCCGTTGGGATCTGTGAAGGCGTGGGTGATGGGAAGACAGCAATGTTCGGGGTAAACCATCACCGGTGTCACGGCACCCGATTGGGCGTGAACGTCCGTACGTCCATACAGCCCGTGAGCAAAGCCGGCAGTTCATCCCTGCTGCCTGAAGACGTGACAGTCGGGAGAGACCGGCACTGTGCGTGAGTACTCTCGATTTGCCCCTACCTTCTGGACTGGTACGACTGGGAAGGCCATCAAGGCTCACGGTCCTGAGACCACCCTGGTCGCTGTCTATCTGTTTACGAACCCGCACGCCAACATGCTTGGCATTTACTACCTGCCAGTGCTCTACGTGGCACACGAAACTGGCATCCCCTTGGAAGGGGCTTCGAAGGCCCTTCAAAGGCTCTCCGAAGGGGGGTTTTGCTCCTATGACACCGCATCCGAGGTCGTTTGGGTGTACGAAATGGCTCGTTGGCAGGTGGGTGAGTCACTCAATGCCAAGGACAACCAGGTCAAGTCTATTAACAAGCTCTACCAGAACATACCTAAGTGCCCGTTTCTCGGAGAGTTTTTCGAAAAATATCACGCCGCATATCACCTGGAAAACCAAAGGCACTCGGAAGCCCCTTCGAAGCCCCTTCGAAGCCAGGAGCAGGAACAGGAGCAGGAACAGGACTCATCACCTATCGGTGATGAGTTGTGCGCTGAGCCCAAAGGCTCACCGCCGGCCGCGGCGATTGATGACCCGGTGGTGGTGGAAATTCCAACTAATCGACACGCAACGATTGGTGAGGTTTATCAGGTGACAGCCTCTCAAGTGTCAGGGTTCCAGGTGACCTATCCAGCCGTCGATGTCGTTCAAACGCTTCGTCGGATTCAGAGCTGGTGCAGCCACAACCAGCCAAAGCGAAAGACCCTCAAGGGCATGCCCAAATTTATCGACTCGTGGTTAGCACGCGAGCAGGACCGAGGACCAAACCATGGATCACGATCAACCCCAGGTGCTCACACCAAGCTCACTCCAGCACAGCAGACCCGGCAGAAGCTTGCCGAACGCCGAGCAGCACGAGGATCGGATGCTGCAGCTGTGGGTGGTGATGGCCGAGATGTATCTCCATCGGTGGAGCTCAGCGATGGGGACGGAGCCGAACGAGTTGTGGACCGAGCAATGCCGGGAACTCACTGACGAAGAATGGCGCCGAGCTCTCACGTGTTTGAAGCACAGCATCGACGAATGGCCCCCAACGCTTCCCGAGTTCCGGCGATGGGCTTACGGATTGCAATCGAGCGCTCGAGCCAAGTCGCAGGCGTCAGAGGACTTCGACAGAAACCCGCTTATCGACGGCACCAGCAAGTGGGATGCTGATCGGGAGTCTTACGAACGACGAGCTGAGCGCAAGCGAGCGTACATCGCAGCGTGTGCCAACGAAGTTGAGCGTAGCTCTGAGCAAGCGGCGTTGCCCAGCAGCGCATCAGACATCCTTGAGCAGACCCTGATCACGGTGAATCGGCCATGACTTACACCACGGTCGAACGTGACGACATCGCTCACGTCATCAGGGCGACGCTGAAATTGTTTGGCAGGAACCTTGACGACGACACCAAGACAACTTGGCTTGAGGCGCTGGGCACGAAGTACGAAGCCCGAGACGTTGTGAACGCGTTTCATCGCTATCAGCGCGAAGGGAGGGCAATACCCCGCCCGGTAGACATTCTCGATCTTTTGGCAGCGCGCCAGGTGCGGGCGCCCGAAGAACAAACCGAGAACAAACTGCCAATCATTGATGGCGATGCGGGGCGTGCAGAAGTCCAGCGGCTAAGGGAGAGACTCGGTTTTGCTTGACGGAGAAACCCAGAAGCAGCAGGGCCTTGACCTGGTGGTGCTCAACAACCAGGAGTTCGTGAAGTGCATGCGCGAACACGCGGAGAGCATAGCGCTGCACAAGGGGGACGTAAGCGCTGACGATCTTCGCCCGGTCGCTGAGCGCATCGGTATTGAGCCCAATCATCCAAACGCCTGGGGTGCGATCTTCAAAGGGCGGGTGTTCCGCCGAAAGTCCTCGGTCAAAAGCCGCTGGCCCAGTAACCACGGACGCTACATCACGCTATGGGAGCTCACATGAACTTACAGACCACACGAAAAGAAAAGGGCATACCTCAGCTAATCGTTGAGTCTGATTTCTACAGGCCTGGTCGAAAGTTTACGGTCAAAGAAGTATCGGAGCGGTTTTGCAAAAAGCCAGAGAGCGTTAGATCAGCTTGCGAGACCCTGAAGTCGCAAGGTGGCCTGCTAAGGAGCCGCGAAACCAGCATCACGACCTACGAGCGCCCGAAAGGGGTGCACTG
>JBCCNK010000125.1:0-9714 GCA_039025875.1 Pseudomonadota bacterium
CATCACAGCCTGAAGAAGAGGCCCTTCTACCTCGCTCAGAACGAGCTCATAGAAGTCACATGACAGCTCTCCATCGATTTCGTCGAGGTAACGACGAACAAAAAGATCGACAGCTTCGCGCAACGAAGCAACGGTCGCCGCTTCAGTCGGCTGAGTGAGTTGAAAGGTAGGCGCGGCAGCTACGCCGTTGGTGGAATTTGATGTGTTATCTGGAAGTGCGGCGGCGCTTTCAGCCAAAGGTTCGGCCCTACTCATGCGGCGAGTTCCCATCGATCTAGTTCATTGAAGACATCAGCAAGGTAGAGAAGCTGATCGCTGGCGCGTGACAGTGTGTTGAATCCCCGACGCACCTCTGTGAGCCCACCAATCTGTCCCAAGAACCATCCCACGTGTTTGCGGGCGATTCGGACGCCAGAGAACTCACCGTAAAACGTGTGTAGCAATGCCACGTGTTCTCGCATCAGCTCAAACTGCTCAGCGAGTGAGGGTGGATCGGCGCTTTGTCCTTCGAGATGCTTGGCAATCAATCCCGGAAGCCAAGGCGCGCCCTGCGCCGCGCGCCCGATCATGACGCCGGACGCCTTGGTGTGTTCAAGCACACGACGCGCGTCATCCACGCTGCTGATATCACCATTCGCAAGAACTGGAATAGCGACAGATTCCACGATGGCGGCCGTGGTGTCGTGCTCTGCGGTCCCCTTGAACGCACAGGCGCGAGTTCGACCGTGAACCGTGATCATCGCGACTCCCGCGTCCTCTGCGATTCTTGCGATAGATGGTCCATTCCGGCGCGTGGGATCGATCCCGGTACGTATTTTTAGCGTCACCGGTATCTCGACAGCGGTCACCACTGATCGCACTATTTTTTCAACCAGTCGCTCGTCTCCAAGTAGAGCTGATCCGGCCGCCTTTCTGCAGACTTTTTTGGCTGGGCAGCCCATGTTGATATCTATGATCTGTGCGCCATGCTCGGCGTTAAAACGCGCGGCCTCGGCCATTTGCCGCGGATCGTTGCCCACGATTTGCACCGATCGAGGCGCGATAGAGTCGTCGTGGCGTCGGCGCAGTTTGCTCTTCGCTGAATCAACGAGCGTCGGGTCGCTATGAATCATTTCGCCAACCACCAGGCCGGCACCGTAGCGCATGCATAAGCGGCGATAAGGCAGATCGCTGATCCCGGCCATCGGTGCCAGCGCCACCCGGTTACGCATTGAATAAGATCCGATGGCGATCATGTCTGGGATCGGTGACGCACCTGATTATCGCGGACGCGCAATACTACGTGAGCCGCCCGAGCCAAGGAAGGCCGAGCACCTGAATTTTGCCCCAGCGAGGGTAGTTTCATTTGTTTTACCGGGCAGCTCAGCCGCGGACGGTCGAAAAACCAGAGGCTCCCTCGGTCAAACGTATTTGCCGTCTTGATTGGATTCCTCCCAATTCACAGCGGGTGCTTGCAAAGTGCTATGGACTAGGGGGACATCTGCCGCCCCCAGCTTAGCCCGATAGTGCTCCGGCTAGACACACCCACTCATCGTGCTGCTCGCGCTGCTGCAGCGCAATTCTGGCCGTGTATAAACAGCACAGATCGTCGGCTTGCGAATCCAGAATGCCCGCGAGTATCAAGGTGCCGTTCGGCCGAAGAAAGTTGCACAGAACATTGACCAGTTCCGCCAGGGGCGTTGCTAGAATGTTGGCCACAACAACGTCCGCTTTGCCGTTCCATTCGGCTACATCGGCTTCGGGGGCCAGGCATGCGAGCGCAGAATCCGCCACGCCATTGCGTCGCGCATTGCTTCGGGTCGCATCCAACGCCTGTGGATCATAGTCAACGCCCAGTACCCGCTCGGCGCCCAGCAGCACGGCCGCTATACCAAGAATTCCAGAGCCACAACCGTAATCAACCACGGTGTCACCTTCTGACACATAATGATCAAGTGCCTTCAGGCACATCGCCGTCGATGGATGGGTTCCCGTCCCGAAGGCGAGTCCCGGATCCAGCATCAGATTGATGGCGTCCTTTTGGGGAGGTGCTTGCCAGCTTGGGCAGATCCAAAGCCGCTGACCAAATCGCATCGGCCGATAGTGCTCCATCCATGCTCGCGACCAGTCTTTGTCTTCGAGAATATCGAGCCTGGGAACAGCGCCTTGATTAAACTGCCGCAGCGCACTCAGCGGATCGACTTCGCCTGGCGTTGATGGCTCCCCGGAAGCAGGCGCTGGCTCATCGCTACGATGATCCTCCGCTTCGATACCTGCGCTGGCCACAAAGGGGGATTCGGCGGAAAACAACCCCGTCACCCGTACAGCATTCCAAAGCGGCGTTTCACCGACCTTGGGTTCGAGCAGAGGTTGGTCTGCGCTGTCCTGCAGGGTTACCGAAAGCGCGCCAAGGGCAAGCAGTGCATCCTCCGCCGCTTCAGCCTGTTGGTTTTCGCAATTGAGGCGTCGCTGCACCCACGCCACTCGTGTCCTGTCCCATTAGTTCGCATAACTTCAGCGTGTCAGCCAAGGCGTGTGGCAAAGCGCGCCTTGCTGACACCGCTCCTCGCTAGGTTCTTAAACAGCCTGTAGGTTGTTAGCCGTCTTCCAGCTTGCTTTCCAGGTAGTGAATACTCACACCGCCGGCGATGAAAGACGCGTCGCGGACCAGCTCGCGGTGGAGGGAGGTATTCGTGCGAATACCTTCGATGACGAGCTCGTCAAGCGCCTGACGCATTCTAGCCATGGCCTGATCCCGGGTCTCACCGTAGCTGATGACTTTCGCTATAAGTGAGTCGTAGAAGGGCGGTACGGTATAGCCATCGTAGATGTGGGAATCCACCCGGATACCAGGGCCTCCCGGCGCATGGAAGGTAGTGATGCGCCCCGGTGATGGTAGGAACGTCTGCGGATCTTCTGCGTTGATGCGGCATTCAAGCGCATGGCCATTAAACTCGACATCGTCCTGCGCAAATGAAATGGGCATCCCCCCAGCGATACGGATTTGCTCGCTAACTATGTCCACGCCTGTGATCAGCTCTGTCACCGGATGCTCAACCTGCACCCTTGTGTTCATTTCGATGAAGTAGAAGTTGCCGTCTTCGTACAGAAACTCGAAGGTTCCGGCCCCACGATAACCGATCTCCTTGCAGGCGTTGACGCAGGCTTCAGCGCAGGCGAGTCGAGCAGCCTCGGTGATGCTGGGTGCAGGGGCTTCCTCGATCACCTTTTGATGCCGCCGCTGTAACGAGCAGTCTCGATCGCCAAGGTGGACGGCATGGCCTTCGCCATCGGCCAGCACCTGAATTTCGACATGTCGAGGTCGCTGCAGGAATTTCTCCATGTAGACCACATCAGACCCGAAGGCGACAGCGGCCTCACCCTTGGTGATCTGAACAGAGTTCACTAGAGCGGCTTCGTTGTGGACTACGCGCATACCGCGACCACCGCCACCGGCAGCCGCTTTGATAATAACCGGATAGCCGACTTCTCGCGCGGTGGCAATGATAGCGTCCGGATCCTCCGGCAGAGGACCAGCCGAGCCCGGTACGGTCGGGACGCCCGCTTTTTTCATCGCATCTTTTGCGGACACTTTGTCGCCCATGAGGCGAATTGTTTCGGAGCGAGGGCCGATAAATGTGAAACCCGATTTTTCAACCTGCTCGGCGAAATCGGCGTTTTCGGCTAAGAACCCGTAGCCAGGATGGATCCCATCCGCGTTGCTGACTTCCGCGGCGCTGATGATCGCCGGAGAGTGTAGGTAGCTTTCACTAGCGCCCGCAGGCCCAATGCAAATCGATTCGTCTGCGAGGCGAACGTGCATTAAATCGGCGTCGGCCTTCGAGTGCACGGCTACAGTTTGAATACCCATCGCCTTGCAAGCCCTTAGGATACGAAGCGCGATTTCACCACGATTCGCTATGAGCACTTTCTCTAGCATAAATGCTGACCGGTTCGCGCTAGACGATCGAAAACAGAGGCTGATCGAACTCGACCGGCTCCCCATTTTCGACCAATACGGCTTCGACGGTGCCCGATACATCTGCCTCGATCTGATTCATCATCTTCATGGCTTCGACGATGCACAACACATCCCCGGCTTTCACTGTTGCTCCAACCTCAACAAATGAGGGCGATGACGGAGAAGGAGAACGGTAGAAAGTACCGACCATCGGTGACTTAACGACGTTGCCGCTAATATCGCCTCCGGATTTTTGTGTTTCTGCTTCTTGGGTTGCGGGGGCAGCTGCTGCCTGAGGCGCCGATGGCGCAGCCGCGACTGGTGCAGAAGGCGGCGCAACAGCATAACTGGCCGCCGTCGGAGGAGGAGGGGTGCTGACACCGCGGCTGATACGAACCGATTCTTCGCCTTCTTTGATCTCGATCTCACCGATGCCACTTTCCTCAAGCAACTCGATAAGCTTCTTAACCTTGCGAATATCCATAGCGTTATCTCTTTTCTTTTAACCGCTAGTGTGCGGCATTGTTCAACGTATCGAGCGCGTGGCGCAGCGCGTATTCGTACCCTTGAGCGCCCAGGCCGCAGATGACACCCTGCGCGAGATCAGAGAAGTAGGACTTATGCCGAAACGGCTCTCTAGCGTGCACGTTCGAAATGTGCACCTCGATAAAAGGCAGCTCACTGGCCGCGAGCGCATCTCTAAGGGCAACTGACGTATGGGTAAAGGCCGCCGGGTTGATGAGTACAAACTCCGTTCCTCTACCCCTGGCTGAATGAATCTCGTCGATGAGTTCCGATTCTGAATTACTCTGCGTACACCGAATTGAATCCTGGTGCTCATCCGCGATGACCTGGAGCCGATTGTCTATGTCCGTAAGCGTCGCCTGCCCATAGATGCCAGGCTCCCGCTGACCAAGCATGTTTAGATTCGGACCGTGAATGATCAGTATTCGGGCCATAGTGTTCAGCCTATCCTTCAGCGGCGGAGTTTTCCTGATTTGGGCGGGTTTGTCCAGGTTTTGGCGATTTTAAGAGAAGATAACGGTTAGATTGTGTATTTTAGTAGCAATAATTCCTCATGAGCTGCTCAGAACGGTACTTAGTCGCCGAATTTGCTCTGATTTGTGCGTCAGCTACAGATCGCGGCTGCTTTCGTTGAAGGAGAGATCGTGTCCGCCGTTAGACCGCGCGTTATGCTGTAAATTAAAGATGAATAAGCGGCACCCTGGACTTGTTCTGAGGCTCCCCAGTGGAATGGTGGTTACCGTGCTGACGCCTCAGGACGGCAGGCACCCACTACAGACTTTTCTCCCTGGCCGTTGAGGTAAGGGGAGCGAACGGCATCCTCCGGCACACTGCGCACCACCAAAGAACTCCGATTTACGAGATCCGCAGCAGCGCAGCGCTGCCGTATCGGCGCCGGTTGGGCCAGTTCTGGGGATTCAGTCGTTATCAAAACACCCGTGATTTGATTGACGGCGTCGATCTCGATCTGGCCGTCCACGTTAGACTGGGACGTCGCGGAAACTGCGCTGTAGGCGCTTGTCACAATTGTGCGGGTAGCGATGTCGATGTTTCCCCCGGCACCGGCGTTTGCGTCCGCCTGTATCTGGCTGTCGTTGAGAGTGACACTCACAGGGGCACTGACGAGGATGTTGCCGCCGCTGTCTCCCAGATCCAAACCCTGTGCCGAAGCCGTTATCCGACTGTCTGACAGGTTGAGCGATCCGTCAATTAGGATGTTGACACTGCCTCCGGCGTTGTCGTTCACAGATGCCAAAAGCGCGCTCCCGGAAGTCAAGGTCAGATCTGTTCCCCGGACCTCCACCGATCCGGCTGCTCCCGACCCCAGAGACAGCACATTCAGTTGTGCGCCATCGGTCAGAACCAACTGCTCGGAGTCGATCACAACGCTTCCCGCATTACCGGTTTCTGTGGATAGGCTCTCGAGGCGTGCGCCATCAAGTAGGACAGTAGTGGCAGCCCCGCTCATTCCACTGAGCCCCACGGATCCCGCGTTGCCGCTACCGTTCGATGAAGCGCTTACGCGCGATGCATCGATTAGCACAACGTCATTCGCGTTGATGAGTACTGAGCCTCCGGCGCCGTCTAAGGTACCGGCGCTTATCAGGGCAGAGTCCGTGAGCCTGAGTGAACTGCTGGTAAGTTGAACTTCTCCGGCGGCTCCGGGCAGTAGTTCGAACACCAGGCCAGGGAGCTCCGTCCCTGCCGGTGCGATCGTCCCTGCGTTACCACTCGATGTTGAGGTAATCCTTCCGCTTCCGGACAGGTCTACCACTGATGCCGCCGCCCCATCACGTCCCGTCACGGTAATGGTGCCCCCATCACCAAACTCATACACACCCGCTTCTAGGAACTGAAAATTCAGTTCTACAGGCCCCGCCTCGTCGTGCGCACCAGCAAAGTCTGAATCTGAGATCCCGGAGATAAGCAGCTGGATCGGCAAGGTTCCATCAGAGGCGCCACTGATTTCCGCATCACCTGGTGCGACCGGGACAGTGTCTACCGGCACGCTCGCGATCTGAAGGTTGGTCGCCCACAATATTCCCGCGGTTGTTGGCTCTAGTTCGGCGAAGAACAAAAACGGACCGTTTGGAGCGCCAAGATCAACCGGCGGGACCGATGCGAAAAGTACGGCGCGCGGCTCAAGAGTTGTAGCAAGTGAAGCGTCGGCTTCCTGTACGTTACGCTGGTAGAAGAAAAAACGACCAAGATTTGGGTCACTGTCGGCTTCTATGGATCCCGAGCTCAGCGTCAGATCGTCGACTAGCAAAGTCAGGTCTCCGCCATCGGCAAGCCCGCTCGTCGATGTGGCGATTCTTCCCGCATCGTTTACTTCCAGACGTGTCGCTTCAATGACTACGCTGCCGGCCAGGCCGTCTACGGTGGTGGCCGAGAGTTCTGCACCCCTGCTGATCGACACGGTGTCGCTGACTACGATTATGTCGCCCGCACCGCCTGCATCGCGGCCGCTACCCAAGGCGCTACTTAACAACTGGCCAGCGTCAATTAGAATGACCTGCTGGGCAGGTGCAAGTCCCTCTGTAGTGGAGGCACTACCGGCGACCAAAATGCTACCGGCGACGCCACCGGCTAGCGAACTTGCGATGACCTGACCGCCATCGATTCGAACGACATCAGCCAGCAGTAAGACGTTGCCGCCGGCACTCGTCCTAGAGAATCCGCCCACGTCTACGCGGGCGCCCTCACTCACGGTAAGGTTTTCAGCACGAATCGTGATCGTGCCTCCGGCGCCCCCGGTCTCACCGATGGGATTGCCACCAATTGTGGAGCCTTCGGTGAACAGTACATCTCTGGCAGGAGCCACCGCAGATTCACCATTGGTGAGTCCACGTATATTGATGTCTCCGGCCGCCGCGCTGCCCACCGTCAATGTCGAGATGGCGCCCGCACCAGTCACTTCAAGAGAATCTACGTGCAGCGTGACGGACCCTGGTGTGCCACCTGCGTTAGTGGAGCCGATCCCGGCTCCGTTCTGAATCAGCAAATTCTCAGAGTGTAGGATTATGTCCCCGGAGGCACCGGCATTGCTCTCTCGCGAGAACGAGTCAGCGCTCAGTCCGCCAAACTCATCGCTCAGCGATACACGCACGCTCGGTAAAACATTCGCATCTGTCGAGCCCACACCTCGGATGACGATGCTCCCTGCGTCACCCGCACCTGAAGTCGCCGTCGTAATTAGCGAAGGGTCCGCAGGCGACCCTGAATCGAGCGCGCCAACGTCCAGCTGGTTCACGTTAAGCGTTATTGCTCCAGGTGCGCCGACCTGATCAAGATTAACAATGCTGATGAGCCCGCCATCAAGAACTTCCACGCGGTCGGCCGTAACGGTGACGCTGCCACCAGCGCCCGAACTGGTGATGTTTGCTGGCGCCCGCGCGCCGTTAAGCGTCGCGCCGTCACCCCGAGTGATACTGACCAAACCAGCGGACGCGACGGTGTCAGTCCGAGAATCAAGTCCACGTATCTCGACGGAACCTGCCTCTCCGCTACCGTCAGGAACGACCGAAGCGGAGACGGTTCCCTGACGAAGGAAGAACTCATCAACGCTCAAGGTGATTGTGCCGGCGCTTGCTGTTTGCGCATCCGCGAAGACACCGCCATTGTTGGTATCTATAAGTAGAGACTGCGTGGCGATGGTGACATGACCGGCGTCGCCTTCTGTCGAAGCTGAAAGAACACCGCTGTCTGCTGAGATAAAGGCCTCATCGCCGCTTACCAAAACCGTTTGCGCCTGTTCGGCGGTATACCCGCTGATCGAAATGTCCCCGGCATCGCCATTGCCATTGGTAGCCGTGGACAAGTTGCCCGCTACAGACAATTGGTCTACTGCGACGGCAACATTGCCGCCATTACCCTGTGCGGATGAATCAACGAAAGCGGTAACCACCGCGGTTTCGGCAATGGTGACGTTGGGCGCTGCCAGACGAACATCGGCCCCTTCGGCTCCGCCCAGTACAGCGCTTGCCAGGAATGAATCGGGCGAGCGAGTGCCGATAGCGATGCGCTCGCGCGCGGCGATGTTGATTTGCGCATCGTCTGTGTCGAGCTCATTGGCAATCGAAGCCACCAGACCATCCAGCATAAAGCTGTTGCCGCGAATGTAGATCGAGCCCGGACTTGCACCGTTGGAGCGGATTCGAGCGAGATTGCCATTCGTGTTGCTGATGTCGACATCGGCCAGTGCGGTAAAGCTGTTAAGAGATGCGTCGTCCACGCCACCTCCGGTCGCCACTGCCAGTTCGCCCGGGCTGCCAAGCGCGACTAAGCTCACCCGGCCAGAAGGTGTCTCGAGCTGACCGCCAATGCTGATTTCTCCGGCGGTGAAAGTGAGCGCCTGACCCTCGGCCAGCTCAAGCTGACCGTTCACGGTGATGGGTTGCGGCGAATCCAGAAATCCGAACGCCGAGACTGGCGCCGTCGTTAGCAGCGTGTTACTGGGATCAGATATGTCAGCACCAAAGCGACCGCCGTCCTGTAGCGCCACATAACTGGCCGTGGCGACGTGCAACCCGCCCTGCAGGTCCAGGCTGGACCCGCTGCCGAAGAGGACGCCGCTGGGATTGATCAACCAGAGATCTGCTCCCGGAATCGTCGAGGCAAGCCTGCCGTCGATCAGCGACGGCGCTCCTCCTGTGATGCGGCTTATCACGTTGTGCGTCTCGCCCTGAAAGGAGGACGTGAATGTCGCCGACTCAGTACTGCCAAGCGAGAACTGGCTGAAGCTGTGGAACAGGTTGCTGCCCGCTCGAGTGCCCAGGGAGTCGGGGATCATGAAATTAGGGCCGCTGAGCGCAGTGGCGTCGCCAACCGTTCCGTCGGTGACGACGTCCGCCAGCAGAGGTTGAGAAAGCGCCGCCATCAAGACCGACATTGGCCACTTTAACGTTCGTATCGGCCCAAACCCCGTATCGGTGACGAGATATCCTCTAGCTTTTTCCGGGTAGCATTTATTCATCAAAAGCTCGGAAACGCCCACGAGAAAGCGGCTCGTACATGCCACCCGCGATCCTGAAGGGAGTCGCCACTTACATCGGTATCTATTAGTGGCTCACCGTAGTACACACCCAGCGCCAGCGGCGCGTACCCGGTCACCAGCAAACCGGCTCCGACGCTGGCAAGCTCGTCGGTACCAGGTCTGCTGAAGCCCGGCAGATCAATCGGATTATTCTCTGCTCGTCCGTAATCCACGTACGGTGCTTGTTGAAAACCCCAGGGCCCGAGGGTCTTAC
>JBCCNK010000126.1:0-9683 GCA_039025875.1 Pseudomonadota bacterium
CAGAAGCTTGGTTTGGTCCGCAAGTCCACGAATCACCTCAACGACCTCCTCAATGGCCTTGCTGCACTCGTTGAGTTCCTCAACCGATTCAGCAACCAGCTTGGATTGCGATTCTGCCGACTGCGCACGCTCCGCCGTGCTACCGACTTTTTCTGAAATGTGGCTGATGTTCTCTACAAGAAGAGTAGAGCCGCTCGATACTTTGTGTGCGACGGCATCAGAGGCCTCCCGCATACGAACCGTATCGGTTATATCCGTGGCGTACTTGACGACGCCAGTAATTTCTCCCGCTGGATCTCGCAGCGGGTTATAACTTGCCTGAATCCAGATGTCGTCACCTGATTTGGTGACTCGATGGAATTCACCCGCATGATGCTGTCCACGCCCCAGGATGGCCCAGAACTCCACATAATCATCAGAAGCCGCGTATTCTGGAGTCACGAACATTCGGTGGTGCTTTCCAACTACCTCCTCCGCGCGATACCCCATAGCACCGAGAAAGTTTTGGTTTGCATTCCGAATGGTTCCATCCAGATCGAAGGCGATGACCGCATAGGTTTCGTTGACCGCATCGCGCTCAGCGGTAGCGCCAATCCATTCGCGTCGCTCAGCTGTGTAGTCAATGGCGTATTTTATTACTCGATCCACGCCCCCGCCGCTATTCCGCACGGGCAAATAGCAGGCTCGCAGCCAGACATCGCGGCCATCCTTGGTCAGTCGGCGCACCTCACCAATATCGGCGCGCCCGCCGCGCAATGATTCCCAAAAGGCTGAGTACTCGCCCCCAACTTCTCGTGAATCAACGAAGATCCTGTGGTGTTTACCGGCGATTTCGTCTCTCCGATAGCCGAACAAGGCCAAGAATTTTTCGTTGGCTTCTATTATCGTGCCGTCGGGCCGAAAAGAGATGCAAGCGATATGGTCACGTACGGCCTGAAGTTCCTGCGCATCGCCCACCGAAAGGCCCGACGATCCAGCCGAGGATGAGTCCGATTTATAATCTTGCAGTTTTGCAACCTTTGACCACATTGCGCGTAAATCCTCCACGGTCGTCAGCTGTGTGCCGAGCGATGGTTAATCCGAATAAAGTGTAGTATCCCTTAAGAAGTCGCAGCCGCTTTGGCGAGTAGAGCGCCTGTCAATGTCGGTAGCGGAGCGATCAGAGGAAGCTTTAGACGGGTTACCGTAGAAAGGCGAACATAGTTTCATTGCGTCGCGTGAAGGGCAGCGTGAACGGCGCGTCATAGTACGCGAGCGCCGGTTCACCGACCGTCTCAAGTGCGTTCGCCTTAGCGAAGCTACGCAGCTCCGCAAGGTGAGTCGCGAAGGTGATGGCTCCAAAAGTCATACCTACAGCAGACACTGCAACGAAAATCAGTCGAGTCGACGTGCGAAGTTCAGACCGGCCGTTCGTTTCCGTTTCGAAGTTAGAGAACGAGCGTTCACTGCAACTCGGCACGACGGCGGGTATAGCTTAATTTCCATTACGTTGAGCAGTGAGTACGCCAGTCGTTATTCGCGGGTTCGCCTGCTTTGGACGACGACCATCTCTTGCCAGGGTTACCACGGCAGTTTTTGAAACAAGCGTCGCCACGCTGTGGCCTTGGGCTGCGACCTGTTTTTTTGATTCAAGTTCGATGTATCCCTGAATTCGCTTTCTCCACGGTCGCTAAAAGCTACGTGAGCGAAGGCGCGACTACGGATGCGTCGCAAGACTGGCTGGCCTTTCCCGGCTTGAGGGAATGATTCGAATCTTCCAGGTTCGAACAGATCAGGCTGGCAACGGTACGAGGCCCACGCCTATTAACCAACGCAAACCGATACCGGGAGAATCGATGAGTAGCGCAATGAGCTGGTTCAAGCTAGGAAAAAAGCCAAAGGAAGCAAACGGCCAGATAGTCGGCGGCAATCCCGGGGAGCAAAGCAGTGCTCTTTCCGAGGAGCTGCTGACAGAATTAAAAGAACTGACTACTCGGAGTACGCCCGATCGACTTGCCGATCTGTTTCTGGTGATGGAAGAGCACCTCAACGAGATCGAAATGGAAGAAGTTGCCGACCTGGTCGACGCACTCAAGCAACCTCCACCACTCGTAGAACGACTGACGAGCGGGCTCGATGACCCGGAAGAGCTTAGGGAGGCAATTCTATCCAGCCCGACGCTCTCCGCCGACGTCCTGCGCGTCGTGAATTCGGCAGCGTTTGCGCTGTCCACACCGATATCCAGCATCGAACACGCCGTCAACTACCTGGGCACGACAATGGTTAAGGGGCTTGTGCTACAAAGTGCGATAACCCAGGTGATGAACTTCGAAACTGACGTTCAAAAGTCTGCCTATATGCGGATCTGGCGATCGAGCTACGTCGCCAGCGCAGCTGCTCAGGCGTACGCCCAGGCTTTGGATTGGCCGAACCCATCCGTCTTTGCGACAAGGGCACTGCTGGTCAACGTTGGAGACTTGGCTCTGATATCTGCGCGCCCGGATCTGGCTGTGGTTTTCGCGCCGAAATCTACGCTGGTAGATCGCGTTGAGGCTCAGCAGCAAGAGATGATGAGCAACTCAGCGCTCTTAAGTTCACTCCTGGCAAAACAATGGGGTTTGCCCAAAGATCTCTACGATGCGCTGCGTTTCGCGCTCACTCCGATGACCTGGGCACCCAGCGGTGGCCCGGATAATGAAGGCCGCTCAGACACAGACGCGGCCGAAGCGCTGCTGCTTTATGTCGCCTGCCGAATTGGAGACGCTGTGGCTTATCAGGGGATTAAGGATCTGGACGACTTTGCGTTGCTCAGCAACGAAGACCTAGACCTGTTTCTTGTGCCCGCTTATCTTCAGGCATTCAGCTTACAGGAGCTAGTATCTATCTCCCGCGATCGCAAGCACAATCGACGCGCTCAGCAGGCCATCGCGAACTTCTCCGGCTGAGCGTCAGGCAGCACTAGGGAGCCCCTGAACACGTCCAAGGTGTCTCTGCGTGCAAGAGGAGTCGACCCTTTTTTCGGGCCATGTTCGTGCCATGTTCGTGTTAGATCAAAGTGCATGGCCAGCGGAGGTAAGCTGTACGCAGGAGCCCGGGACTCTGAACATTGCCTCAAACTCCTCCAGTGGCATGGGTCGCGCATAAAGAAATCCCTGGAACTTTCCGCATCCGGCCGCCGCTAGAAATTCGTGAATAGCCTGCGCCTCTACACCTTCTGCGATCACCTCAAGGTCCAGGGTCTTTGCCATGTAGATTATGGCATTTACGATGCTTGCGTCCCCAGGGTCACTTAAAACGTCGCGCACGAAGGACTGATCAATTTTCAATGTATCAAGCGGCAAGGACTTAAGGTATCTAAGAGATGAGTACCCAGTACCAAAATCATCAATAGAGAATCGCACTCCATGCGCACGTAGCTCCTGCATTTTGCTTACTGTGTCTTCCACATCTTCAATCAACAAACCTTCCGTCAGTTCCAGCTCTACGAGTCCGGCAGGCAACTGCCACTTCTCGATACCGGAAAGAACCTTAGCGGTGAAAGCCTTATCGCGAAACTGCTGCGGGCTCACATTCAGCGCTAGTGAAAAAGCCCGGTCGTTCGCCAGAGAGCTGATTCGCGCTCCAATCGCACAGGCCTCTTCAACGACCCAATCACCAAGTCGATAAATCAGACCGCAGTCCTCGGCGACGGCAATGAACTGATCCGGAGGGATAAAGCGGCCCCGGTGCCGCCACCGCAGGAGCAATTCCGCGCCTACGATCCCCATGCTCTCGTCATACTGCGGCTGGAGATAGAGTTGTAGCCCTTCTCCGGTATCGAGGGCCGAGCGCAAATCGTTCTCAAGGCCAAGGCGCCGATCTAACGCCTCCTGCATGGAAGACTCAAAGAAGCGCAGCGTATTTCTGCCATCATCCTTGGCCCGATACATCGCTGTGTCCGCATGCTTGAGTAGATCCTCAAGGTTTGTCGTGCGTTCGTCTAGCATGCTTATGCCGATACTGACCGTGATGTGTATCTCATTGCCTCTGATCCTGACCGGTAACTCAACAGCTCTGCGCAACTCTTCGCCCCGGCGGCGCACCAGGGTGAGAAGTTCTTCACCATCTGCACTGAGATCGGTCAACAGCGCCACGAACTCGTCTCCCCCTAGGCGGGCCGCAGTATCTTCGTCGCGCAGCAGCTCTTGAATTCGCCGAGCTATCTCCGCAAGCAGCTCGTCGCCCACGCTGTGACCCAATGAATCGTTGACTCGCTTGAAATTATCAAGATCGAGGAAGAAGAGTGCCGCATGGGTATGCTGGCGCTGGGATCGCGCGAGTGCCTGGGCCAGTCGGTCTTGCAAAAGACGCCGATTGGGTAATCCCGTCAGGTCGTCGAAAAGCGCCTGCTTTTTTATTGTTTCTTCGGCGTGAGAGCGCAGCAACGCCATTTCAAGACCGCCTACGAGTACGCGATTTGCGCGCCGCGTAAAATTCACCATGAACGCAAAGTACACAAGTGTGACGCATGCTAGAACATTGGCAGCCACGCCACCTTCTAGCGCCATTCGGCCGGCAAAGGGGAGCAGTGCGAAGCCCAAAAAAAGCACCGTCGCGCCGGTAAATGCGGTCAGCGTCGTAATTGCGCCCGCACACATCCCAGCCAGAACGAAGGGAATGACCGTTAGATTCAGGAGATCATCCATGTCGTAAAGCAAGGCGCTTCCAAAACCCCAGACAGCGCCGCCCATGGCAGCGCCGCAAAGTAGCTGACGATGCCAGTAAGAAATGTTCTCTTCGACAGTCGGGCCGGCGGACTTGGCAAACGTGCGGGCGATCCCAAGCCGGTACCCCACCACTAAAACGGTCATCGCGAGCCAAGCCAAGATCCACGGCCGCAGTTCAGATGTCCACAGAACAAGCGCGGTGATAGATGAAATCAGAACTACGGCCGAATTCGAGATGCGAAGCGCATCGAAGCTTATCGCCAACTGCTGAAGAAATACTTTTCGAGCCACCTCGTCGAGCATCGCCGCGCTCGGCGCGACCTGCTCAGCGCCCCACTCATGCTTCCGTTCACGGGTCATGACGGGTACTCCGGCGCAAGCACTGAGATCGCAAGAGAGCTGCTAGTCTCGAGTAAAAGCGAGCGGTCATGGACGCGTTGGAGGTGCGAGTGGTGAAGGGTAGAGGTGTGTAGATTGACTCATCGCTTCCTCGAAACCCTCAATTGGCATTGGGCGAGAGTAGAGGAATCCCTGGAACTTGCGA
Organism: Pseudomonadota bacterium; assembly: GCA_039025875.1. GTDB lineage: Bacteria > Pseudomonadota > Gammaproteobacteria > Pseudomonadales > Halieaceae > Congregibacter. The sequence continues at coordinate 5,230 of JBCCNK010000126.1, forward strand.
CAGCCAGCCTGGACAAGAAAGTCATGTATCTCTCGAGTCTCAACGCCTTCAGCAATTACCTCCAAATCCAAGGTATTCGCCATCGATACTATAGCGCGAACGATGCTGGCATCACCCGGATCGCTCAACACGTCTCTTACAAATGACTGGTCAATCTTCAACGAATCCAAGGGCAGAGACTTCAGATACATGAGCGAAGAATAGCCAGTACCAAAGTCGTCGATCGAGAAGCGAACACCGTGCGCTCTCAAGATCTCCATCTTTCGAACAGTATCTTCTATGTTCTCAATAAGCAGACCCTCAGTAACTTCGAGTTCGATCGTTCCCGGAGGAAGTTGCTCACGTGAGATCGCGCTGAGCACGCTATCGGTGAAGGTCTTTTGACCGAACTGCTGCGGACTGACGTTAACCGCAATCGAGAAGTTTTCACCGAGTTCCAGCTTTCCTAAACGTGCGGCGATGGCGCAAGCCTGATCGACTACCCAGTCACCCAGTCGATAAATCAGTCCGCAGTCTTCGGCTACAGAAATAAACACAGCAGGAGGTATCGAACGTCCCCCATGATTCCACCGAAGAAGTAGCTCGGCGCCGCACACCTGCATCTGGTCGCTCAACTGAGGCTGAACATACAGTTCCAGTCCTTCCCGCCGGTCAAGGGCGCTACGGAGGTCCTGCTCCATTTTCAGCCGCTGCGCGAGCGCTTCCTGCATGTCTGAGACAAAGAATCGCAGAGTGTTGCGTCCATCATCCTTCGCCCGATACATGGCAGTGTCAGCATGTTTCAACAGGTCTTCAGCACTGCTGTTCGATTCGTCGAGCACGCTTATGCCAATGCTAACGGTCACATGGATTTCGTTGCCGCGGATATTGACTGGGCGTTCGACGATCTGACGCAGTTCCTCTCCCCGCCGTCGTACCAGCGAGACGAGAGCTTCGCCGTCTTCGTCAAGATCGGTTAACAACGCCACAAATTCATCGCCACCTAGACGCGCCGCTGTGTCTCCTGCTCGGAGAAGGCGCTTCATTCGATTAGCGATTTCCACCAGGAGCTCATCCCCAACGCTGTGCCCGAGTGAATCGTTGACGCGTTTAAAAAAGTCGAGATCCATGAATAGCAAAGCCGCGCGCACCTTGCGGCGCTTCGTTCGAGCGATCGCCTGGCTGAGTCGATCGTTCAACAAACGACGATTGGGCAATCCCGTGAGCTCATCGAATAAAGCCTGACGCTGCACAGCCTCTTCGGCACGAGATCGGAGGAACTTCATTTCCAGGCCCTCAACTAGGATTCGATTAACTCGAAGGGCAAATCCGATTAACAGGGATAGATAGAAAACACTGAAGAACGCCATCGAATAGGCTTCTATGCCGCCGATCATCAGGAGGCGCAGGGCAAAGGGAGCTATTGAGAAAACAAGAAACAAGACGCTGGCGGCGGAAAACGCAGACAGTGTAACTACTGATCCCGTACTCATCCCTGTTAGCACGTAGACGATGAACGACTGATTCAGCGGTGTGTTTTGATCGTAGAACAACACACCAAGCGTGCCCCAGATCGCTCCGCCGAGTGCGGCACCGATCAGGTTTTGCAGATAAAACGTCTGCTTTTCAGATTCCTGCTCAGCCTCACTCAGACGCCGAAACAACGTCATCATTCGTAGCCGGTAAATAGCCACCAACATGCTCGCAACACACCAACCGCAGATCGTGTAACGCTCCGCTGGATTCCAGAGAATCGTCGCTACCAGCAAGGTAGTGGCAAGGACTGCAAAGATAGAGGGTATTAGCGCCGCGTAGAAAATAGTCATTCTTTCCATGAATATGCGACGCTGAAGGTCGGCGGGCACAGGAGAACCGGCCGCTAAAGCGGGAACGCTGGGAATCGAGATTGCTAAGGGAGTGTTCTCCATTGAAGTTAAGCGACTGACTGCTCCAGAAACTGACTCCTGCGGTTGGCCGTAGCCGGCCCACAGCTCCGCCCGAAGATGCGGAGCTCCAAAGCAAACGTTAGCGACGAATTGCCGCTATTCCGTAGTCGAAGAGGCGGATTGACGAAATTCCGTTAGAACTTGCAAGAAATCCTGTGCTGATTCGCAAAAAAGATGAACAATCGGGGAGCTTGCGCTGCGCCAGAGGCAGAGATCATCAGAACAGACCAAGACTTGGAACGAACCCGCGCTCTTATGCGGTTAATGCTTTCAGTAGCTAATGCCCCGTGTATAAGGAAGCGGCAGACTTACGTGTGCTTATTTGCTTCCATAGTCCGTCGGACTTGAGCCCTCAGTGCGTATGATCTTTCGCAGACATGCTAATGATGATTAAGACGACGCGACCCAATGTTTGATCCAATGATCGCCCAGATGAGCAGCACGGTTGGTATTTGCCTGCTGATGGCGATCGCCATGGTTATCGTAGCGAGGCGCAGTATCAGTTTTCGTGCGGCTACCGCGTTTGCCATTTCTTTTGCAGCAACTGGTATTACCTGGGCTCAGGCGATGTTGCTGCCTGCGGCCAGCGTACAGACCGGAATCGGCTTCATAACGGTAAATCTGACAGGCGCCTGCGGAATGGCGTCCATGTGGTGCGGCTTTTGGCTACGCAGCGGTCGTCCGATAAGCTGGTGGTTTATAAACTGCCTAATTCTTGGCTGGCTAGCGCCAGTGTTGGCCGTGAAAGCCTTTTCATTGACTCCAGGGTCGCACATGCCATTTGCGGTCTCCTCCATCGTGATCGGTCTGATCAGCAGCAGCTGGGTATTGCTCAAGAAAAACGGGCGCCACAACATCGGTGATCTGGCGCTCGTTTCGTCGGCGCTTGTCGCACTGCCGGTCGCAACCTACGCTTTCTGGATCGGCACAACACAATCAGATGTCAACCCGGTGGCGGCGTGGGGACTGTACCTGAGCTTTTTGCCTGTGCTGCTTTCTGGTGTAGGGCTGTTTGCGCTGCTGAGTTTCACGCTGGATGCGATTGCCGAGTCAGAGGCGCTGGCGCGAACCGATGGCCTTACCGGCCTGCTGAATCGGCGAGCATTTGACGAAGAGCTAAATAAAGTTCACGCAAGAGCGGAGCGCTACCAGAGAGACCTTTCCCTGATCTTGCTCGATATAGATAACTTCAAAGAGCTGAATGACGACCATGGACACCCTGCTGGTGACGCAGCGCTGAAGCGAGTCGCCCGCGTGCTGGAAGATGGATCGCGTCAGATCGATGCCATAGCCCGCATCGGTGGAGAGGAGTTCGCTGTAATCCTGGCCGACACGCCATCTTCGGCGGCGATTCAGCTAGCCGAACGTCTTCGGCACGAGATAAGTATCGCAGGCAATGATGCTCAGCCCTTCACTGCCAGCTTTGGCGTCGCGAGTGCCTCAGGGGAGGACTTCCAGAGTGGACCTATGTCTCTATTGCGGGAGGCCGATAAGGCTCTGTACGCGGCAAAGAAAGCCGGTCGCGATCGGGTGGAGTCACCTGGAAGAAGCGACGGGCCAGCTACGCTGGAGTTGAATGGTGTGTCGGGTTTAGAAACAGGGTAGGCTGAAAGTCACGAAGTCGGAGCCGAGGGAACGGGCCTAACTCGCTTACGGCGTGAGAACTTTGGCCTGAACACGGCAAGTACGACGTTGATCACCGCTACCGCAAGTATCACCAGTGTCGACTTCACTTCTGACGAGCTGGTCACGCCCAGTAAAGCTGCGTCGAACTCCCCTACCAAAGCCTGGGCTGCTTGCTCTGCCTCGCGTCTGGCAGGGCCCTGAATAGCCACGAGAGTGCCCTCGAACACACTCACTCCCAAGGCCAGTTTCGCCCACACCCATCCTGCGCTTAAGTAAGCATCGGTCCATGCCATCGAAAGAAGACCACTCACCAATACCAGCGCCAACGACGGAAAGAGCACCCACTGAGCGACCAATCCCATCTGGCCTCGCGCTACCGCATATTCACTCAGAGCTTCCGGAGACGGCATGTTGAGCAACATAAGCAGCTGGATGCTGAGCGCCCCAGTAAGACCGATGCTGCCAAAGGTGTGCAAGAGCTTAAGGAGTTTTCGGATTTGCATAGTACTGTGACGTGCGCTTGCTGAACGTTTGAATCCTTACGTAGCACAACCACTTTTGGAGCGCCGTTCGGACATCATTCAGGCAACATCGGCTTCGGTGCCTTTTGGGTCGCGCGCTCCGCACGCGCCCGGTGTCGATCCAGCTCCCACTCGGCACTCTGTCGGCACTCTGTCAACACTTAATCAGCACTTAATCAGCACTTAATCGACACTCGTCCAGCACTAGTTCATAACCTGTCGGCACTTACCCAGGTGACGCGCCCGTTGGCACTGTGTGAGTTTGGCGGGTTCTCATTCTGCATTGAGGTAGTGGTGCCAAAAAATTCTCGTCGCTACCGAGCGATACGGTCGGTAGCGTTCACCGAGAGCGTTGAGTTGGCTTTGGTCAGGACGCGGGCTC
>JBCCNK010000127.1:0-9676 GCA_039025875.1 Pseudomonadota bacterium
AGGATTGACCTGCGCTGATCCATACTCAACTTGAGCGCTGCGTCGGCAAGCACCTTAGGTAGAGGTGCCGCCTCATAAACCTTAGAGAGCGCGGCCGTACGGATTTCGGCTGATGACAGGTCCATGTCGAGCTGAGTTTTGATGACCTCTTGAACGGTCTTGATTTCGGCGGGATGCGTGAAGGAATCCGCTTCTGTAGCTCGAGCCATCACCAGAACGAATAGCTCACGGAACAAGTCGGGGTCGTCCCCGGCTGGGGTGTCCCCGAAAAGTTGCCGCACTTTGTTGAAATCTACTAAGGCCATGACCTTCCCATTCCCCTGCTCGGTTTAGTGATCAACGGATCATACTGGCTTTTGCATACGACACCACCCCCGCCGTCGACCCGGCAAGCAAACCAGGCTGGTCATCCATCCTCAGTTCTACTCGATCCATCGTTTTCCGTGAACGAGATTGCGATCACAAACGTATATAAAAGCTCGTTGAAAACGCACGGCGGAGCGTCTAGCTGACACCGCGAATGTTCATGCTGCTCCGTTCGCACAATTCACACTTATTTGTGGAGGAATTGATGAAAAGAGTACAACTGACGGCCCTCAGCAGCACTACATCAAGGTATAATTCGCGCATCCACTGGTAACACCGTTATGAAGAAAAACCTGCTGACTGCGACAGTCATCGCAGCGGCACTTTTGCTGTGGCTGTTTTCCGGATTGTTCGTCGACACTCCGTCGACTGCGGAGGACCTCGCCGATCTTACCGATGCTAGCGAAACCGAAGTTATTCGGGATGCAGATGCACGAATGCGCGTGCGCGTAGCATCCTATGCGGCGGAGCAGCGTACGCTGACGCGGGTGCTTCGGGGCAAAACCGAGAGCAAACGTACTGCACGTATCAGCGCTGAGACTAGCGGTCGCGTTGTTTCGAGGCCTGTGGAACGGGGAGACCGGGTTCGCTCTGGGCAGTTGCTGTGTGAACTCGCAACCGACGACCGGGAAGCCGCCGTGACCGAAGCCCGCGCACTCTTTAGTCAAGCTGAGATTGAATACGCAGGCGCGCAGCGCCTCAAGGATCGGGGCCTCTTATCAGACGCCGGTATCGCGCAGGTCAACACTGATCTCGAACGCGCCCGCGCGCAACTGACGCGAGAAGAGTTGAACCTTGCAAGAACGAGAGTCACGGCGCCCTTCGATGGCGTTATTGAACAACTCCATGTCGACGTTGGCGACTACGCCACCACCGGCGCCTTGTGTGCAACGCTGCTTGATCTCGATCCGATGCTCATCGCTGCCAGTGTCTCAGAACAGGATATCGACTTTATTCAACCGGGAAGCCCGGTTACGGCTCGCACGAGCACCGATAAGCGAGTCGAAGGAGAAGTCACGTTTGTGGGTCGCCAGTCCGATGCCACCACGCGAACTTATCCAGTCGAGATTACTGTAGCTAATCCCGACTACTCGCTTCGAGCCGGTCTCACGACTGTGGTGAGTGTCGAGGCCGAGACCGTGTTAGCGCATCGCGTGTCGCCCGCCCTGTTTACGTTGGACGACGCCGGCGTGCTTGGACTGCGCGCTATCGACAAGAACGACCGGGTGGTTTTTCATCCCGTTGAGGTCATCGAGGATGCGTCGAATGGCGCCTGGGTCACTGGTTTGCCCGGTGTCGTCCAGCTCATAACCGTCGGACACGAATTTGTTTCCGCTGGCCAGCGCGTGTTGGTCGAGAATGAAGCCACGCCGCCAGCCACGGCGCGACGCTAGTGTCCTGCCTTGTCAATCCGTTGAATAAATTTCGAGTGATTTTTTGTGGCTGGCCTTCATGACTGGCCTTCATGACTGACCCTCGCGACTGGCCTTCGCGACTGGCCTTCGTAACTGGCCTTTGCGACAGGCAAGGCGCGGTGAGGAGTCATGGCCATAGCTATGGCGGCGATCCGCAACGCGGTAAGGTGCGAAAAAGCGCCGAAGTAACTGAACGAATTAGCCACGCAGGACACTAGGGAGGCATGTCGTGAAGCTCATTGACGCCGCTATTGGACGTTCGCGTACTACGCTGACGCTGATGATGATGATCGTTATTTGCGGCATTGCATCTCGCGCGGTTTTGCCCATCGCTAACGACCCGCACATCGTTTTGCCCTATTTTTATGTCGGCATCTCCCACGAGGGAATCTCACCTGAAGATGCGGAGCGCCTGTTGATCAGGCCGATGGAAACCGAGCTGCGCAAAATCGAGGGACTCAAAGAAATACAGGCGCTGGCGAACGAAGGTCGCGCAACCATGCTGGTTGAGTTTGAAGCCAATGTCGACCTCGACGAGGCCCTGACCGATACGCGTGAGGCCGTCGATCGAGGTAAGGCTGAGATCCCCTCTACAGCCGAAGAGCCGATTGTTCGCGAGCTGGACGTGGACGACTTCCCGCTTATTCAGATCAACATGCTCAGCCGTGGTGCCACCGAGCGTCAGGTCTATCAAGCGGCCATCGATCTCCGCGACGAGATCGAGACCATTCCCTCGGTACTGAGCGCCGATCTAACCGGTGATCGGGAAGAAGTGCTGGAGGTTCTGATTGACCCGCAGGCCCTGGAGGCTTACAGCATCTCCAGTGAGTCGCTGATCGGGACTCTACGAAGGAACAACCAGCTGATACCCGCCGGTAGCGTCGACACCGGTGAAGGTCGATTTTCCGTAAAGGTGCCCTCCGTCGTCGAGACGGCCGAGGATGTTATGAACCTGCCGATCCAGGTCAGCGGTGACTCGGTCGTAACACTCAGCGATATTGCTGACATCCGCAAGACCTTCAAAGACCGCACGAGTTACGCCCGCTTTAACGGTGTTGACACCATCGCAATCGAGGTAACCCGCCGCGTTGATGCCAACGTCATCGACTCGGCCAATGCAGTACTCGAAGTCGTCGATCAATTTGCCGCACGCATGCCCCCCACCATTGACGTCGTGCCCTCACAGAATACGGCTGAGTTTGCAGAACAACAGGTCACCGAACTCCAGGGGAACATCGTGACGGCTCTGGCGTTGGTTATGGTGCTCGTCGTTGCGGCGATGGGTCTACGGAGCGGCATCATTGTCGGTCTCGGCATTCCGTTTTCATTGCTGTTCTCTCTCATCATCATCAATCAGCTCGATTACACCTTCAACTTCATGGTGATGTTTGGGATGTTGTTGGGGCTTGGAATGCTGATCGATGGTGCGATTGTGGTGACCGAGTACGCCGATCGCAAAATGAGCGAGGGCCTGCATCGAAGCGAGGCCTACTCAGAAGCGGTGAAACGCATGTTCTGGCCAGTTGCCGCATCGACTGCAACCACGCTTGCGGCGTTTCTACCCCTTATGTTCTGGCCTGGTGTCGCCGGCCAGTTTATGCGCTATTTGCCAGTGACGGTGTTTACCGTACTTGCGGGATCGCTACTCTATGCGCTGCTGTTTGGCCCCGTGCTTGGCTCGCTTTTTGGCAAGTCAGCAAAGATGAGCAAGCAGTCAGAGAAATCCCTGGAGCAGCTTGAAGACGGTGATCCCACGCGCCTCGGTGGGATCACGGGCGCGTATGCACGTTTTATGAGCCTCGTCTGCTCGCATCCGGCCATCACTTCCTTAACCATTTTCGCGCTGTTGTTTTCCGTGTTCTGGGCCTATGGACAATTTGGCCGCGGAATGGTGTTCTTCAACAACGCGGATCCTCCCTTTCTGACCGTGTCTATCAACGGGCGCGGAAACTTCTCGGCGAGCGATGTTAACGATCTGGTGCTAGAGGTTGAGCGGGAGGTTCTGAAGGTGCGGGGTATCCGTACTATTAACACGCAGTCCCGACTTCCAGGAGGCGGCTCGGGCGTTAATCCGAGCGCAGCTAACGACCGCATTGGCGTAATTTTCGTCGAACTCCTGCAAGAGAAAGACCGCGATCGGACAGGCTTCGACGTCATGCGCGAGCTGCGCGATCGCACAGAGAACATGGCCGGTATTAAGGTCGAGGTATCGCCTCTCGAGCAGGGCCCGCCCGTGGGTAAGGCAATCCAGATCGAGGTCCGTTCACGTGAACGCTCGCTGCTCGAGCCCACATTGAAGCGAATCCAGGCCCACCTCGAGACGCTCCCAGAATTAGTCGATATCGATAGCAGCATCGCACTGCCCTCTATTGAGTGGCGGATGCAGGTAGATCGCGCGCAGGCGGCGCTTTATGACGCCGGTGTTACGAGCGCCGGCGTGGCGCTTCAGTTGGTCACCAGCGGTGTCAAAATTGCCGAGTACCGACCCAGTACCGCAGACGATGCGGTGGACATACGGGTGCGTTTTCCAGCGACCCATCGCGGCATCCTGGCGATGGACGAGCTGCGAATCACCACCTCCCAGGGTTTAGTGCCGCTAAGTAACTTCGTGAGCATTCAGCCCGCACCTGGGGTCGACACGTTCGAGCGAATCGACGGTATGCCAACCGAGCGCGTTCGCGCAGACGTCGCCGCCGGTGTGCTTGCAGACACGATGGTTGGGCAGATCCAAGAGTGGCTGGATACGCAAGAATTCGATTCTCGCGTCGATATTGAATTTCGCGGGGCTAACGAAGAACAGGCCGACTCGATGGCCTTCGTTATTTCGGCATTTTTGCTGGCGCTGGCACTGATGTTTGTTTTGCTCGTGACCCAGTTCAACAGCTTCTACCAATCTTCGCTGATCTTACTCGCAGTGATCATGTCGACGGCGGGAGTGCTGCTTGGATTGATTATCACGGGTGAACCCTTCAGCGCGATTCTTACAGGCGTCGGAGTTGTGTCGCTGGCCGGGATCGTAGTCAACAACAACATCGTGCTAATCGACACCTACAATCATGTGCGTGTCAATCATCCGGAAGTTACCGTAGCTGATGCCATCGTGCGAGCTTGTGCACAGCGTCTTCGTCCGGTGATGCTGACCACGGTCACGACCGTATTCGGTCTGTTACCGCTGGCCTGCGGGTTATCGATCGACATCGTTAACCGCAGCATCAGCGCAAACGGCCAGATGTCGTCGTTCTGGGGACCCTTGTCGCAGGCGATCGTCTTTGGCCTTTCCTTCGCGACTGTGTTGACTCTGATCGCAACGCCGGCACTTTTGGCGTTTCCCTATCAGGTTCGCCAGAGCCTCAGTCGTTGGCGTTCGGAGAAGCCCGGTTCGCTAAAGGACGATGGTCGGCCACTCGCCACGTCCTAGGGGGAGTGGAACGTGAGAACTCCGACGAGTTATTTGGCGAAGGCAGGATAAGGGCCATGGCGACTTCGGCCCTTTGACCGAAACATCAGGATAGCCTACTTCAGTAAGTCTTCTTACACTGCAGCTCTTGTTACACTGCAACTCTTGGTACGTTGCAGCGACTGTATGCAGATGTTGCTCGCATCCGTTCGTCAGCGTCACTGATCTCGACCCTGCTACTGCTCACATCTAGATCGCTCCCTGGTGGACAGCCCTCTGTGGGGTGGACAGCCCTCTGTGGATGGTCTCCTTTGGACAGCGCCCAGGCTTTCCCTTTCGAAATGGCAGCGATGATGCTCGCTAGCGCAGGTCTGTCGTAATCTACGGCTGAGGCGTTTTAATCCCCACACGCATTTCATATCAGTCGACTACGCGCCGGCTCAGGGCCCCATCCCGTACAATGCGCCTCACCAACGAATCCAGGGAGCAACTCAGGCATTCATGGGCCACGATGGCGACATAAGTTACGGCTTGGAAGGCGAAGTAAAGCAATCCCCCTACCGACGGCTGCTCGGCTACGTGGTCCCGCTCTGGCCCGCGTTCCTGCTTAGCATGGTCGGCTTTGTGTTGTATGCAATCACTCAGGCGAGTTTTGCAGCGCTCATGGATTACTTGCCTACGGCGTTCGAAGATCCGACCACCGGAATGCGTGGCGGTGAACGAAGTCTTAGCCCATGGGAACTGGAACTGGGACTGGACTCCGCCGATCGCGTTCGGCTTTTTCTGCCGCTGGCACTGGTCGCGATCGTGAGCGTGCGTGGAATTGGGTCGTACCTAGGTGGTTACTACATCACCTACGTGGCGCGCCGAGTCGTGAACCGATTGCGGGCGCAGGTGTTCGAGCACATCAACTACCTTCCGGCTGCTTACCTGTCGCAGAAAAACTCAGCTGAGCTGCTCTCACTGATTACGTTCAACATAGAGCAAGTGGCCTCCGCGGCATCGACGGCAATCAAGATCATCGTACGCGAAGGTCTGACAGTCGCCGTGTTATTCATCTACATTCTTTACCTGAACTGGAAGCTGTCTCTGCTGTTCGTTGGTCTCGCCCCAATCATCGGTCTGATCATCGGCCTCGCATCCCGCCAGTTCAAAAAGTACAGCCGGCGTATACAAGACTCCATGGGCAGCATTACGCAGGTAGCTGCTGAGGCGATCCGCGGATTCACTGTGGTGCGCGGTTACGGCGGTATCGATGGGGAGATCGCGCGTTTCGACGACCGCAACGACTACACCCTGCGGCAGGACATGAAACTTGCTCGCGTCAACGAGGTGAGCACTCCGGTTATCCAATGGCTTACTTACTCCGCCCTGGCACTGCTGTTCTGGTTTGGTCTTGATCCGTCGCTGCGTGGCGCGATGGATACCGGTGAGTTCCTGGCTTACATCACCGCTGCCAGCATGATCGCCAAACCGCTCCGCCAGCTGACTCAGGTTAATGTGCGTATTCAACGGGGTATCGCGGCGGCGGAAAGCGTGTTTGAGATTCTCGACGAAATTCGCGAACGAGCCGATGGTCTGCCGCTGACTGAGCGCCTCGCCGGCAACGTCCAGATCAGGAACCTGAGTTTTCGCTACCCGGGGTCGGAGCAGGACACGCTCAAAGACATCAGCGTAGATATTCACGCGGGAGAGACCATTGCCCTCGTCGGCCGCTCCGGCAGCGGAAAAACGACTCTGGCTTCCGTGCTTGCGGCACTGTACCCCCCGACCTCGGGAGACGTACTCATCGATGGCCAGTCCATTCGCGATCTCAAGCTCGATGAACTACGCCGCCAGATCTCGCTGGTCAGTCAACGGCCTATGCTGTTTGCGACATCAGTGCGCGACAACATCGCCTATGGCGCGCTTGCCGACGCGAGCGATGCTCAGGTGTTCGAAGCGCTTACGCAGGCGAATGCATCCGGGTTTGTCGACGCGCTGCCAGAGGGTGTGAATACGGTGCTCAAAGAAGAAGGCGATGATGTGTCCGGAGGGGAACGTCAGCGTCTGGCGCTAGCTCGCGCGTTCCTGAACGACGCTCCGGTGCTGATCCTTGATGAGGCGACCTCCGCTCAGGACACCGAAAGCGAGGCGCTTATTCAGCAGAGTTTGCAGCGCATTCTTGCCGGACGTACCACGATCATAGTGGCGCACCGGCTAAAGACCATTCAGAACGCCGACCGGATTCTGGTCATGGATGAAGGGCAGATCGTCGAACAGGGGAGCCACAACGACCTGCTCGAGTTGTCCGGTTTGTATGCGGCTCTCAGTCGCGGCGGTCTATCCTCGCCTTCATGATTTATCCGTGACTCGAGCGTGAAGGTGCTGCAGGTATTACCCGCGCTCGATAGCGGTGGTGTCGAGCGAGGAACGATTGAGCTCGCTAATGCCCTGGTGGCCGCTGGGCATGAGTCCCATGTGGCGAGCGCCGGTGGTCGTTTGGTATCGAGACTCACGCGACATGGCTCGCAGCACCATCATTGGAGATTCGACAAGAAGTCTCCGCTCACACTCCTGAAGGTGACACCTTTCAGGCGCTGGCTGCGCGAACAACGGTTCGACATCGTACACAATCGATCTCGCATGCCTGGCTGGGTGAGCTGGCTGGCATGGCGGGGCCTGGACGAAAGCGAACGCCCGGGGCTCGTGAGTACCGTTCACGGCCTCCACTCGGTCAGTCGCTATAGTGAGATCGTGACTTACGGTGAACGCGTCATCGTCGTATCAGACGCGGTTCGGGAGTACGTTCAAACCAACTATCCGCGGTGTGACGGAGACAAACTCCGCCTTATTTATCGGGGCATCAACCCTCTGGAATTTCCGCATAATCACCAGCCGAGCACGCAATGGCTTACGGGCTGGTACCGAGAATACCCGCAACTCCTGAATAGACGAGTGGTCACGATTGCTGGCCGCCTGACCAGGCTGAAGGGCCACCATGACTTTATTCGGGTGATCGAGGGGCTTCGAGAGAAGGGCCTCGATGCCCATGGACTGATCGTTGGTGGAGAGGACCCGCGCCGACTCGCCTACGCACGGGAGCTTTACAAGTCAGTCGACGATAAGGATCTCGGTGCTGACATCACTTTTGCGGGGCACCGCGAAGATCTGCATAACATCTATGCCGTTTCTGACGCCGTGGTGTCGTTGTCGACCCAGGCAGAGTCGTTCGGCCGTACAGTACTCGAACCCCTGAGTGAAGGCCGTCCAACAGCGGGCTACGCCCACGGTGGTGTTGCGGAAATTCTCAAGAGCCTCTATCCGAACGGTGCGATTCCCCCGGGCGATACCGAGGCGATGATTGGCCGCCTTGAGTCGATCCTTACCGGCCAGTTTGCGCCCCCTCGAAAAAACACGGAGTTTCTTCTGAATCGCATGACGTCGGATACGATCAACGTCTATCAGGAGCTGCTGCGGGAAAAAGGCCGTGAGTGAAGTGCAAGCTGAAGTTGGAGGGATTGCGGTAACATCCGGGGCTGCGGCGACCTGCAGTTGAGACGCGAGCACCGCATAGCGCCCCGAGCCGGGCTTCATAGCTCCAGGACATGTTCTTATGTGTCTCAGTACATCATTGGTATGTTTACCCGCGTCATTGGCAATGAACTGGGCAACTGTGATTAGCTGACGTAAGAACAGTTAAAGGCACTTCTCCCGTGGAGCTACAGCGGAGCTGAACAGGGACTAGGCCCGGACTGATTCGGGAATACTCCAGAACCCCGCAAGGACTATCGATGCAACTTTCTTTATCGACCTGGCCAGAAATAGAGGCCTATCTCGAAACCAGCCGTGCTCTGCTGATTCCGATTGGCTCCACCGAACAGCACGGCCCAAATGGTCTGCTCGGTACAGATGCGATCTGCCCGGAACGCATCGCTCAGGCCGCCGTCCCGCTTTGCACGAAACCGATACTCGTCGGGCCGACTTTCAGCGTAGGCTGCGCGCAGCACCACCTCGACTTCCCGGGGACAATCACGCTTCGCCCGAGCACAATGATCGCTGCTATCAAGGACTGGTGTACATCACTGCGCCGGCATGGCTTTGAGCGCGTCTACTGGCTGAACGGACATGGGGGCAACGTTGCCACCATTTCAGCGGCCTTCAGCGAGGTCTACGCGGAGCGCAGCCTCGATGGCGCTTCAACGAAGATTCCGCCCATGACCCTGAGGCAGAAGAACTGGTGGGAGTTGAACGGCGTCCAGGCGAAGTGTCAGGAACTGCACCCTAGCGGAGATGGGTTTCACGCAACGGCATCTGAGGTTGCGGTGACGTATGCGGCTTACCCCGATCAGGTACGCGAGGTCGCGATGCAGCCAAAGATTGCCCCGATAGCGGGCTTTACCGACGCAGAAAACTATCGCCGCAACTTCCCGGATGGAAGAATTGGCTCGGATCCGTCGCAGTCAACGCCCGAAAACGGCCAGCGAATCATCGATTGCGCCGCCCAGGCGTTGGCCCA
>JBCCNK010000128.1:0-9656 GCA_039025875.1 Pseudomonadota bacterium
ACGGAGATGAAAGGCAACAGTATTTCGCCTTGGCGCGACACGAATTCGAACTCCTTGCCCAAAAGCATCCGAACAGCTTACCGATCCAGGTGATGCTCTACATCACGGATGTGAAGCTCTACCCCCAGTTCAATCAGGCCGATGATCGCTTCCAGGCTCTAGAGCAAAGCGCGCGAGATCTCTCAGAAGTATCCGCCACCGATGTTGCAGCTCTGGGAGCGCTCGTGAACTGCTACATTGAACCAGGCTGTTTCGTCGACGCCACTCGTCTGGATGCTGTTCTCTCAATCGTTCGAGCTCGGGATCGTCGACCCAAGGCCATTGAACAACTTCAGCTCGAAGTGCTTCGCGAGAACGCGGTCCGCACAGAATCTCACCACCAATACACCCGCCAGTTGGAAGATGCCTCACGGCGTCATCCAGACGACATCTCAACGGCTTACCAGCTTATTTCGGATCGTCTTGGCAGAAAAGAGTTCGCAGCTGCCCACGAGGCTGTAATTGTGCTTATGCGTCTCGATCCCTTGCGCAGGCAGCTCCCGGCTATGCGCGATACCTTTGACGTGAACAAGCCGGTTCGTTGATGCCCATGTCTTCCAGGCTGAATGCGTTGGCAATTGCGGTGTTCACAGTCTTAGCTGCGGGTTTAGTGTGGGCCTATCAGCGATTTGTAGATGCCGAGTACGCAGATGGGTGGTGGGTATTGGCGGAACTCCTTACCACGCCGCTACGCTACCCGGACACACTTGGTGCCGCCTCAGCCATCCTGGGTCTCTGCATCGGCACCGCGTCTGTGGCGGTGACGACCCTGTGCGCTCTTGGCCCCGAATGCCATCGAAAGCTCCTGTTAGTAGGGATCATCGCTGCAGTCTGGGCATGCTCACCCTGGCACGTAGGAGCGCTCCAGATTTACGGGATTTCTTGGTACCTAGCTTCCTCCTCTTTTGTCGTACTTGCGGTAGTGTTTCGCCTGTCACTAGGCGCGCAAAAATCCTGGTGGGCGGTTTCGGCTATGCTCCTCGCGGTTGTCGTCTGGCTATCGGTAAGTGACAGCTTCTGGTTGCCGATGTCTCCTATTGCACTTTTTGCTCCCTCGCCCGATGAGCTCTCACCCTGGGCAATTCCCTATGCGTTTTCCGAACCACTGGTCCTGTGCTGTGTCTGGCTGTTGCTGCATTCGGTGCTCCCATTGATTGATCGCGCTACCGCCGCCCTGGACCAAGCTCTTTTTCCCACAGTGCTGATCTTTGGATTACTCAACTGCGGAAATGTGCTGTCGGTTTCGGAGCAAATTCAGGTTCGGGCGAATCCGCGCCTTGCCCTTCTTTACTCTCTCGCTTATTCCACGCCCAATCCAATGGTGAACTGGCTGGCGTTTGAGCACTTTATGAGTATTGGGGGAGAAGTGCAGGCTGAGCGCTATAGGCAAGACTTAATCAAGGGTGTCAGCGAGATGAAGCTTCCGGATACATATGCGTATTCTGTATCGTGCTTGACTGGCAAGTCGCTGCCTTTGGATGAGCCGGACCGTCCGCAGGTAGAGATGTTGCGTCGTCATATGGATTACCATGACCGCTGCCTTATGACGCTCAACCAGTCAGCGAGAACTCAATGACCGACATACCGGTAAACCAAGCATCGGTCACCGTCGCCATACCCGCGAAGGATGAGTCAGCGGCCGTCGGGCCGCTGCTGGAAAAACTAAGGGCGCGTTTTCCTGACTTCGAGCTGCTTCTGGTCGACGATGGATCAGGTGATGCAACTGCGAAGATTGCCCAGGACGCTGGTGCGCGCGTAATCAGTCATCCGTACAGTAAGGGTAACGGCGCGGCGATAAAGACCGCCGCAAGACACGCGACCGGTGACATCCTGGTATTTATGGATGGCGACGGCCAGCATGACCCTGACGACATACCCCGTCTCCTGGAGAAGTTCTGCCAGGGTTTCGACCTGGTTGTGGGTGCTCGAACAGGCCTTAGCTCGCAAGCAAGTGTGGCTCGCTGGGGCGCAAACAGCGTTTACAATCGTTTTGCTGGCTGGATGGTGGGTAAGCGGATCGACGATTTGACCTCCGGTTTCCGCGTAGTTGATCGTCGTAAGTTCTTGAGTTTTCTATACCTACTGCCCAACGGATTTAGCTATCCGACCACGTCCACCATGGCCTTTTACCGGGCCGGTCACTCGGTCGGATTCCTTCCCATCACAGTTTCAAAACGGCAGGGACAAAGCCATATCAGCCTGTGGCGAGATGGGCTGCGCTTCCTACTTATCATTTTCAAGATCGGCACGCTTTACTCGCCGCTAAAGGTGTACTTTCCGTTCTCCGTAGTCACCGCCGGGCTGGGTCTTCTCAACTACACAATGACCACCATGGCGACCGGATCATTCCGATTTACCAACATGAGCGCCCTGCTGATTTCTTCAGGCGTCATCATCTTTCTACTCGGGCTCTTGTCTGAACAGCTAACGAACCTCCAGTACAAAGACGCGAGCGTCGACGAACACTAGCCAGCTGCAAGGTTATGCCCCGACGTATTGGTGCCTATGGGTGAGCATCTTTTGCTCTAACTTTGATCCGGTGACATCTGCAGGATCGCGACCTTTGCTACAAAATCAAGTCTGGACACATGCCTGTGCCTTCACCTCCAGGCGACGGGCATGCAGCACTGGCTCCGTGTAGCCGTTGGGCTGCGAAGTTCCTTCAAAGATGAGGTCGTTGGCTGCCTGAAACGCGATGCTCGACTCGAGACTAGCGCTCATTGGCTGGTACTGGGGATCGCCCGAGTTTTGCCGATCGACAACCTCGGCCATTCTGGCGAGGGTTTCAGTCACTTGATCCTCAGTGCAAACCCCGTGCTTCAACCAGTTCGCCAAATGCTGGGACGAGATACGCAGCGTAGCGCGATCCTCCATTAAGCCAACGTTATTGATATCAGGCACCTTGGAGCAACCCACGCCGTGTTCGACCCAACGGACCACGTAGCCGAGTATGCCCTGAGCGCTGTTGTCCAGCTCCCGCTGGATCTCCTCGGGGCTCAGTCCGACCGCACCACGCAGTGGGGCGCTCAGCACATCATCAATAGAGGCTGGAGGTCGGGACGCCAGTTCTCGCTGCACTTCGGCAACGTTGACCTCGTGATAATGCGTTACATGCAGAGTAGCCGCGGTAGGCGACGGCACCCAAGCCGTATTGGCGCCGGCCTTGGGATGGCTGATCTTGGCTTCAAGCATAGCCGCCATTAAGTCTGGCATAGCCCACATGCCTTTACCAATCTGTGCTCTGCCGGGAAGGCCACAGGCAATACCCACATCGACGTTGAAATCCTCGTAGGCGTTTATCCAGGTCTCGCTCTTCATCGCTCCTTTGGGGGTGACGGCGGCGGCGTTCATGCTGGTGTGAATTTCGTCTCCGGTGCGATCCAGGAATCCCGTATTGATGAATACGACGCGCTCGGATGCTCGTTTGATGCACTCCTTCAGGTTGACCGTTGTTCGGCGCTCCTCGTCCATGATGCCGAGCTTGAGCGTATTTCTGGGTACTCCTATGACGTCTTCGACGCGCGAGAACAGCTCTACAGTGAAATCGACCTCATCTGGGCCATGCATTTTCGGTTTGACGATGTAGACACTCCCGGTGCGGGAATTTCGGCGCTCGCTATTGCCAAGAAGATCGTGTTTCGCAATCAATGCGGTGAAGAACGCATCCATGATTCCCTCGGGTATCTCCTTGCCTGCCGAGTTTAGAATCGCGTTGTTTGTCATCAGGTGACCGACATTGCGCACAAACAGAAGGCTGCGGCCGGGTAGAGAGAACTCCTTCCCCGCCGGATCCAGATAGACGCGATCCGGGTTCAAGGTGCGTGTCAGCTCCTGACCGCCTTTGAGGAAGCTCTCACTAAGATCGCCGCGCATGAGTCCAAGCCAATTTCCGTATACGACGGCCTTATCTTCAGCGTCGACAGCGGCTACCGAGTCCTCACAGTCCTGAATAGTCGTGAGTGCAGACTCGAGCAGCAAGTCCTTTACACCCGCGCGATCAGTCTTGCCGATTGGGTTGGCACGATCAATCTGAATCTCGACATGTAGTCCGTTTTTCTTAAGGAGAACGGCCTCTGGAGCTTCGGGGGTGCCGCGATATCCGACCAGTTGCTCCGCATGAGCAAGCGCCGCCGTGGCTCCAGTCGCTTCATCGAGCACGACCTCCAACTCACCAGCATTTAAGCGGTACGACTGGACCTGATTGTGCTCGCCACCCGACAGCGGAAAGTGAGCGTCCAGAAACTCCTTGGCCCATTCGATAACACGCGCTCCCCGCTCCGGGTTATAGCTGCCGGCCCGTTCGGCGCCATCGGCCTCATCGATTGCATCAGTGCCGTACAGAGCGTCGTACAGACTTCCCCAGCGCGCATTCGCTGCATTCAGCGCGTAGCGAGCGTTCATAACCGGAACTACGAGTTGAGGCCCGGCCACCTCGGCGACCTCCCGGTCAACGTTCGCCGTCGTGATCTTAAAGTCGGAGGGTTCAGGGAGCAGGTATCCGATCTCTTTGAGGAAAGCTTTGTAGCTCGCGGAATCGAAATCCCTGCCGGGGTGGTCGGTGTGCCAGGAATCAAGCTGAGCCTGCAGCTCATCACGCCGCTTCAGAAGCTCTTCATTTCGCGGCATGAGTAAGGCGAGGGTGTCAGCCAAACCTGACCAAAACACTGAAGGATCAACTTCCGTGCCCGGAATGATATGGCGCTCAAGCAGCTCTGCGATGGGATGGGCAACTTGCAGGCCGGACCGTTCTACCCGATTCGTCATGACCGGTGATTCTCCTAGTTATCTTGCTAGCTACGTGTGGCGGCGGATTTTAATTGGACCATCCAGATTCCCCAAGTGGATCACTCAGATCATCATCATTTGCCAGCTGAATTTTTGTCGTCGGCGAGCGCGATGCTTCGGGCCTTGTCGACAATCAGGCGACGCAACCAACGGTTTCCGGGGTTGTGCTGCAGAAGCGGGCTCCACGCCATCTTGAGCTCCAGCGGTGGAATGTCCACAGGCGGGTTGCGACGGACCAACCTGGGGTTGCCTACCTGAAGCTGCGCTGCGCGAGTCGGCAAGGTCACGACCAGGTCGTTTTGCTCGGCCAGTGTCATGGCGGCCTGATAGTGGCGTGTAAACACGCGAATCTTGCGTTTTTTCCCGAGACGATTAAGCGCCAGATCGACCCACCCTAAGCGTTGAACGTCGTCTGGGTTTACACCGACGCCTACGCCCATGCCAGTCTTGCTTACCCAAACATGATCGGCTTTAAGGTAGTTCTCCAACGTGAAATCTTGGAGCAACGGATGATCAGCAGACAGCAGACAGGAGAAGTCATCCATCCAAAGCGGTATTTGGTGAAACGATTGAGGCATGCTGTCGAAACGATTGATCACCATATCGACTTTCCCCCGCTCAACATCCTGAAAGCTCACATCCGATGGCGTCATGATATCCAGCGTCAGGTTCGGAGCCAGTGCCAGCAGATCTGCAAGAACAGCCGGAAAAAGCGTGGACTCAGCGTAGTCGCTCGCCATGATTCGAAAGACGATAGTCGCGCTTTCGGGCTTAAAGTCGGCGCGGGGTTGGACGGCTTGATCGATTTTCTCTAATGCTTCGCGCACAAGCGGTTCAAGCTCCAGGGCCCGATCTGTGGGTGTCATTCCATCGGATGTGCGAACTAGCAGTGGGTCGTCGAAGAGAGTGCGCAGGCGACGCAATCCATTGCTCATTGCGGGCTGCGATAGATTCAATTGCTGCGCGGCTTGAGTCACGTTGCGTTCGCGCAGCAGCGCGTCAAGGTATACCAATAAGTTGAGGTCGATCCTGTGAAGGTTCACCTTTAATTCCTGTCACCGCCGGTCAGGTCCAGAGTATCGCGACCATAGGGCGGCTCTGCCAAGCCCTGTATACTCGCGCGGCCGCTCAGCCGCGAGCGTACCGCCAGGCTGAACGCATACCACGCCATAAACAGGGGGAACACTATGTATCGAGCGCCAGTCGAGGATTTGAAGTTCATCATCGACGAAGTGCTGGACGTCAGTCAGCATCTTGGTTCACTTGAACAGTTCGCGGACCACGGCATCGGGCCGGAGCTCACGGGCGCCTTGCTGGACGAGGCTTCTAAGCTGGCTGGCGAAGTGGTTAGTCCGCTTAGGCGTGTAGCTGATCAGCATCCCGCCCGCTGTGAGAACCAACAGGTTGTGCTGACACCGGGCTACGCACAGGCACTGCAGCAACTTGCCGCCGGCGGCTGGTTCGGAATCACCGCTGACACGGCTCATGGCGGTCAGGGCCTACCGGAGGTCTACGGGACTGCGGCTTGCGAAATGTGGAATAGCGCCGATATGGCATTTGCGCTAGCGCCCTTTCTTTCCAGCGGGGCTGCGCTTGCTATCGCCGCGCATGGCAGCGCGTCAATCAAAAACACATACCTGGAGAAACTTCACAGCGGCGAATGGACCGGGACCATGAACCTGACCGAGTCCGGGGCGGGGTCAGATCTGGGACCGATGAAGACTCGCGCCGTCAGAAATGGGGACCACTATCTGATCACCGGGCAGAAAATCTACATTACCTGGGGCGATCACGAGGCCGCCGACAATATTGTGCACCTTGTGCTGGCACGATTGGAGGATGCGCCTCAGGGGACGGGCGGGATATCGATGTTCGTGGTGCCCAAGTTTCTGGTCAATCCAGACGGCAGCCTTGGCGAACGCAATGATGTGTACCCTGTATCGACGGAGCATAAGTTGGGCATTCACGGCAGCCCAACCTGCGTCATGGCGTTCGGCGATAACGGCGGCGCGGTCGGGTTTCTGATCGGCGAAGAGAACCGCGGCCTGGCCGGTATGTTCACGATGATGAATGAAGCGCGTCTTAAGGTTGGGCTCCAGGGTCTAGGCGCTTCCGAAGGAGCGTACCAGAAGGCGCTTTCCTACGCCCATGAGCGTGTGCAAGGCGGGATTCCGATTGTCGAGCATGCAGATGTGAAGCGCATGCTGCTAACTATGAAGTCCCTCTGTGAAGCGATGCGTGCGCTGGCACTGGGCGAAGCAATGACCATGGACCTCGCTCATCACGGAGCTCCGGAAGAGCGCAAAGCGCGGCAGGCGCGCGTAGACCTTATGATTCCTGTGATCAAGGGGTGGATGACGGAAGTCGGAGTCGAGCTGACGTCTCTCGGTGTGCAGGTTCATGGTGGAATGGGCTACGTCGAGGAGACCGGGGCAGCCCAGTACCTGCGTGATGTGCGGATCACGCCCATCTATGAGGGCACTAACGGAATTCAGGCAGCTGATCTTGTGGGCCGAAAAGTCGCCCGGGACGGCGGCTCTACCATGCACAGCCTTTTGGACGAGGCCCGGCACGATGCAAAGACGATGCTTGCAAGTTCGTCCGCTATAGCGGCCATCGGACAACAGTTGCTAGCGGCACTCGACCTTCAGGCGAAGTCGACGGAGCAGATCCTGAGTCTAAGCGCGAGCCAGCCCGACTCCGCCAAGGGGGTCGCCTTCGACTTCCTGATGCAGACGGGCTACTGCTTCGGAGGCTGGCAGTTGGGCAGATCGGCCTTAGCTGCGCAGCGCAAGATCAGCGCCGGGATGGACGATCCTTTCTACGCGACAAAAATCGCGACCGCGAGCTTCTATGCGAGCAATGTTCTACCTCGCGGCCGCGGTCACGCAGCTGTCGTGCTGGAGTCCGGCGACGCTCTTCTCGACTTTCCTGTAGGCTGGCTGTAGGTCTCATGTCGGATCATTCAGCGTTCTCGACGCCGGACCTGGCGGACGCGCACACGCAAGCTCGGTCAATAGTCTTGCCCTGGAGAAGCTACGGCGGAGTGGCCAGATTTCACGGACCGGTGGTCACCATCAAGTGCTTCGAGGACAACTCCCTCATCAAGGAACTCGCAGGCACTGCGGGAGAGGGCCGGATAATGCTCGTCGATGGCGGGCAGTCGCCGCGTCGGGCGTTGTTGGGCGATCAGATCGCTGCTAATGCAGCTGCGAATGGCTGGGCCGGCCTCGTTATCGCGGGCGCCGTACGCGACGTCGAGGTTCTTGCCACCATAAAACTGGGTGTCAACGCGCTGTTTGCCGGCCCACAAAAGACCGAGAAGCGCGGCGAAGGGCAGCGAGAGATCCCCATAGAGATTGGTGGCATGGCTGTACACCCGGGCGAGTACGTTTATGTCGACGACAACGGTGTGCTGGTGTCGGATTCGGCTCTTTTGTGATGGCTTTTCGGCTCGGCTCGGCGTTCTGATAAAGCTGCTGAGCCCCGCAATCGGGCCTTCGATTGGGCCGTGCTCATCACTGGATGGCGCGTGTAAAAAACGCAACACAGCTATGAGCATGGTGGATTGACGTTGAATTCTCCGGGACTGTGAAAAATGCGGCGCTGGGTGCCCGAGCGTGCAGCTTAGTCGCGTACCCGCATCGAGAGGTCCAGAGCACGACAGTGCTTGGTTAACGCCCCAATCGAAATGTAGTCCACCCCGGTCTCGGCAACTTCACGCAGCGAATCGCGATCAACGTTTCCTGAAGCTTCAAGTGCCGCAGCGCCGGCGGTAAGCCGCACAGCCTCACGCAGTGAGGGTAAGTCGAAGTTGTCGAGCATGATCCGCTCACACCGAGCATCCAGTGCCAAAGCGAGTTGATCAACATTCTCCACTTCGACCTCTACGGTGGTGCCCGGTGCGATCTCACGAGCGCGAAGCACCGCAGCGTGTAAGCTTCCGCAAGCAGCAATGTGATTTTCCTTAATAAGGAAGGCGTCAAACAAACCGATCCGGTGATTGAAACAGCCGCCGCAACGAACCGCATACTTTTGCGCAAGCCGCAAACCAGGGATCGTTTTGCGAGTGTCGAGGAGTTTCACTCCTGTGCCTCGGACCAACGCCGCGTACTCTGCACTAGTACTCGCTGTGCCCGATAAAGTCTGCAGAAAATTCAGCGCCGTGCGCTCGGCGGTCATGAGTGCCCTGGCGGGACCACTGACAGAGAATAGAACGTCATTTTCAGCCAAGGTTGCCCCATCCTTCATAAGCCAGTTTAAGTCGCACCGTTCATCGATGGCCGTAAACACCGTGTGAGCCCAGGCAGCGCCGCATAGCACTCCCGCTTCTCGACTCACGACCGTCGCCTCCACCAACAGATCCTCAGGTAGAAGAGATGCCGTAATATCTCCGGATCCGAGGTCCTCAGCGATGGCATCCGCCACCTGGCGGGTAATCAGATCTGCACTAATTGGCGATATAGGCGTGGACATAGCCTCAACTCAATCGTTTCATTCATCAAATACTACCAGCGCGCTTGTGGTAGGGCTCGTACCCCGTGGAAAATCGCAGTCGTGACGCGCAATGTACTCCAGACTGGCGCGGAGCTTGAACTAAGAAAATGCTGTTACGGGGAGGGCGGTCAATTTGATTGAACATGATGGTGGGGGATGGTTTGCTGGGACTAGGCGATATCCGTCGCCCAACTTCAACCGCAGGCCGGAAGGCTGCTCACCCGAACTCATCGTGATTCATGGGATTTCGCTACCTCCCGGGCGTTTTGGGTCCGATGACATCGCCTCATTCTTTTGCAACCGACTTGATTGTACGCAGCACACTTTTTATGAGC
>JBCCNK010000129.1:0-9635 GCA_039025875.1 Pseudomonadota bacterium
CAGGAATCTGGCCGTCGCGCCGCATGGCTTTGGGCTTAACGCCGGGCTTGCGCGATTCGCATTGAACGGTGAATTCCATAGCAGTTGAGGTCCCTTGAACGATCCTATAGACAGTCTACAAGACTAGCTTGTTAGGGGGATAAAACCTAATTAAGATTCTTGTGCGATCGCCTCATTGGCGGAGTTCTCGTGCCATGGCGAAGCTGACAGAGGCTGAACTGATAGCGATCACGCCAATCAGCAAAAGAGTGATAGCCAAGCAAAGCAAGGGCCACTCGAAGCGCGGCATGTGCGATGACGCTTTCATCTCTTCGCACCTGCACTACTGTGATGTCGCCCCACGAGGGTTCGGAATGCTTCACCTCGCTCAACAAAGCTAGCGAACTGATCGTAACTGGCGCAGGCAGGGGAAAAGAGAACCGTATCACCACTTTGGACGATCGCCTGTGCGCTCTCGACCGCTTCTTCCAGGTCGACACATAACGTGATGTCAACTCCGCCCTGGAGAAGATCGGCGATTTCCTGCGCTGCTTCTCCAAAGAGAAGCACATGCCGGCAATGACTGGTGACCGCATCGGTCAGGGTAGAAAAATCCGCATCCTTTCCCTGGCCACCCGCAATCAAAATAAGCTGGCGCGAATCCCCAAACCCCTCTACTGCGGCCAATGTGGCGCCTACATTGGTAGCCTTGGAATCGTTAATCCAACGTACTCCAAACTCGTCGGCGATGAGCTCGCAACGATGAGCGAGTCCCTCAAAGCTGCGCAGAACGTCCAACATGGATTCAATCGGCAGATGTGCGGCCGTGCCCAGAGCCAGCGCCGCGAGAGCGTTGGCCTGGTTGTGGCGCCCCGGGAGCGCAAGGTCTCGGGTTGCCAGCAAAGGCTGGACACCGTTCATGAGCCAGGTCTGGCCGGCAATTTCGCGCAGACCGAACTCCTCACCGATCGGCTCGCTCATTCGCCAGACAACCGAGGGAGTCGACTTCGGTGAAGGTGGCACAGTCCCAGGAATCTCAGGATTGAAGACAACACAGCGTGCGCCAAGGAATATACGCCGCTTCGCTTCAACATAAGCGTCTAGGTTTGGATGCCGATCTAGATGATCCGGGGAAATATTGAGAATGGTTGCGACGTCCAGAGCCAGCTCACCGGAGCGCTCAAGCTGGAAACTCGAAAGCTCAGTAACGTAGAGTTGTCGCTCCTGCGCCAACGTATCGAGAGCAGGTGTGCCGATGTTGCCTCCAACACCGACCTTTCTGCCCGCATGAGCAGCCATAGCACCCAGTAGGGCGGTAACCGTAGACTTGGCATTGGAGCCGGTAATGCCGACCACAGGCGCCTGCGCGGCTCCTATGAATAAGTCGATATCACCACAAATGCGGGAGCCGCCGTCTACGGCCTGTTGGATCCAGGGCTCGGACAACGCGATCCCCGGGCTTACGATCAAGACTGCCGCACCGTCGATCGCGGCAGACGCCTGGGCACCGAAGAACAGCGGCACGTCTGGCATTTCTTGCTGGAA
This sequence comes from Pseudomonadota bacterium, assembly GCA_039025875.1. Classification (GTDB taxonomy): domain Bacteria; phylum Pseudomonadota; class Gammaproteobacteria; order Pseudomonadales; family Halieaceae; genus Congregibacter. The sequence continues at coordinate 1,525 of JBCCNK010000129.1, forward strand.
AACATCGAGTTCAGGAGGGTTTTCTCGAGAATCCACGATCGTAAAAGGCCGCCCGACACGCTGCAGATACCGCGCTACCGACAAGCCGGTGACCCCAAGGCCTACCACGACCGTCCGGGCGTGTTCGGCTGCGGTGTGGGAAAACGAGGCAGACATGATGGCCGCGTCCATCAGCGCAGCTTTAAGGTCGCGAGACCGAACAGCACGAGCATGACAGTGATGATCCAGAAACGAACGATCACCCGAGGTTCGGGCCAGCCTTTAAGCTCGTAGTGATGATGAATAGGCGCCATGCGAAATAGTCGCTTGCCTGTCAGCTTGAAGGACGCGACCTGAAGAATCACCGAGACAGTTTCGAGGACGAAAATGCCACTCATGATGAAAAAAACGATTTCGTGACGAACGATCACGGCCACGCAACCCAAGGCCGCACCCAGCGCCAGAGCTCCCACATCCCCCATGAAAACCTGGGCCGGATAGGTATTGAACCAGAGGAATCCAAGGCCGGATCCGGCTATTGCGCCGCAGAACACGGCAAGTTCGCCGCTACCGGCGACGTAGGGAATCTGCAGATACTGCGCGAAGTTCACGTTGCCGGTCAGATAGGCGATGAGGCCAAGAGCTGTGCCCACAAGGACCGTAGGCAGAATCGCCAAGCCATCGAGACCATCTGTCAGGTTTACCGCGTTGCTCGAACCCACAATCACAAAATAGGTGAGAACGACGAATAGCCACCCCATAGGGACGGCGACATCCTTCAAAAACGGGAAGTAGAGATTGGTCGTAACTGGCCCGTCCGCGCTCAGATACAGGAAAAGCGCAGCACCCATCCCCAGTAAGGATTGCCAGAAGTACTTCCAACGCGCCGGCAAACCACGCGAGTTCCGCTCTACCACCTTGCGGTAGTCATCGATCCAACCCACCGCGCCAAAGCCAAGGGTGACAACTAGAGCGACCCAGACATAGCGATTGTTAAGGTCAGCCCACAGTAGCGTAGTGACGGCAATCGCGACGATCAGAAGTGCCCCACCCATGGTGGGCGTACCAGCCTTTGTAAGATGAGACTGGGGACCGTCATCGCGCACCGACTGGCCCATCTGGTAGTAGTTCAGTCGGCGGATCATCACTGGACCGACAATCAGAGAAATCGCAAGTGCAGTCCCCGCGGCCAAAATTCCGCGCAGCGTCAGGTAGGAGAAAACCCGAAACGCCGATTCAAAATCGGTCAGATATTCCGCGAGCAGCAGCAACATCAGCCGCGACCCTTAGCGAACTTGCGAATTCTCGCGACGACATTTTCCATCGCCGCTCCTCGCGACCCCTTCACCAGGACTGCATCGCAGTCCTCAAGAAGGCCGGCCAGAAGGCCGTCTATCGCCTCCTGCGTTTCGCACAGCTCAGCTCCCGCACCAAAGCTCGTGACTGCCGGCGCCAGCATTGCCCCAACACCAATAAACCGGGTGATCCCTGCCTGGCTGGCCAATTGCCCCATCTCGGCGTGCAACGCTTCGCTTTCGCTGCCCAGTTCCAGCATCTCGCCCAGAATCAGAGCTGGGCGCTGATAGTTTGCGGCGAGATAGCGGATCGCAACCCGCACAGACCCGGGGTTAGCGTTGTAGCTGTCATCGACAAGCTTGACTCGACCCGGTAGCTCGCTGACTTGCAGTCGTCCTGCTTCTCCCTCAACGCGAGACAGACCCGTCACAACTTCATCGAAACTCAGTCCGGCAGCCAGGGCAAGAGCAGCAGTAGCTAACGCGTTACTAACGCTGTGTGACCCGGGAACCGGAAGCGATACCTCTTCACTGTGACCGTCCCAATGCAGACGAAAGCACATACAAGCGGGGCCATCTGCCGCTACCTCTGTGGCATACACATCGGCATGTTGCTCCGCGCTGAAATCGAGACATGCTGCGCCTGCGCTCGCGACACGATTGCTCCAGGTAGCGCTCCAGGGTTGGTCGAGGTTGACCACACCAACGCCGGAGGAACCGAGCTGATCAAAAATCTCAGCCTTGATGTCGGCCACATCCGCGACGGATCCAAAACCCTCGAGGTGGGCTTCCGTGGCGTTGAGCACCGTGCTAATGCCTGGACGGGCCAAGTCGCAAAGATGCGCTATGTGACCTCGCCCAGCAGCCCCCATTTCCACAACCGCGAAACGCGTATCGTCATCGATACGCGATAGCGTCATAGGCACCCCGATTTCATTGTTCAGATTACCCACAGTTGCCACCGTGTCGCCACTTTGCTCGAACACTGCGCGACACATGTTCTTAACCGAGGTCTTTCCACAACTTCCGGTTATCGCAATCACAGGACCGACGAAGGCATCCCGGTTCAGTTTTCCGACCTTGCTAATCGCACGAAGCGTATTCGGGACTTCGATACAAGGAATCGATGCGGATACAGGTCGCTCCACCATGGCCGCCGATGCGCCGGCCGCTGCGGCAGCTTCAACGTAGTCGTGACCGTCGGCCTGCGCCCCTTTAGCTGCTACAAAAAGATCGCCGGCCTGGACTTTTCGCGAGTCGATGGCAAGACCGCCCAGAGCTACCGACGGCCCGCTGTAGGGAACACCCAGCTCTTGACTCACCCTGGCGAGGTCATTGACGCCGATCATGCAGCGAACCCTGCTAATACCTGGTTGGCCGACTCGTGGTCGGAGAAAAACCGTCGCTCCGTGCCTACAATCTGGTAGTGCTCATGCCCTTTACCCGCGATAAGAACACACGCATCAACTGATGCGTCGCGGATCGCTTTCTCGATAGCCGCGCCCCGATCCTCGACGATTTCGTAGGGGCAGCTCATGCCGGTTTCGATATCCCCAATAATGTTCCAGGGATCTTCGTTTCGCGGGTTGTCGCTGGTAATGATCGCTCGGGTCGCGAGCCGAGATACCGCTTCTCCCATAAGGGCGCGTTTGCCGCGATCTCGATCACCACCACACCCGAAGACTGCAATTAGCTCCCCATCGCACTGTTCACGAAGTGCCGCTAACACTTGCATTAAGGCGTCCGGCGTGTGGGCGTAGTCGATCACAACGAGAGGAGCTCCTGCAGCCCGCAGGGGCTCCATTCGACCTGATGCAGGTGTAAGTGCCTGGGCCGCCTCAGTCAGCACGTCTAGCGGCTGCCCAGCCTGCATGCCGGCAGCAAGTGCAGCCGTTAGGTTCATCGCGTTGAATTCCCCAAGAAGTGGACAGCAAATCTCGGCGTCACCCCAAGGACTAGACAGGGAAAAGCACAAGCCGTCACTTGATGAAACAAGTTCAGAGACGCGAATATCGAGATTTCGCGCGTGACGACCATAGGCCAGGCATTGCACCTCGGGACCTATTATCTCTTCGAACAACGACACGTGCGGATCATCGGCGTTAAGTATCGCGGCACGCAGAGACTCAAATTCAAACAAAGACGTTTTAGCGCTCGCATAGCGGCGCATATCGCCGTGATAATCCAAGTGATCTCGTGTCAAATTGGTGAATACCGCGACATCAATATCCACCGCTGCCAGTCGCCCTTGATCCAGGGCATGGGATGAGGCCTCCATAGCGAGGAACCGAACCCCCTCTCGTTGCCAGCTGGCTATCGTTCGCTGGAGAGTTACTGCGTCAGGCGTCGTGTTCGTCGCATCGGACACAGAACCATCGAGCGATGTTCCCAAGGTTCCGATCACACCGCATTTATGACCAGCAGCCCGCAACAGCTGAGCCAGGAGACTGACAAAAGTCGTCTTTCCGTTGGTGCCAGTCACGGCTACCACACCCATGGACTGAGAAGGATGGGAGTAGAACCTACCGGCCAGCTCGCTCACTAGCAGCCTGAGCTGGGGCACTGGGAATTGAGGGAGTGACACTGAAGTGTCGATCACCTCATCTTCGACGAGCGCCGCTGCTGCGCCGCGCTCAGCGGCTTGCCGAACGTACTCGCGCCCATCCGCCTCCTGCCCCCGGACCGCAAAAAAAAGATCGCCGGGGTTCACGTTGCGACTATCGAGCTCGACACCGGTGATCGCAAGCGACGCGCTTGTATCCACAACGCCATCTAAAAGGCTGCTCAGCTGCATGTCATCCGCCACGATGGGCACCGTTCGCTGTAGCAGCGAGCACGTTTCCGTAGTTCGAAGTATCAGACGGGCTCGGTGGTACGCCCAGCAGCCGCAGTGTTTCTCCTGCCACTCGAGCGAATACTGGAGCCGCGGCTGAGCCCCCACCATAATCATCACCCTGCGGTTGATCCAGGACTACAACGGTCACGAAACGTGGAGCATCGATCGGGGCCATTCCGACGAAAAGTGCCAGGTACTGATCGTCGAGGTAGCGGCCGTTAGCTACCTTGTGCACCGTACCGGTTTTGCCGCCAACCAAAAATCCGGGAATCTGTGCTCGTCTACCAGTGCCATCAGACTGTGTGACAGCATGTAGCACGTCTCGAACTGCGCTCGCGACGCTGGAACTGATGATTCGCTCGCCATAGCTACGAGCAACGTCGCGCTTCAGTAGTGTTACTTCTGGCAGAATTCCCCCATTGGCAAACACGGCATAGGCTCGTGCCAATTGCGTGGGCGTCGCTGTCAGGCCGTAACCAAATGCTAAAGTTACTTGCTCGATCGCACTCCAGCGTTCGCGACTTGGCAGCACGCCACCACGCTCTCCTGGAAAACCCGTCGCCGTATCCAGGCCGAGTCCGAACCGTTGAAAGACCTCTCGTACGGGCTCATGACCAAGATCCAGAGCCACCTTTGTAATGCCTACCTGGCTTGATTTCTCGACGACTTGCGACAGAGATAGCGACCCGTAATTTCGCGGGTCAGGAAGCACCTTAGCCCCAACACGAATACGACCGGGGCTCGTGTCAATCACCGTGTCAACCGTGTACATCCCGCTCTCAAGCGCGGCGACCATGGTCAGCGGTTTCATAGTTGACCCCGGCTCAAACACATCAGTCAGAGCCCGATTCCGAGTCTGATTCATCTGGAGTGCGCTGCGGTTGTTCGGATTGAAGTTCGGATAGCTCGCGCTTGCGAGCACCTCTCCTGTATGGCTGTCCAGCGTGGTGATTACACCCGCTGCTGCACCCGTCACCTTTGCAGCTCTTTCGAGCTCTCGATGTAGTAGATACTGAAGCCGAAGATCGATACTCAGGCTGAGGCTTCGTCCTGGTTGCACCGGTCGAATCACGCCAATATCCCGAACCACGCCGCCTTTAAGATCCTTGATGTAACGCTTCTTGCCTGCGCTACCCTGGAGCCAACTGTCATACGCGAGCTCAAGACCTGACAGCCCGTCTCCGTCCAGATCAGTCATTCCGACCAACTGTGCTGCGGCTTCACCGGCAGGATAGAAACGACGGTATTCCCGCTTTGCTTGAACTCCATCAATCTCTAGGGCGAGGATTTTCCTCGCCTCTTGGGGCACTAGGTGCCGCCGCAGGTACATGTATCGACGCCCACGAAAATGCTTAAGCTTTGCATCGAGGTCTGCGCGAGGTGTTTCCAATGCCTCGCTAAGTTCATCAAGACGCAGGCTTTGCGAAAGCACCTTCGGATCAGCCCAAAGAGAAACTACCGGGGTGCTCACCGCCAGAGGCTCACCACGTCGATCGCTTATCAGTCCTCGGTAGGCGGGGATTTCGGCTGTTCGAACAACCCGGCTTTCACCCTGCTGGCGTAAGAACGCGGCTCCGCGCTCCGAGTTCAGTACCTGAAGCGCAAGCACCCGCGCCGCAACCACCCCGAACAGTAGTATCAGCAAGCCCTGAACGAAGTGCATGCGCCACGGTTGAAGGCTATGCACGCTGTCCTTTTTGCTTGCCTTCTTGCTGCGCGCGCTCACTTCTCGATCACCCTTACCTGCGAGGGCACCGGCGGCATCAGACTGAGCGACTGGGCAGCATCCGACTCGATTCGATGATGGGAAGCCCAGGTGCTTTGCTCAAGAAGCAAGCGACTATATTCCTCCTCAAGATACCAACGCTCCGCCTCGAGCACCTGGAGTTGCGCGTAGCTCTGTCGACTCTGGTGCGTGCTGGTGATCACAGCGAACGCATTCGCCAGAATCAGCACCACACCCGACACGACCAATACGGGAACCTTTCGGAGCACCATCAATGGAGCCTCTGAGCACAGCGCATGATGGCGCTGCGCGCCCTGGGATTCGCATCCACCTCATGGGCCGACGGTCTGATGGCCTTTCCGAGAATACGAACACGAGGCTGATATTCCCCGGACCTCACGGGTATGTGGCGCGGCAGACGCGGACCGGACGCCCAGCTCCTTAGCTGTCGCTTAACCAGCCGATCCTCCAGCGAGTGAAAACTAATCACAACCAATCGGCCGCCTATCGCCAGGACTGACAAAGCAGTACTCAAAAAGTCGTTAAGATCTTCTAACTCCCGATTGACGTGAATGCGGATAGCCTGAAAAGCGCGAGTTGCCGGATGACGGCCCGGCTCCCAGTGCGGATGCGCGGCCTTAACAATTTCGGCTAATTGGCGCGTGCGAAGCAGTGGCTGACCCTCACGAGCCTCGACAATTGCAGCGGCGATACGGCGTGCGTAGCGCTCCTCACCGTAGTCGCGCAGCACCTGCTCCACCTCAGCCTGGGATGCTCCGGCCAGCCAGTCGGCGGCAGAGACGCCCTCGCGTTGATCCATGCGCATATCTAGAGGTCCATCGCTCTGGAAGCTGAACCCTCTTTCGCCGTCATCAAGCTGGGGGCTCGAAACTCCGAGATCAAGAAGAACTCCATCTACTGCTCCACCTACCTCCCCAATCCAGATATGAAGATCCGCAAAGGATCCTCGGCGAAAGGTGAAGCGCGGATCCTCTATCTCTAGCGCTTGTGCGCTTTCCTCAGCGGCGGCATCCTTGTCACAACCGAGCAGACGGCCTCCGGACCCCAAACGCCCGAGCAGTGCCCGCGCGTGACCACCGCGCCCATAGGTTCCATCGACGTAAAACCCATCGACCTTACTGACGAGGGCGTCGACGGATTCGGCCAGCAGTACAGATGCGTGCGCACTCATCAGAGAGGCAGCCCCATCATCTGTTCAGGCACTTGAGTTCCCTGAATGCTTAGCTGCTCCAAGGTGTTGTCACGCTGTGCGATCCAATTGTCCTCGCTCCAGAGTTCCAACTTGTTTACCTGCCCGACCAGCACGAGCTTCTTGCCAAGCTTCCCGAGCTCGCGCAGCGAAGGAGGAAGAAGCATCCGCCCGCTGGCGTCAATTTGAATATCCGTCGCGTAGCCTAGAATGAGACGCTTAAAGCGCTTTACCTCAGGATCCTGGGAGGGCTGTGCTTGGATGAGTTGTTCGATATGCTCCCATTCAGGAAGCGGATAAATGGCAAGACAGGAGGACTCGGAATCGATGGTTACAACTACTTGACCCTGGGCATCAGCGGCTAACGCATCACGGAATCGTGCAGGGATCGCCAAGCGACCCTTCGCATCCATACTGATGTGCTGCACTCCGCGGAATGCCATACAGCTCCCTCTGAATCCGTCTATCCCCACAAATAGACAGATTTACCCACTTCTTCCCACTGACTGACACTATAGGGGTCGGTTTCGCGGGGCGTCAAGGGAGCGAAGTCTAAAAAATCCAGGTAATTCAGAGGTTTGGCTGCAATCTTTTGCGATCTTTTCGACGGTCTTGCGCCGCAAATCATCGTTGAAACAGCACACTAAGGAAGACTCTTAAGCTTTCACTTTATTATAAATAACCAATAAGTCTTTTTTTTACTTTTTTAATTACTAATACATCTATAAGCACACGGCTTCCATCCTTCCTCTCGGGAGCCACCAACCACCAAGGCCAAGGTCAGCTCACGAACGGTGTCGGAATCTCGAGAGACTGATACGAGGGCGAGCGGAGATGCTTTGGATTAGCGTCCTTGTGGAGTGAAGCCCTGTGGACTGACGGTCGGGGCGCACGAAAAGAGGGTTTACGACATTACGACGCGTGGGCGCGACGTAAGCCGAACGTCTAAAGCCAAACAAAGAGGACTGAAAAAAAAGTGGGGGGAAGGGGGGAGAAGAAGCAGGGAAAAGAAGCAGGGAAAAGGGGGGGGGGAGAAGAAACAGAAGGCGGAGAATAAAGGTGGAC
>JBCCNK010000130.1:0-9612 GCA_039025875.1 Pseudomonadota bacterium
ATGTGAACGGCCATGCGGTGCAGCAGGCGAACATCGGGGAGGAGACCATCTGGGGACCGCACTACGTCATTGCCGATATCGCCAGGCACATCACTTTAACCCCAGGAGATGTGCTGCTGATGGGTACCCCCTGCCATTCACGCTCCGTTAATCCCGGCGACTATGTGGAATGCGAAGTAACCGGGCTGGGGCGTCTGGGGGGGACTGTTGCTGCCATCGATGCACCCCGCGCGTCCGCATTGAATGTTGGGCATCAACCGACCGATAGCGACGAAGTCCGGCGTGTCGCGCTCGGGTTCGATGAGCGCGTGCCCGACATGCTCAAAGATAATCTGAAAAAAGCGCGCCAGCAGGGCGCAACCAAATGATTCATTCGGAACGTGGTCTATGAAAGTCTGCATAGTGGGTGCCGGATCAATCGGCGGATTCCTGGGAACGCTCATCGCCGCAAGATGCGACGTGCAGGTGTCCGCATTCGCGAGAGGAGCAACCCTTGTCGCGCTTAACGAACATGGCTGGCGTCTCCGAATGGGAGATGAATTGCTGCAGGCACCGGCTATCGCCAGCAATAGTGCAAAAGCCCTCGGAATTCAGAACGTCGTCTTCATCGCGGTAAAAGGCCCGGCGATGCCCGAGATCTCGAAAGCCATCGTCCCATTGATTGGCGACGACACGATTGTCGTGCCGGCCATGAATGGCGTGCCCTGGTGGTTCATGGATGGTCAGGGCGAAGCCGGGCTCAAGCCGCTGGAGAGCGTCGATCCCGGCGGTCAGATCGCATCCAACATACCCACCCAACAAGTGTTGGGAGCCGTAGTCCATGCCTCGGCATCGCGCCCCGAGCCTGGGATGGTCGATCACAAAATGGGAAAAGGCCTGATCATCGGTGAGCAGTCAGGCAGTCAGTCAGAGCGCGTCGACTCACTTGCCGGACTTCTTAAAACTGCCGGGTTTAACGCTGTGAAATCGTACAACGTTCGCCGAGATATCTGGTACAAGCTTTGGGGAAACATGACCATGAACCCGGTCAGCGCGATTTGCGGAGCAACAGCCGATCGAGTGCTGGCCGACCCCGAGGTGCGAGGTTTTTGTACCCAAGTCATGCGCGAAGCGCAGGCGATCGGCGAACGCATTGGGTGCCCCATCGAAGAGGAACCCGAGGATAGACATGCCGTCACGGCCAAGCTCGGCGCATTCAAGACCTCGATGCTCCAGGACGCAGAAGCGGGACGAGAGATTGAACTCGACTCGATCGTCGGCGCCGTTCACGAAATAGGGCAGCGCCTCGGAGTGCCGGTTCCCTACACCAGCACCTTGCTTGGGCTAACCCGATTGTTTGGCCGGTCGCACGGGCTTTATCCCGTGAACTAGCGTGGTGTTCGTTTAGCCTGGTGACGCGGGCTGTTCGCACAAGCACCCGTGATCACAGGGCAACTTGTGTCTTGATCACCGACTGAACTTATCTAAATTCTGCGAAGACAGCAGCGTCATCTACACACAGGACCGCGTCAATGACGAAACAAGTCAGCATGCACGAGGCCAAGTCGCGACTCTCGGAACTGGGAGAAATGGTCTGGAAGGGCGAGCGCGTGATTATTGCAAAGGCCGGGAAGCCCTACCTTGAACTGCTGCCTCATCGAGAGACACGCAAACCGCGCACACCCGGTCGATTCGCCAGCCAGATCAAAATTGCCCCTGACTTTGATACGAATCCCATCGACGTAATCGATGCGTTCGAGGGCGAGTAGTGAGAAAAGCCGTTTTAGACACGCATGTCTTTCTCTGATGGCTAAGCGATGACCCCGGCAAGGAAATGCAGCAAAAGAAGCAATCGCAGGAGCCGGGAATGACATCTATATAAGCGCAGCAACAAATTGGAGAATCTAGATCAAAAAGTCTTTTGGCAAACTCAAGGCGCCGGACAACCTGGATGTGGCGGTTGAAGATGAGGGGTTCGTTAGACAGCCGATCAGCCTATTTCACGGTGAGCGAGCGGGTGAATTGCCCGCACATCATCGTGACCCCTTTGATCGGATGCTGATTGCCCAGTGTCAGGCGGATGGTCTGGAACTCATGACTTCCGATGAAGTAATTACCAGGTACGCCGTTCGCACAGTTGACGCTTCTCGGTAGAGCTACATCGAATTGGCAAGGCGCGCTACCAAAAACTCCATCCCAAAAATCCAGATGCGCCGATTAATCAACCCGGCTGCGTTCAGCCAGTGGTCGGCCGACACGCGTATCGGACAACGAGATCGACCCATACTTGCGGTGCTCCTGACCAATGGCCCATGCCGCGACGAGCTGTTCGAGTTAAGGCTCAAGCACCGTCGAATATCTTGTCGCACAATGCGGAAAAAGCGACGTTTCCACGCTAGCTTGAGCGCGGCAGCGGTTCGACGACTTCTTTGTACGACCGTAGAAAGGTGCGCCCTGAGTACAGCCCATTTTCAGGATGAATGACTTTGATTCGCACAGAGCAAACAGCCGCAGGTCTCGTGAGATGGCACGCAAGCAGGCAGCACACAGCCCAAAAAAGATACTCATCTGATCGCCTATTGAGTTAACCGTCACCATAAACCCACGTTGAGTCAAGTGATCCCAAGCTATTCGATTGCCCTTGTCAGAATGTCGAGCATCTCTTTAGGGCGGTAATCTAGACGAGCTGCATGATCGATGCACGCGTTCTTAAAATGATCCGCCGTAGCTCCTAAAAAGCCCGCAAACTCCCGTATCAATCTGTCCCCGGGGAATGTTGAAAGAAAATCATCAGAATCGATTGCCCCGGCAAACCGACCGCGAGATTCTTTAATGAGGTGTAAGATGCGCGCTTCCGAGGTGTCGATGGCGCAAACGTTCTCTTTTGAATCGGCACTCGTTTCTACTAATCCTTGGACAGGTTTGTCCATCGTGCCTCTAATCTTCATTGATCGACGCATTTCCTCGTTAAGGACTGTCTGAACTTCAATCAAAGCTAAATGATCAATCAATCCAACTGCGATCTCACGAAGCTTAGTGATTACGGCGGCATCGGATTCAAAAGGGTCATTTCGCAACAGACCTTCAGCCGCACTCCTCAGCACGGTCGGTTCTAGGAGAAAGTTCTCGATCTCGTACACAGGCCAGTAGTAGACACCCTCCGCTTCGTCTCCTTGCTTTAAGTCCCCATCGCAAATGCTCACTGCACGACCCGTAAGTCCGGTCTCAGCTAGGACTTCGAGTAGTCGTGCGCCGACGCCTGCCGTTGTTCTTCGGTTACCAGTAGGTATGAAGTTGGCCTTCTCGGCGATATCAGGAAACAGTCTTCTGATTACGTCAACATCAAATCTTGTTTCTTTGTTTCCCTCCACCAGCACAATTCGCGCATGGGGACGATATGCGGCGAGGTCACCGATCAAATCCAGAACCGCAGCCTCAACTGCATCCTGGCTGCTAATCATTGCGCTTTGATTAGAGTTGTCTCCTCTTGCTCGAGCCATGTGGTGAACGGTCATGTCTCCCGACCGTACCGCTTGCCTCAATATCGCATCAGAGTGCGTAACGATCCAAACTTGCGCGTCCAGTGCGTCAGCTAGATGGGTTTTATAGAACGCAGTCAACCATTGAACCAACGCAGGATTTAGGTGCAACTCCGGCTCGTCGACGAGTACAACAGAGTTTCTTGGTGTACCTGTCCGAAGCTGCAGGTAGCCAAGCACGATCTCTTTTTCTCCGGACGATAGTTCATCGATATCGTGTTGCTCGCCGGTCGAAAGGTGCACTGTGAATGAGAGTTTGCTATTGCGATCCAATACAACGCCAGCAAACTCTTTCCCGGGAAAGAACGTCTTGAACAACTCCTTCAGCGAAGTCTGTAGTGGCGCGTCTTCGGGATTACCGCCCTTAAGTGCTGCCATAACGAATTCTTCACCTAGCTGTTGCTTCACATTTCGGTATTTCTGCTCCCAGTCATATAGAAACTTGCTTTTACGCTCTTCTGATCGATCTGCCAGGTTTAGCTGAACAGAAGAAACATCCTGACGCGCATAGATTCTTCGTGAGCCGTGAAACTCGATTTCACCTAAATTGCCAGGGTTGAAGCAGCTAAAAACGGCGTTAGCAACAGGAGAAGGATCTACCTGGAATCGAGGGGACGGATCCAATGAAATTGCCGCCGCAAAAGTTGTCGAAGCTGCCAATCTCTCCCTGATGTCGCGTTCAATTACTCGCGCTTGTTCCCAGAGGGCTTTCTCGCGCTGGGGATCGATTGAAGGGGGTAGAATCGGCGGGGATCCGCTGATCGGAACTTGGTCCCTGACGGCCTGATTTGCAAGGACAGCCAGCGCGATATTACATGCGTGATTCAGAATAAAGTCCCGCTCCTGTTCGGAGAGCTCGATCTCCGACGCAATGACGGCGGGCTGGTTTCTTACTCGGAGTAGCGCATCGAAGTTTGTAACGCGATCTATGTTAATTCCGAATTCTTGAAACCACCGTTTGTATTCGTCGGGCACATATGCGGATTTAACTAAGCGCAAGGCATCTAGGACTGTGCTCTTGCCACATCCGTTCGGACCCGCGATCACAACAAAATCGGTTAGGTCGCTTGCTTCGAAGCTCTCTATTGCACGGAAATTCTTGATGGATAAGGAGCGCACGCGCATTTTTCGCAGTCCGTGATGCCAAAGGTACGTTGGATCTTACACGCGGTGCCGAATCTCAAGCTGCGGCACTGCGTGCGGTAGTGTCATCGCTCTCACACTGTCGTCTTAATGGACTCGACGACTGATTAGTGCACGACGCGCCGTAAAATTTAATTGGAAGGTCCACAATACATAAGGTATGCCGTGAAAGCACGGCGCCGTGCTAGGTTTGTAATCCCCCATTCGTAACGGTGTTCAAAAGTAGAGTTACGCTGCCAGTGCTAGTTTCTGTTTTGGTGTGATTCCTCCGAGAGCCATGTTCGGCCGCTCGTTGTTGTATTGCCATAGCCACGTAGTAGCTGTGGCTTGCGCGTGCCGGATCGAGTCGAAGAGGTGCATGTCGAGCCACTCGTGACGAACGGTTCTATTGAATCGTTCTACATACGCATTCTGAGTGGGCTTGCCTGGCTGAATAAACAGGATCCGGATACCGCGCTCTTTTGCCCAGTTCTGATGTGCGGAACCGCACATCTCACTGCCATCATCGCAGCGAATAATCCTCGGCTTGCCGCGCCACTCAATGATCTGATCGAGTACTCGAGCGATCCGTGCGCCAGATAAACTCAGATCGACTTCGATACCCAACCCCTCGCGATTGTACTCATCGAGCACATTGAAGGTTCGGAAAGCGCGACCGGTCGCCAAACGATCGTGCATAAAGTCGATGGACCACACCTCATTCATTCGTCGGGGAACATCTAGAGGATCCGGTCGATCACGGCGCATTCTCCGCCTCGGCTTGATCCGCAGGTTCAGCTAGGGCTCTCGGTAAGTCCGATAGATTGTCTTATGGTTGTAAGGCAGCTTCTGCACGTTTCTCAGATACAGAAAACACAGACCAAACCCCCATCTACGATGCGTTGTCGTTAGCCTGAGAAGCCAATGCGCGATCACAGCGTTCTCACTGCTGAGTTTGGCGGTGTATCGATAACAGGTCTCCGATATCCGGAAAGCTCTGCAGGCTTGCCGTATGGACAAACCATTCTCCGAGATTGCTCGCTTCGCCATCTCTTTTCGCCGAGATGGCTTTACCGCCTTTCTTCCAGGGCCTCAGCGACGATCTCCGCCTTCAGCTTCTCTTCGGCATACAACTTCTTTAGCCGAGCGTTCTCTTCCTCAAGCTCCTTGAGCCGCTTCATAGCTGACGCATCCATGCCGCCGTATTTCGAGCGCCAGTTGTAGAACGTCGCGTTGCTCATCCCATGCTTTCGGCACAGCTCTGAGACGGCACGCCTGCGTCTGCTTCTTTGAGGATCTGGAAAATCTGACTTTCTGTGTATCGGCTCTTCTTCATCGGTAGACTGCTCCTGATCGGAAAATTCTACTTCTAAACTCTGCTACTTTCTGGAGGGAATACAGGGCGATGGCTGCCTGACTCAAACAAATGCCTATCCGGAATACCCGGGGTGATTCAGTCGTGTAACTGCAGCGTACACGCTACGATTATAGAGAGTAATCACGTTGACTTCTTTGTTGATCCAGTGACTCCCGTTGCAGTCGTGCCATATTCCTCCAGAACTCTGACTGATGCAGACGAGAGAGATGTTCCAGCTTTAAGAGATCTGATTGGGCAAAAACCAAAGATCGCTTAGCGTCATCTGCTTTCCCGATAGCATCGAAGTGCCTTACGTAGTTCCGATGCACCTTACACTTCTCAAGAGTAAATCGAAGCCTTAAACGCGCTTTGGGGTCCAGGGCCTCAACTATGTGTTCAGCATCGGCGAGGTAATGCAATGACAAATCGAGAGCATTCCTGCGGTTCGACTCTGAAGACAACAGCCGGGCAATCGATGATTCGATAATAAGCATGCTTGCTCTTTCTCTCGGGTAATCGTGCAGGTGCCAGCAGAGCCTATCGGCTGTTCTTCTCGCCTCTTGGCCGAAAAAGCCACAAGTTCGCTCTGTGGTACTCACATGCTTTCTGGCTAAATTCTCGAGTCGGAGCGATGTACGAATCATCTGGCGTGCAGCGTGGCCGCTTAGCTTCGATTCAGAATTTGTTGAGTTCCTAGAACGGTTACCATCAAAAAACGCTTCTGCCAATTTTGCCCAGGCAAACGCGGATAGCATCTTACTTTCGTATTCTTGCTGAAAGGATTCCTCATCGACTATTGGCACTTCAGTGCGTCCTGTCTCTGAGTTTACTTTGTGCTTGCCAAAGTCTAAATCGGCTTGAAGTGCAAGTGACTCGGCGTAGCGATTCAAAATATCGACAACGTGTGAAGTAGCCCCTAGGGTTATTGCACCAGTCGTGCTGCTCACCAAGTCCAAAAGCTGAAGCGATTGT
The DNA here is from genome assembly GCA_039025875.1 of Pseudomonadota bacterium. Classification (GTDB taxonomy): domain Bacteria; phylum Pseudomonadota; class Gammaproteobacteria; order Pseudomonadales; family Halieaceae; genus Congregibacter. The sequence continues at coordinate 6,970 of JBCCNK010000130.1, forward strand.
GCGTGTAAGTGCCCGAGAACCTCAATATTTGAACTAAAATTTATTCCTTGAAGAACCGCCTCTAACTTGTACAAGTACTGGGATATACCTTCACCTAGTCCTGAAAACCCTATGCCATCGGGTAACCTATCGCTAAGGCGGTTCTTACATAGTTCGCGGATCCTGTTAAACGGAAGTGCTTCAGTGGTTCTTACTCCGGTGGGGCGCGTTTTCAGTCGACCCGCATTTTCAAGGGCTAAATCTACGAAGCGCTTGAAAGAAGTGTTATCAAGCATCGGGAGATCCGGTTCGTCCAGAAGCCCGCGCAGTTCAGGGTCATCCAATCGACCTGCTGTATACGCTGCTTGCACTCTTGATATCTTAAGGTCTTCCGCCAACGGGCTTCGCTGAATATACGAAGGCGTAGTGTCTACGAGTGCCTGTTCATCTGCTGTGATTTCACGAAAAGAAACAGGGTCCGCCATTAGTTGTAGCAGCTCAGACTTGATTTCATCACGACCAAACATTCGAGAGAGCCGATAGTGATTGCCTTGCTCAAGTAGATTCGCATAACAATAAGTAGTCAGGTAGTCCCATGCTTGATCCGGATCCCATGGAATAAAAGCGTATGGAATGTAAAGATCGCAGGTTTTCTCAGCGATTTCCGAGGTCGAAGGCAGGGACAGGTACCCATGGTAGAGGGCTTCAATCAGGCGTCGAGAACCGCGAACACTTGACGAATCTCTATACGATACGTGACGGTTCGCCACGTTGTATTGGCGTAGGCTTTCTTCTGCGATTAAGCGATGTGCGTATCTGCACACGAGGTAACCGTTGTCTTCCACCGCGCAATCGATTACGTAACGCCCAAATTCAGGTGATAGAAAGTCAAGCGCGTAGGTTTCTTTCTTTTCATGTTCACTCTTAAATGGGCTCGTTTGAAAAGTCTCAGAACCCACTGGAAATGAAAACGGGTGCGCTTCGTCATCATATCCCGCGACTAGGTCATATCGGCGGCGACCCACAACTCCTGAAAAAGTCCTTCGGAAACTCTCTATTTCTGTGTCCAGGCTGGTACTTTTGATTGCATCGAGTTGCTCGAAGGCTTTTATCTTTGGCGTCCATTGGATCCACTCTCGTGAAATGTGGGCTAGGCTTTGAGGGCGTATACCCGAGGGTGATATCGCCACTAACATGAGGAATAGTCGCCATAGCGGTCGATGTTCAAGCATCTTCCACACCCACTTCACGATGCAAGCTTTCGAACGTGCTACTTCAGCGATAGGGTCACTTGTGTCAATTCTCTTCTCTTGGATTTTGAGCAGCAGTTCGATTTGAGCGCGTGACTCCTCATAATCACTATCACTTGGCTGTCGCAGTCCTTGGCAAACGGACCTTGATACATTTAGTGAAACGTCAAGAATCCGTGCAAGATTTTCAGAACCCACTTGCCAAAATTTTGGAGCGGCTTCGTATAGTACTGCGACATCATCGTTGGTAATTCCCAGCTGCGGCAGCACTTCTCTCCACGTTGTTTCATCGCTTTGCACGGGCCATGGTAGAGATTTGACTAAGCCTCTAGGCATCTGGAGCGGTTTATTAGATGTGATCAAATAGCGGCATTGGTGAAATGTGTTCCACTGATTGGGTGTAAGTAAATTACGCGACGGGGGATTCAGTAGGCGTTCTACTAATTGTAAGCAATCATTATCTTTTATCAGAGAGATTGTTGACGGTAGGCTGGTTGCTTCCACGCTGACACCGTCGATAATAATAAGGGCTGCCCGTGAGCACATGCCTTTTCGTATTTCATCGATGGCGGCGTTCACTTCTCGCTGAGTCACGGGTGGAGCGATATTGTCGGGAGATTTTTGACGATAAAAGGCGAGCAGCGCGCTTAGGATTAGTGGGACGCTATTCGGACTGTGACGACCCTCTTGTGATTTAGGCGCTGTGTGACAAACAGCCCACGGTAATCTGCTTCCATCAGGGTTCTTGAGTTGCCCCGCCTCGTGGCTTACAGCAGAGAGGCCTACCCATTGATCCTGTGCGTAGACATTTACCACTCGGCATCGAGGTGAGTGAAGAGAGCTATGCAGCGTACTTTCTAGATCGCGTAAAAACTTTCTTCGGGCAATTTTAACTTCCTCCCCACCGTTTGTGACGATTGATATACGAGGCTTACTGATGGAGAAAACTTGCTGTGGATAGCCGGTCATCCGGTCAATGAAATCTCTGATGGCGCGCTCGCCGCTAACTTCTTGTACGAATATTTCCCAAGAAGTTAATTCGCCGAGATCTCTAGGGCCCCTCAGTCGCCTAAAGACTAATTCAGCAAATGCCTCGTTAAGGTAAGGGGATTGCCTAATAAGTTCTCTTTTGGGCGAATTCCAAGAGGCAGCGTTCTGCAGATTCCTAATCAAATCCGAATGGTAGCCTGGTGCCATTGCATCAGTAAGGCGTGCCAGGTCCTGCCGCAGTCGACCTAATGGTTTCAACTTCGATTTGCCTGTTACGTCCCGCGCATACTCTCGTTCCAGTAGTTCAAGGAGAATTGCGGTTCTCGTCGCAAGTCCTAGATCTAGCGAAACCACATCGCACACCTCTGGACACCCGAAGCGCTTCGAAGATTCATTTTTACCCGATGTCTTTCGTATCCAGCAA
>JBCCNK010000131.1:0-9467 GCA_039025875.1 Pseudomonadota bacterium
CAGGCTGTGGCGGTCAGGGACTCCAGTGCCCGCTCAATCCGGACGCTGGACCCCGACTCATCCAGAGGGTCACGACGCAGACGATGACGCAGCACAGAAGGTGCAACGCTGCGTAAGTCCTCAAGTGCTGCGCTTTCTCTGCCCGCCAGGGCGGCTTTCGCACGCGCTGCACGAATTAAAGTGAGTTCACCGCGCAAGCCGTCGGTACCCAGCTCCAGGCACAAGCGGGCCGCACGCTCCAGGAGATCCGAGGCGACCTCGGTCCCGGGCAGCCGGTCTCGAGCCTGTTGGATCTGCTTGCGGACTCGACCTTCTTTGCGGGCGTAGCGTTTAACGAACGCATCGGAATCCAGGTCGAATGCATCGCGCTGACGCACCACTTCAACGCGCTGCTGCACGTCCTGCGGCGTTCGAACTTCCACCGACAGACCAAAGCGATCCAGCAATTGGGGGCGCAGCTCCCCCTCTTCCGGGTTACCGCTGCCGACCAGTACAAAACGCGCCGGGTGCCTCACACTGAGGCCCTCTCGCTCAACCAGATTCTCGCCACTTGCCGCGACATCGAGGAGCGAATCAACGATGTGGTCTTCCAGTAAATTAACTTCGTCTATGTAAAGAAAACCACGATGCGCCTTGGCCAGGAGCCCCGGTTCAAACGACTTCTGCCCATCATGCAGAGCCCGCTCCAGATCGAGCGCTCCGAGCACGCGATCTTCGGTGGCACCGAGAGGCAGATCCACCACCGGAATCGGTTCTTGTCGAACCTTTAAAGGCTCGGTTGCCTCAATACAGGCCTCGCACAGGGCATCCTCATTGGCTTTGGGGTCGCAATTAAATCCACACCCTTGAACCATTGGAATTTTTGGCATCAGGGCGGCAAGTGCTCGTATCGCCGTTGATTTGCCCGTACCGCGATCTCCAAACGCGAGTACACCACCGATGCTGGGGTCGACCGTCGCTATTAACAGCGCTGTCTTAAGTTCCTCCTGACCCACGATGGCGGTAAACGGAAAGGCTTTAGCCATAAGAATGCCCACACAACAGACGAACGACCAGCTTCACACCGGTCAATGTAAACTAAAGCTTACACCACAAGGTGGTACTTTTGTTACAGCGAAAAGGATACTGGAGCGGAGAGTGCCGCGACCTAGATCGGTTCAGGCACACAAAGGTCGCCGGATTCTGAAAGTCGCAGGTTTCGCTGTGTGAGCCGAATCCAAGAGCCGGGGCCTATAAGCAGGACCTACAAAAAGTCGAGTAAGGCGCGCTCGGTCTCTGCTGGTTTCTCAAAGTGAGGCAGACCTAGTGTTTCAGGCACACGGTGTGCTTGCCAGTTCGGCGATGCGTTAACAAAATCGTGCAGCAACGCGAGGCTCACGTTCGGATCCTTGTCATAGAGAGCCAAAGTGGGTTGCTGGATTTGGCTGTACAACTCACCGATAGCATCTGGCGAAAATAATTGCCCAGTTAGAAAGTAAAACGGTGCGAATTGGGCTCCCGGTTGGGCCGCCGTAGCCAATGCGTAACCCACCATCTCTTCGGGAGCTTGTTCTTTAAAAGCCATGTTCAAAAAGAACGATACGCTCCGTCGGGACCGCAGGGCGCGAAAGAGGCCGGTACCCACCATAGGCAACCTCAAGAACTTCAGAAACTTGTTGTTATCTGCCGAAGTGCTCTGGTCAACCCTACTGCGCGGTTTGCGACGAGAAAATCCGGTGGGTGAGACGAAAATCAACTTGTTAAAACTGTCTGGATGATGCGCCGCGGCCAGAGCCGTAAATTCTGCGGTAGTCGACAGTGCGACCACATCTACGGGATCGGGACCGATTGCCGCTATCACCTCGCGAATCGCACCTGCGAAAAACTCCGGACTATAGCGCCGGTCCTCGCGATTTGAACGACCAAAACCCGGTAGATCCGGTGCGTAAAGCGGCCTCGTTAGGTTCATCCTTGTAAAAAAAGGCGAAACTTCGTAAGCACTGGGCGCCGCATTGATACTGTGGAGCAAGAGCAGCGGTCGACCTTGTCCAGGACGGTGGTAGCAAAGCACACGGCCGCTCTCCGGCAGGTCCCAGACTTTTTCATCCGCTTCGATAGCGGGACCGAGTGCTGAAGCCGGTGATAATGCCATTAACTGACCCCAGATCTTAGGATCGGACTTACAAGAGAGATATACGACACTTTTTGCTGCTGCCTATCCTAGAGTAACTGCAATTAAACTTGACATTTGTAAATTTTGCTTAACACTTAGGGTGTTGAGTATTTCTGACATTTTTGCAGGATCTTTATCAGCTTTGGCGCAGGCATGCTCGCGTCGCTAGCGGTGATCTGTCGCCGCTTTTTCGCTAGGACAACTGCTATCGGAATCGCGACTGATTGCTATGAGCGGTCGCGCTCGTACCGAAAGCAGCACTGATAAACACTGCACAAGCCGCATCATCGGTAGCATCGGCTCTTACGCTGAGTCTTTTACAGAGTTCTTTTTGCACGTTTGCATCGCACGTTTTCGGTCTTTGTCTCTTCACCACGGGTAGTACTGAACGCGAAAGTACGAGCGAAGGTAGAAGCGAAGGTACGAGCGAAAGTACAAGAAAAATGCAAACGAATGTGGTTGTAAGGTCACGCTGCAATCAGTCTGGGAACGACTCTTAAGTTATTACGAGTACCGCTGGCAGGGTCTCTGACCAAGGTCTCAAGTTGAAAGAAAAACACGGCCGCGTCTCAATCTCATTGCGTCTCGGAGGTACGCGGCGCTTGAGCACCCAGATTAAAGTGCGTTCGATCTACAACTCAATCTGCAAAAAAGAGATTGATGCCTAATGGTTGCCGTCGAAGAGCAAGCTGCTCAGATACCCGGGCAAAGGACTGGCGACGCACACCCCGAGGCTCTTCCTACTGATTCCGCTAATTCTGCGAAATCGTCGACAACTGATGGCGGCAATTGTTCAGCGCAGATCGGCCCCGACAGCATCTTGTTTCTTGTTCCAGTTATCCGGGAGGTTCTGGGGTCTGATGCATGCGATGAGCTTTTGGATGTTGCTCAAATCCGTTCCCTTCCCAGCGGACACCGGCTCACTAACGAGGGTGAAGCAGCTGCACTGCATCAGCAGCTTCGCCGCCGCCATCCGGATGATTCGGATCTGATCACCTCACTATCCGGCCAGAGAACTGGTGATCACATCATCGATAAGCGGATGCCTGAAGCCGCCAGGCGAGTGGTGCAAAGCCTGCCGGAATGGCTCGCGGCGCCTCTACTGGCGAAAATCATCGGCGACTATGCCTGGACGTTCAGCGGCTCGGGAAGGGTCCAAATAAAATCTCGGTTCCCGGTCATCATTGACATTTACGACAATCCAATCGTTCGCGGTGAGAAGTCCCGAGAACCCGTTTGTCGCTGGCACGCCGCTGTGTTCGAACAATTGTTTCGTCGCATGGTGGACGACCGGCTGCGGTGTATCGAGACTCAGTGCTGCGCGCAGGGAAAGAGCCACTGCCGCTTTGAGGTCGTTTAGTTTGGGGCGACGTTCGCTTCACCCCGAAAAACAGACGAAGGCTCGCACCGCATAGTGCGCTGAGATTTGCCGTAGCCGCGTTAAACTTATTCGGTGCTTATTCCCCACCGTCACAACTTACGACGCGCCGTATTCCACGCTCGCTATGATCGGTTCATCGCCGAATTGTCGCTGGACGGGCGTTTCATAGAAGCTCACTGCGTGAATCCTGGTCGAATGGAAGGATTGGTTCGTCCGGGTACTCCCGCCTGGGTCTCTGAAGTGGCACCGGACAGTCCGCGCAAGCTTCGCTACACGCTGGAACTCTTGAAACTCAAAGGCCGCTACGTAGGCGTGAACACCAACATGCCGAACTATCTTGCGGGGTGTCTTCTAAGGGCACGGCAAGTCCCAGGATTAAAGCGCTATCGTGAGATTCGAAGCGAAGTGCCCTATGGCACGCACTCGCGAGTTGACTTCTTACTCACCCAGGGTGCCAGGTACCACTATCTCGAGGTCAAAAACTGCCACCTTGTGTATCCCGACGGCGGCGCCTACTTTCCAGACTCAGTGAGCTCTCGTGCAGCGAGACATCTTGAAGAGCTCGGACGCATGATCAGCCAGGGTCACAAAGCTTCCGTGTTATTCACCGTGCAGCGAAACGATGCACGCTTTGTTCGGCCCAGTGACATGCATGATCCAACATTTGCGGCGGCTGCTCGTGCGGCGCACCAACGCGGTGTTCGATTTTTGGCTGCCTGTTTCGAGCCTTCGCTCCAGGGCTTTACGTTTCTGGGGCTACGTCCTGTGTATTTGGGTCTCTATTCCTACCAACACCTGATGGGCTATCGCGAGGCGCGCCTGCCCTTCTCAGGGTGGATTCGACGGGGAGCGAGGAGCACTGCAAAGACTAGTCCCGTGCGAAGGTCCTGACTCGGGTAACCATGTACCACCAGGCTTTACAGAACTGTAAACACGAAGCGTCCATGTTTCAGCTAGTGTTGTGCTTTTCTTACAGTGAACTAGCGCTATGAACATTCTCCTGGTGGAGGACGATGAGGAAACGGCCTCATTTATTTGCCGGGGCTTGCGTGAAGCGGGAGATGCGGTGACGCATCTCTACGACGGACGTAAAGGGCTTTTGGCTGCAACCCAGGCTGAGTACGACACACTAGTCTTCGATCGTTTGTTACCGGGAATGGACGGACTCGACGCCGTCCGGGTTCTTCGTGAGAGCCACATCGAGACTCCGATCATTATGCTCACCGCTCTTGCGGGAATCGAGGATCGGGTGAACGGTCTCGAAGCTGGCGCGGATGACTACCTGGTTAAGCCATTTGCGTTTGCAGAGTTGTACGCGCGTATACGGGCTCTTTGCAGACGTAAACCTCTACTCCAAGAGGAACACCTGCTGACTGTCCATGATTTGACGCTTGACCGGACCACCCAGCAAGTGAGTCGCCAGGGCCAGCTTCTCGAGCTGATGCCTCGGGAATACCGCATCCTTGAGTATCTGATGCTAAATGCAAGTCAGCTAGTAACACGCACGATGCTGCTCGAGTGCGTGTGGGGCTACAACTTCGATCCCAAGACCTCGCTGGTGCAGACTCATGTCAGCCGACTTCGGGCTAAAGTAGATAAGCCCTTCGACAGTGATCTGATCAAGACCGTGCGCGGCTCTGGTTACGTGCTAGGAAGCCCAGATCCGTAGATTGGTTTAAGGCCCCAATCAAGCCGTTATAAACCCAGCGTAGAACACGGGAGATGACAGCGTGCTCCGCACAACGATCAGTGTATTTACTGGCTTACTGGTACTGCTGCTGCTCAGCAGCTGGACCGTCTTTTTGGCCTGGCGCTCCCAGCGGCTCTCCGTAGAGCGCGACCTGATCAGCCTGGAGGCCGAGTCGGCCATCGCGCGGTTTTCTCGCGGCGGCGTAGAGCGACTCGCCGATGACATCGCGTTTGAGGACGAACGTATCTGGGAGGAGGAGTGGTTGTGGTTCGCTTTCGAAGAAGAGGAGTTTCTCTTTCGACTAACCGGACCAGAAAGCGAGGATGAAGATCTTGAAGAGGCAACGATCGCAGGATTCCCCGGCTTGTATGCAGAGTTCGATTGGGACGAAGGTGCAGAGCTCGACCACGACGATTTAGACGCCTATCCACTCATCTCGTATCGCGTCGGGCTCGACGATGAACACTCGTTGCTCGTTGCTCGTTTTGTACCAGTGCGAATTCGGGAATTGAGCGAAATTCTAATGTTTTCGAGTCTGATACTTCTGGTTTCAGGAGTTCCTTTGATAGCCGCCACAGGTTTTGCCCTTCGCGCGCGGGTCCGCCGACGCATCGCTGCGCTCTCCCTAACCGCCCAGGCAGTGGGTGAAGGCAACCTCGAGAAACGCGCTCCCGTTTCGGATAGGCAGGACGACTTTGACGACCTCGCAAAGGCGTTCAATCGCATGCTCGATCGAGTGGCTACCCTGACTCGGAACATGCGAAGTGTGTCTGTCGGAGTGGCACACGACTTGAAGACTCCTGTTTCAAACATCGATGGACGCCTGCAGCTGATCGAACGTGACCGGAAAAGTCCCGAACTAATCAGTGAGCACATCGAGCGCTCGCGAGGCCACATCGCGGCATTGCAAAGAACTCTGGATGCTCTTCTCCGCCTTGGAGAGATTGAAGCCGGCGCCCGACGTTCCGCATTCACTCTCGTCGATCTGTCTCTGCTTTGCGCTGATCTGGTGGAAAGTTTCGAGCCGGTATTAGCGGAGATGGATAAGACCCTGTCGGCAGAGATACCCAGTGGGCTGTTCGTATACGGCGACCCAGATCTGCTTTCGCAGTTAATCATCAACCTTTTGGAGAACATAGGCGAACACGCGCGCGATGGCGCAAACGCCTGGCTCGCGCTAACGCGAAGCGGCGACAATGTTCTTCTGGTTGTCGGTGACGACGGCCCTGGCATCGCCGAGCCGTTGCGAGAAGTGTTGTTCGAGCGATTTATTCAGCTAGACTCTAGTCGCCAATCTTCTGGCAACGGGCTGGGACTAAGCATCGTTCGGGCAATTACTGAGCTGCATCACGGTGAAGTCCGACTCCGCGCAGACACCCGGGGAGCTGTATTTGAGGTTCAGCTTCCGTCAAGTCGCGCTAACCTCGCTCAAGAGTTATCGCGACGCCCACGCCCAGAATACAAATCTGTATGACTTCAGAGAGTAGTTTGTAAGACGCGATTCCCACCTTCTGAGCTAGCATAGTCGGTGTCTTCTAGTCATGAGAGTCGCGCCCTGTATGGCACGCCCAACTCTGTACTTTCCGGCTCATCACCATACTTTTTCAGCCCTGTCTCTGGCCCGGAGTTTTGTGCTGGTGGCGTTCACGCTACTCGCAGGCTGCGGCGGCGGCGGATCTTCGGAGCCAGGTGGTAGTCCCACAACTCCTCCTGCGCTTGTCCCACCGGCAGATCCGCCGGTAACAGCGCCCGCACCTACGCTACCGGATAACCCTCCGGCAACAGTCGATGAAGGCATGACGATCTTCGGATCGCGAGACGCGGTTTTCACGAGTCGGGAAAGCACATCTCGGTTTCTGTCGCTGGCCACGTTCGGTGCCACTGAAGAGGCGATCGCCAGTCTTGTAGGCACACGGGCTGAGCGTTGGTTTCTCGATCAACTGGCGCTGGAACCAACGCTCATGACCCCCGTGTTTGAGGAGTACACGAATCAGTTTGACTCGCTTGCCTTTCTCCCGGCGTCACCGAACACCATGGGCTTCTGGCGTCATGCGGTGAGTGCACCTGACCAGCTTCGCCAGCGAATGGTCTTTGCACTATCGCAGATTCTTGTGGTGTCTGATTTTGGAGGCGAGCTACTGTCGGATGTACCTTCTGCGGTGACCTATTACTTGGATGCGCTTACCCGACATGCACTTGGCAACTATCGAGAACTGCTCGAGGAAATTACCTACTCGCCTGCGATGGGCCATTACCTCACCTACGCCGGAAATCTGCCTGCCGATGAAACAACTGGGCGGATGCCCGACGAAAACTACGCACGCGAAATTCTTCAACTTTTCTCCATTGGCTTGGTGGAATTGAACGACGACGGCAGTGTGAAAACAAATGCCGAGGGGCAAGCGGTTGAAACCTACGACAATCGGGATGTGACCGGCCTCGCAAGAGTGTTTACCGGACTGGAGTTCGGTGCAGAGCCCGATGACTTTGATGACGAGTCAGAGCTTCTCAGCGCGGCTTTATCCCAGCCGATGACCTTGTTTGAATTCAATCATTCAAAACACGCGAAGACATTTCTCGATACCACTATTCCACCCAACACCCCCGGAATGCAAAGTGTATCGATGGCGTTGGATAGGATCATGGCGCATCCGAATGTTGGCCCATTTATCGGGCGTCAGCTCATCCAGCGATTCACCACCAGCCATCCGACGCCCGCCTACATTCGCGAAGTTGCGGGAGCATTCAACTCAGGACGCTACCTTCTACCCGATAACTCGGCCGTCGGCGATGGTCGAAAGGGAGATTTGAGCGCCACGATTGCCGCCGTCTTGTTTTCGCCAGAAGCCCATGGGAGCAAGGTCGCCGACAGTGACACGTTTGGCAAACCTAGGGAGCCCATCTTACGACTCACGCAGTGGATGCGTGCTTTCGCCGTGGATGCTACACGTCCCGATCTTGCGCCCATCCTGTACGACCTGCTGCCCAACGAACTGCTTGGACAGCACCCCTACCGTTCGCGTTCAGTGTTTAACTTTTATCGCCCAGGCTATGTCGCCCCCGGTTCCTTGTCTGGCGCCGAAGGTCTTACGGTGCCCGAATTTCAGATCACCAACGCCTCCACCAACCCGGGGTATGTCAACGTGATGACTCACTTCATTTTCAATGTCGGTGCCGAAGGTGAGGAACTCGAGGAGCTAGAAGAACTGTTCGACGAGTTTGGTCTGCCACTGGACGAGGAACAGGCGCTGCAAGCATTCATCGCAGGTTATGAAAGAGAGAGGGCGTTGAGTTCGATGCCCGGGTCGTTGATCGATCATCTGGATATGCTGCTTGCCGCCGGTCAGCTCACTGACAATACCCGTGATGAGATTGCCCGAGTGCTCGACCTGATTCCAGACCCAAACGGGCTGGCAGGCGAACAACGATTCGAAGCGCAGCAGCTACGCACCATGTTAGCAGTGCTTATGACAATGACCGCACCTGAATACCTTGTGACGCAGTAGAGATAGCTATGGCATTAAGTAGACGCAGTTTCCTGAAGCAACTTAGCGCGCTTTCCCTCGTCGGCACCCAGTCAGGACTTGGGGGATCCGCTCTGTCCGCCCTGGCCGCCGACGATAGCGGATACAAGGCATTGGTATGCGTTTTTCTCTTCGGAGGTCTGGACAACCATGATGTGCTCATACCCTACGATTCCGCAGAATACAACGAGTACGCCAGCCGACGATCCACGTTGCTGGGCCTGCATGGTGCGTCCAGGGCGCGGGAATCCCTTCTACCACTCACACCGCAAGGCACATCAACATCCTCAAAGCAATGGGCCCTGCCCCCGGAACTGCCATCAATTAAGACTCTGTTTGATTCAGGCGAAGCCTCGCTGATTGCAAACGTCGGCCCTCTTATTGAGCCGGTCACGCGGCAGAGCTTCCTGGATCAGTCTGTCCGCCTGCCACCGAGGCTGTTCTCGCACAATGATCAGCAGGCAACGTGGCAAGCCAGTGCACCGGAGGGTGCCCAATTTGGCTGGGGAGGCCTTTTTGCTGACGCGCTGCTCAGTGAGAGCGCCAGTGCCGACGCACTGGCGTTTTCCACCATCTCATCTGTGGGCGGCGGCCCGTTTCTTACTGGGCGACGCGCCTTCCCCTATTTGGTCTCCGGTGGTCGCGCAGCAGACATATTTTTGCTCGAGGTGAGCCCGTAGGTTTGATTGCTCGTTTTCGAGCTCATCAAGCAGAAATATG
>JBCCNK010000132.1:0-9393 GCA_039025875.1 Pseudomonadota bacterium
GCGCGATCCCGACAACACCGAATGGCAGCGCGATCTGTCGGTGAGCCTTTGGAAACTGGCGTCTTTCGATAACAGTGGCGTCGACTGGGGTGATGTGGCCGACGCCTTAGAGGCGATGGACCGTAACGGCGTGCTTAGGCCCGTAGACCGTCAGTATCTCGACGAAGCGTGGCGCCGGGCCGGGCGGTCAGAAAACTAGCCTTCGCGGTTTCCCGACTGACGCTTGGTTGTTGTTTAGCACGAAACACTGAAGTACCGACCTTTGAAGAACGACACGAATCGTCGTCTTCAGTGGCTCAAAAATACTATTGATAAAATGTGTTATCGCTAGTTGGTAGAGTCCACCCAAATGCCTCAAAAAGTGCACTTGGGCGAAAAAAAGCTTACTCATTCTCCAGTGACGACGTCACGCGCGGCATGTAGACCGGCGTTGTAAGAGGCTGCTCGACGTAAATAGAAGATTTGTTACCCCAAAATGTAGACAGGTCGTCGATGAATTCGCGAAGCACAAAATCATCCGTCGTTGTAACGGTCCACCAATAACCGTCCTTTGGCCCTGTTCTTCCAGAACCGTGTACCGGAAACCGTCTCCAACCATTGCTATGCTGCTCGAGCCATTCCTCAAATTCATCAACTCGCGAGGAGTCACTCCCAATTTTTTGCCAGTGCCGTTGCTTCGGTATTTCGGTAAAAGGCACATCGGCGTAGGTATCGTTGGATGGCGTCCAAAATTGAATCTGATGCATAGTCTCGTGAGACTCAAGCTCCCCTGATGAGCTGTAGCGTGCACCCAAAAACTTTTCAACCGACACAAGCACGTTGGGGTTAGGGAACACGAACACAATAGCCGCAAGCAAGGTGAAGCAAACCGCTGTGACTGATACGGCTACAGCCGCTGGCCAGTTGTTTGGCATCAATACGTTTTTTGAAACAACTGTCGTCGTTTTGTCGGACATGCCAATATCTCCCGCGTTAGTCTTTGTCTATTTAAGCAATTCACATGATAGGCCGATCTGGAAACTATATGTGAATTAATATGTGTATTTTTATGTGTATTATATATAGTGTCAAGGCCCGAGCGCGATGGATTCGATGCGGGAAGCCGAAAATTTGGGATGCAGATGTTTGTATACACACCATCGAGCCTGTGAGTGGCAAGACGATTGAGCGCCACGACCCTACTATTTATGCGTGTTTGCAGCCATCGGTATCCAGTTTGTGAATATTTAAGAGGTTGCTATGACCATATTTACTGCGTTAATATTCACATAATTGGGAATTTTGTGGAGGGTTTGGGTGTCGCGAATGGAAGCATTTAAAACCGAATTGCTTGAAGCTGTAAAAGGTAACCGTGAACTACAGCGACGAGTGGATGAACTACTCGGAGAAGGCGCTACCGCTCCGTCAAGAATCTCAAACTGGCGTAAACGGTCAGCTCCCGATGCGTTCGCCGTCGGGGGTGCGATAGCAAAGTTCATGCGCCCAAGCGATGATGATCAGCTTGACGGAATCCCCCCGGACTTAGCGAAGCACTACGGCGATACAGTGACCCGGGTGGGCCTATGGTCTGAAGCAATTTGGCATGTGTTTCACGTGGCTCCCAATCAAACTAGTGAGCATCTAGACGTGAGAATCTGGCGCTACTGGCAGGGTATCCACAATACAGCGGGCATACCTAAGCGGCTATCTCATGCCACCATGGCCGATGGTGATGCAGGCGGGTTTGTATCGATTGGTTCCCCAGTCGCGAAGTTCAGCCAAGTTCCTGAGAGTATCGCCGTGAGCTCAAGACCTAACGCTGGAGATGTTCAGGTCCAATGCAACATAGGCACGGAACTGGTTGATGCTGGGTATATGCTGAATGCAAAGTCTGCATTGTGCTCACGTAGTACGGAAACCGACATTTATGAGTTCTTAGGAGGGTCAAATGTCATTCCATGCCGGAAGTCTTATGTCATTGCGAATATCCCAAAGGACGCGGTTTCAGGCAGCTTTTTCTCAACAACTAGAGCAATAAGCTTCGCCCCACAGTCTGCGCCTACTGATTATGTTCATAACCTTCTTGCCAGCGAAGGTGAAAATAGACGAGTTGGCGTACGGGAGTTACTCGAGCCGTGGGGAGAAACATCAGTAGTGGAAGAAAGGTTCAAAGACCCGATGTTTCCAGCACCCCTACTTGAATCAGTCAGAGAGTATTGGAGCAACGTGCCGCTACCAGACACCGGACACCGATTATTTTCGGCGTCATTCTACTACCCCAACCCGCTAACTTATCAAACCTTGATATACAAACTACCCATATAGAAATGAAGTTTCATGTGTTCAGATAGTCAGTTCTGTAACGGCTGGCTTATTATATGTAAACTGTTGGTCCACGCCCTAGCGGCATGACGACTATGCGTGCGTTCCGTGGCCAGAAGCAAACTCTTACTCGCAGTCGGCTTTGTCTGCGTTTACTCATCTACCCCACTTTGTGTCGCTTTGACGCTGCAGCATCACGCAACTAACAAACTCTGGTACTCTTCGTTGGTGTTTGCGGGAGCGGCTTGTTCGTCACTTGTCTTAGCACTCATGCACCATGATCGTAGCCAAGCTCCATCAGCACGGAATTGGCACAGGCTCGTAGGCATCGGCGTTGCTGGCGTAATCGGAGCATCGTACTTTGGCGTGATTTTTGGCGCCGGACCAGCATCGGCGGACTGGCTCGAGCATGCGCTGTTTCCCGTGTTCATGTTACTGGCGCTATGGCTAATAGCACTATTAAAAACACGAGGTGATAGACGGAAGACCGATAGCCAAATAGCGAACTTCTTATCTGTACCTAAAGCATTGGGTTATTTCCTTGCTCTGATTGGATTCGGTGTCATTGTATATTCCTTCCCACACAAGCGTTTGACATCTGATGCTCCGATGTGGGTTTACATGGGCATACTTCCTATCTTAGGAGCAATCGGCAGTGCTTTTAGCATAGTGCTCATCGCAGACGCTGTCCGTGCAGGACTCGGCAGGTTCTACTGCGTGGCTGCGAGATACGCCCTAGTCGCAGTTGTAGTGCTATCCACGGCAATTTGGACCGATGCGGGAATGCAGCTATCTGGTTTCGCGATAGTGTCAGCCTTGTTTGTCGGCGTAGTCTTAATCAACGCAACACTGTTGATTGCGCTCAAAATTGTCGATGACTCCTCGAATATGGGACCATGGTCATTGTCAATGCTGCAGCTTTTAGTACCCGTGGCGACCACATTCGGGAGCTTGTTGACGAATTCTAGGGACGCTATCTTTCAAATACCAATAGTCACTCTTGCCGTCGCGCTGTGCAGCATAACTCTTGGATATGCGTTGAGCGAGATCTACCCAAACATTAGCGAAGCTGACGAAAAGACGGCTGCGCAGTCTGCTGTGGAATGATGCATTCTGTTGAGTTCCATCCAAAGATGGTACGGCTAGGCGAAACAAAACCTGCTTTTCTGCAATGGCCAGACAGCGCCCGCCTCTTACACACCAGTCATGACCGACCAGATCTCCAAGCCCGTCCTTCTGCATAAAATCCAAATCGAGCTGTACCATGTCGCCGAGGTGTCATGGTTCCCAGTGTATTACGTAACGTCCTTTATGTAATACTAGTGTGTAGGCGCAAAGTAGTAATGTCCGGTTTCAGCAAGATGCAAATGTCCGTTTTTTTACGTTCTGACACACTTCAACGCTCTTTTTTGAAGATCCGAGGATGTCAGGATGCTGGCTGCAGAGCTAGTGACGACAAGCGCACATGTATGTTTTGCTGCTAAAGTGGGTTCAAGTTCTCGTGTGCGCTGTTTGTCGAGCGGTTGAGCTAATTCCAGATGCGAACCACACGCACACCATAGAGGTGAATTCGTTTGGTATTTCGGATGGGTTTGTCGGTGGCTCGTATCCTTCACCGCAGCATTTCCCCAGATACTGGGAAAGCGGGATCAGATCTGTTTTTGATATCCTGAATTCAACGTTATGGCTCAATTTGTTCCGAAGAACATTCATATGCTTGATTGCTGGAATGGAGTTGTATTTCTCCGGATAGTTGTCCGTAGCAAGAAGCGAGATCTTTTGTGAGAAGGTCTGCTTAGATGCATCCCAGTTTAGCTTCGGGTATCGCGTCTTTAGATATTCATCAAGGTAGTGTTCGATTATTAGGTGGCAAGACAGGAAGTAGCCGAGCAATTCGTGATCTAAACCGCGAAGCCGTTGCCATGTGACTTCGCCATCTTTGATGTTGCCTACTAGTGGAGGAATACTGCGTCGATTCACAAAAATAGTCCAAATATTTGGAAGCGTCCTACTTATTTGATATTCACAACTGGATTCGTGCACGTTGCTGTAGTCGGGCGTAGAGTTCCACTTGGGCTTCGTGCTCCAGCTCAACGACGATTGCGTACTGCTGCCGAACTTCTTGTTCTGAAGCCCATCCACTTACACAACGTACAACCAAAAAGTAGTCATCGCCATATCCAGTTGTGTCTTGGGTGAATTTCACGCTTGAAGTTTGAATCGTATTGCGGTCTCGGCGCTTTGGTCCAGGCTGCAATTTACACCTAAACCGTCCTCCTATCTCTGGTGGCTCTGTATCAGCGCCAGTATGTGATCGGAAATGCTCGAAAACTTGCTCTAGCGCGCAGCCGCGTATCAAGCGGTAGTTCATCCGTGTACCAATATATTCGGCACGTGATCTTTTAACAGGAGGGTCGAATGCCATGGACACATGGATCCAGCGTGGTCCGTTACATTGAAAATCTGGCGGGATCGGCACCTGGTAGACAGCAAACTGGTCCATACCTAGGTTGTCTTCCGCGTAGAGTACGACTCGGTGGTCGTCCGAGAAGCTTGCTTTTCCAGCGTTCACCAAGCCGTTGCCGTAAATCTGTTCCTGTTCGGCCTCTGTTGTGCCTCGAAGACGCAGCAAGGTGGCTTCGGGCACGTTCGAGGAGCCAGCCATCAGCGCTTTGATAAGATTCGCAGATGCATCAGGATGCGCTCGTAGTATCTGCGAAGCCTTGTGGGCGAGGTGCGGGCCGGAAAAGGACGTGCCCGTCTTGCTCGCAAGCAGCTGTCGCTGGAAATCTGAGTTGGTGGTCAATACACCAGCATTTGGCAATACGGGAGCGCGCTGCAAGCGCCGTCCAACTGCATCAAAGACCAAGGTGCCGCCATAATCGACAAAGTCTGGTTTCTTGATCCCGCCACCGCCTGGCCCTGTCCGTGAAAAAGGTGAAGGCTCATCGGCTTCGGTTATGTGCTGAGTATGGACATCAAATTCGTGCTCGGGACCTAACCCGTTGGAGTTAGCGAGCGAGCCAACGGTGACAACATTCACTGCGCCTGCCGGCTCAAAAACCCGATTCGTGGGCTCGAGAAGGTAATGCGGATATTGCGTAACACTCTGTTCAACTAGACTTCCTGCGCGAGGGCGGCGATTTCCAGCGGATACGAAAATCAAGATGTCCAGTTCTCGGGCCAATTCATCGAGGGTCGCGGCCCATGGCCCAACGCGGCCGCGATCGAAACGGGCTCGCTCATCGCCTAGAGAAATTACATAGAGTCGACAATCGTAGGTAAAACGCAAGCGCTCGATCGCAGTTCGCATCTGCGTAGGCAGGGTCCGACGATCGTAAAAGGTTGTTTTGGCCCAAACCGCCGATTTTATGCAGTAGTGTCAGGCCGTCAGCCCCCAGGTTTTGGCATTAGATTGCGCCAATTGCGTCGCGACTGCGCGTAGATCAATAGGTTGAAGCTCGCTCTCGAAGCGATAGCGACCGTAGAAGTTCACATGCTGCCAAGCCAGCGGCGCGATGTGCGCAAGTGTATCCAGGATGCCGGATCTGGCGTTCGGACCGAAGGTGGCGAGCAGTTCCGACAGGATCTCGCTGTTGTAATAAACGACCGCATTAGCCACCAGGCGCGTGCATTCGTTCCACAGCTCCTGCTCGGGCTGAGAGCGGACGCGGAAGCGACCGCCATGGGCGTAGGCGATGGCACGACGCAGTCGGTGGTAGGCCTCGCCCCGGTTGAGGGCACGTTGGACGTTGTGCCGCAATAGTGGCGAGTCAATGTAGTCGAGCAGATAAAGGCTGCGAATCACATGCTCGAACTCCCACAGCGCCTGCTTCGTGCGGTTCTGTCGGCGATGGCTACTGAGCTTGGAGACGATGACACTCTGCGAGGTCGTCTTAAGCGCCAGCGACATGAGAATGCGTTCGATGTTGTCCCATTCTGACGCGATGAGTCGCTCGTTGATGCGCCGGACCGGTTTGAGTGCGCAGCCGGCGTAGTGCTTAGGCGGCTCGAACGCATACAACCCCGTCCGTACCTTGCGCTGAAAGTCCCGGTAGCGCGGGGCGAATTGGTAGCCGAACAGATGCAGCAGCGCAAAGTTCACCTGATTGGTACCGTGTGTATCGGTCGAGTGCATCTGTGGCTGAATGTCGGTGTGGTTGTTAAACAGCACATCGAACACATAGTGGCTCTCGTGCTCATTGGCGCCGATGATCCGAGCGCTCAAGGGCACGTGGCTGGCGAGCAACGTGTAGGCCACCACGCCTTTCTTGAGCCCAAAATACTTAGCGGAGTGCCGGGCGTTGACCGTTGGGATCGCCGACTCAAACTTTTGCCCGTCGCTGGCCGAGTGCACCGTATCGCCGATGTCGTAGTAGCGAAAGATCGGCAGTCGCGCCGTGGCGTTGGCCAGGCGATCGTTGGCGTCTTTGAGTGTCTCCAGGCGAATGAGATTGGCGGCGGTGCTGGATAACTGGTCTCGGGTCATGTTGGAGATCTCGGCCATGCGCCCGACACCGATGTTTGTGGCGTAGGCCATCAAGGCCGCGATGGTGACCGGCGGGCGCGCCTTGTGCCGCTGATAGCGGCCCATGACGTGCTCAAACGCGCTCAGAAACCTTGTTTTACGGTCGACGTAGAGCAGGAGCTGATCGATGTCGATTCGCTGCACGCCGTCGAACAGCGGCTCATGCGCGTCGTCGAGCGTCGTCGCTTGGCGAGACCAGAGGGCCTGACCGTCCTTGAGCTGCACAAAGCGGTTCTCGCCGCGGCCAATCCGTTCGTTAACCGCGTCGAAGCGCTTGCTCAGCGTCCTCTTGAGTTCGGCGAGTCGCCCGCGGATCGGTGTGGCTGCGGGTAACAATTGGGGTAACAGTGCATCGCGCTGAGCCCAGGTCGCGTCGTCAACCAAATCATCCTCAAAGCTGCGGTAGCGTGCGCTATCAGGACAGAAGACGTCCCCGGCCTCGATCCGGTCGCGAAGCATGCGATAGAGCAGGTACTCGTACCGGTCCCGGCGCACCCGGCCCTCGTCCAGCAGATGGGCGCGGTGGCGTGCCGGGATGAGCATCGGGTCTGCGTCTGCTGGCATGTGACGACCGTTGTTGAACGCTTGAGCCAGTGACTCGCAAGCAGCCAACAACGGCCGCTGGCTGGGACTGCCATCGAATCGCAAAAACCGGATCAGCGGCCGCAGGTTGCGCTTGACCTTGAGCATGATGGCATCGACGGCCTCCCACTCGAAGCGACCTTCATCCCAGTCCGCGCTGCCGCTCAAGTAGTCACATAGGCGGCGCAGGCGCGCCGGCGGCAGGATCTCGCGTGCCTGGGCGCGGACCTCGCCAAAGGCGACGTGATCGTCGATCGATGGATCCCCAAACAGCGACAGCACTTTTACGCCCTGGTCGATGTCGGCATTGGCTTCTCGACGAAAGCGCAGAGCCGCGTCCTGGGCCTGTGCAGTCACCTCGTCAGCGTAACGCCGCACCAGTGCACACAGCCCGCTGATCAGATGATCGCTCAAGCGCTGATAGCGGTCTTGCACAAAGCACAACAGATAAAGCCGAGTCATCGGACGGCTCAGGCGCTTGAGCTTGTAGGCGGTGTAGTAGTCCACAAGTGACGCGTAGAACCGGACGCTCTGCTCGGACAAGCCGGTCTCGGCGATGATGCGCTGCGCCACACTGTACAGCGGCCGCAGCTGCTGGCCGCGCTCAATCTCGATCAGCAATTGCTGGTGACCGAAATCACGAGGATGATGCTTGATCGAGGTTACCGCATGCAGACCGGCATCGTCGCGAAGCAACGCGTCGAGTTCGCGCTTATCCTCGGCACTCATCGCGCGCGCCAGTGCCGAGGCTAAGCGATCTCGCTCAAATGCCAAGGCACGGCGCACCACGTCCTGAAGATACGTGTAGCCTGGCAGCACGATGTTCTGGTCGCGCAGGTGGTCTACTACTTCGCGGAACACATGGACCGGCCGGTTGGCGACCCTGGCGGCCCGAAGCGCGCGTGCTTCGATCAGCGCCCGGTCCTCCGGCTGGAGCATCCGGTAGCCAAACGCCTCGGTGATCCAGCGGTAGTGTTGGAATCGGGTGTGCAACGAGATGGCCAGATCGGTGATCTGAACGCCGTCCAGGTGCCTCTCGCACACGTAGACCAGGTCGTCGGACATGTGCTCAAAGTCGGGTACAAAAAACCGTTGGCGCGCGCGAAAATAGCCGAGCTGCAGGAGGTAATGCGCTTTAGTGCGATCGGTGCGCAGGCGGCAAAGTCGGTCTCTATCGCGCGGTGTCAGCGCGAAGAAGAGATCGCGCTCATCCGCTGAAAACTGCGGCAGACCCCACAGAAGCTCGTATTCCTCCGGGGTTAGAATCTGCAGTCGGTCACTCTGCGGGCGCGGATCCTCCCGCTCAGCATACGGGTCCCAGTTCATGGCGCGTCCTTCTCAATGGGCACACCATCCTGACACCGTCAGCTGTCTACGCCGAACCCAATTGACTACTGCATAAAATCGGCGGTTTGGGCCAAATTAACCAAGAATAGATCCCGGTCGCTTTGGGAAAAGCGGGGAAATCCCCACAGCAGCTCGTACTCCTCCGGCGAAAGGATCTGTAACCGGTCGCTCTGAGGCAGGGATTCATCAGCAGAATGCTCTGAGAATACATCGGACATAACGGTCCCGCACGGATCGAAAAAACCCGATCATAACGGGCGGCTTAACCTGATCACCGTAGTGATGCCTCGGCGTTTCGCGCTCAGGCTACTGATTCTTAACCGATATTGTCTCGTTCGAGCGCCCGGAACGGAGCGGGTGAGGTATTGTCTCTTAGTGCATACTTTCGGCGGTTTGGGCCAAAAACCCCATCACCGAATCAGTCACCACGGACACTAGGTCCGGTGAAATATCGACGCCGTAGAGCTCGCGCACGTGGGCCTGGATATCGCGGGTGCTCATGCCTCGTGCGTAGAGCGCGATAATTTTGTCGTCGAAGCCGGGAAACCGGCGCTGGTATTTGCGGATGAGGGCGGGATCAACACGGCCGTGTCGGTCTCGCGGAATTGAGAGCGTCAGCTCACCGTCGTCGGCCA
>JBCCNK010000133.1:0-9375 GCA_039025875.1 Pseudomonadota bacterium
AACTTGGAGTCCAAAAATGGCAGTGGAACAGACCCTGTCGATCGTCAAGCCCGATGCGGTTGGTAAAAATCACATCGGTGAAATCATCGCCCGATTCGAAGCCGCTGGCCTCAGAATCGTTGCTCTCAAAATGCTTAATCTAAGCGAGGCCGTTGCCGGTGGTTTTTACGCCGAGCACAAAGAGCGTCCCTTCTTTCCAGAGCTGATCGAATTCATGACTTCGGGACCGGTTTGCGTGCAGGTGCTTGAAGGCGAAAATGCTATTGCTCTCAACCGTGAGCTCATGGGTGCTACTAACCCGCAGGAAGCCGACGCGGGGACCATCCGCGCAGACTTCGCGGAGTCGATCGATGCCAACGCTGTTCACGGTTCCGATTCAGCCACGTCGGCAGAGCGCGAAATCGCGTACTTCTTTGCGTCCAGCGAGATCTGTTCTCGCTGATTCCTCATGGGAGCCTTGATAGCCAGTTCCCGCGACTCCCTGAGCGGCACCGCTCAGGGTCCGCGCGAGCATGCTCGTATCAACCTGCTGGGCATGACGCAGTCTCAACTCGAAGGATTTTTCGAAGAGCTTGGCGAAAAGAAGTTCCGTGCGCAGCAGCTCATGAAATGGATGCATCACCAGGGTGTCGTCGATTTTGATGCGATGAGTAACTTAGGCAAAGCTCTGCGCGAACGCCTGAAGGAGGTCGCCGAAATTCGACCCCCGACGGTTGAGAGCCAATATGATTCCGAAGATGGTACGCGAAAGTGGCTCGTTCATATTGATGGTGGCGGTCTGGTCGAAACTGTTCTCATACCTGACGGAGCTCGTGCGACACTCTGCGTTTCGTCACAAGTGGGTTGTGCACTCGACTGCAGCTTCTGCTCCACCGGGAAACAAGGGTTTCAGCGAGATCTGAGCGCTGCCGAGATTATCGGTCAGGTGTGGCTCGCCATTGATTCGTTCAACGCATTCCAGTCGGGAAAGGGACGCGTCGTCACCAACGTTGTCATGATGGGTATGGGCGAGCCTCTGCTGAATTTTGACAACGTGGTCGCCGCCATGGATTTGATGATGGACGACCTCGGGTACGGAATCTCAAAGCGACGCGTAACGCTGAGTACCTCGGGTGTGGTTCCCGCACTCGATAAGCTTGCGTCGGTATCGGAGGCCAGCCTTGCGATATCGCTGCACGCACCGAACGATGAGTTGCGCGACACGCTAGTACCTATCAATCGTAAGTATCCGATTGCGCGCCTACTAGACAGCGCCCGCAGGTATATCGACGCCCAAAAAGACAGTAAACGCGTGGTCACTATCGAATACACGCTGATTGCAGGAATCAATGATCAGAAAGAGCACGTACAGGAACTCGCCAAGTTACTGTGCGGTTTTCCGTGCAAAATAAATTTGATTCCCTTTAATCCTTTCCCTCACTCGGGTTACGAGCGCCCAAGTAATAACGCCGTTTCGCGTTTCTGGCAGGCGCTCACGGACGCTGGTTTTATGGTCACAGTTCGAACCACTCGCGGGGACGACATTGCGGCTGCCTGCGGGCAGCTGGTGGGTGAGGTGGCTGATCGTACGAGGCGCGCCGAGCGATTTCAGGCGAAAGTCGATGCTGCCGAGCAACACGCTGATTCACCTGATAGTGCTGTTCGGTCGAAGTCCGCGACATCTGTCGCCAAAGCTGCCAAAGGAACCGGACATGCTGGTAGCAGCAAGGTAGTCCGCCGCCAGCGAGGAGGGGCTGCAGTTTCGGAAACTGTGCTTGCGAATAAGCGGCGGCAGAGCAGAAAGAGCAGCCATAGCAACAACGGCCAGGCTTTTGCGGCTGACGCTGGAGAGCGGTCTGGCCAGCGCCGGGGCCCGGTTGGGAAGCGGCGTGGACCGCGCAAGACCTCCCCGTCCCGCACGGTTGGTGCCTGATGCGATCGCTCAGGATTGTCTCGCCGCTAGTTCTTGGCTCCCTGCTACTGAGCGGGTGCATCACGCAGACCGAGAGCGTCTTCACCGAAGAGGCGTCGATGGACAAGGCTATGGAGCAACGGGTCGCGCTGGCTCGCTCCTATATCGGTAAGGGTAACTGGGAGGACGCCAAGCGCAACCTACAGGCGGCGGTAGCAATAAGCGACAGTAATCCGGAGATTTACGAGGCATATGCACTGGTCTATCAGAGTACCGGTGAGAATGAGCTTGCCGAAGACAATTTTCGTCGGGCGCTGACCCTTGACCCAGACTTTTCGCGTGCACGCAACAATTATGCAGCCTTCCTGTTCACCGAAGAGCGGTTCGCTGAGGCCGAAAGGCAGTTGTCGACCGTTGTTAAAGACACGCTCTATAACGCGCGGCCCCAGGCGTTTTCAAATCTAGGCCTAGCGCGGCTTCAGCTTGGTGATAGTAACGGGGCCGACGAGGCCTTCGTGCGCGCCTTGTCGATGCAGCCAGAGAACCTGGTCGCACTGTTGGAATTAGCTTCTTTGAGACTGGACGCCGGCGATCTGTCAAACGCGCAACGTTTTTACAACGAGTACCGAAGCCGACTGCGCAGCAGGCAGTCTCCCCGCGGCTTGCTGCTGGGAATCCACCTTGCTCAGGCCACCGGCAATGCGGATGCAGAAAGCAGCTACGCGCTAGCACTGAGAAACCTCTACCCCGAGTCAAATGAGTTTGCCGAATACGAGCGTAGCTTGGACGGGAATCCCGCCTCCCGGCAATGAACTGGTTTCTGTGCTGAGGTTCAAAGACTCATGAGCCGTATCCAATCCGTTCGTGGCATGAACGACGTGCTTCCGCCCGTTTCGGAACGCTGGAACTTCGTCGAAAACATCACGAGTGAACTGTTTGAGCAATTCGGTTATCAGGAAATTCGGCTGCCGCTCATCGAGAGTACCAGCTTATTTGCCCGTTCTATCGGCGCGGTAACCGACATTGTCGAAAAGGAGATGTACACGTTCGATGATCGTAACGGGGAGTCGCTGAGCCTGCGACCCGAAGGCACGGCGGGTGCCGTACGTGCGGTTATCCAACACAACTTGCTGACTATGCCTGGGCGGTATTACTACCGGGGTCCCATGTTTCGGTATGAGCGACCGCAAAAGGGGCGTCAGCGCCAGTTCTATCAGATCGGAGCTGAAGTCTTCGGTCACCCCACCCCGGATGCCGATGCGGAACTGATTATCATGCTCGCGCGCTTATGGCGCAGGCTTGGTGTCCGCGACCATGTGCAGCTTGAGCTAAACAGCCTGGGTAGTCCCGAGGCGCGGGCATCGTATCGGACCGCGTTGGTGGACTATCTCGCCCAGTTCAAAGAGCAACTCGACGCAGATAGCCTGCGCCGACTGTCGAGTAACCCGCTACGAATTCTCGATAGTAAAAACCCTGATACCCAGGATTTACTCGAAGGCGCGCCGGATCTGGAAGAGTTCCTTGATGAAGAGTCTAGAGAGGACTTCGCCAGGTTGCAGGGGCTTCTCGATGGGGTTGGCATTCCCTATCAGGTCAATCCGCGACTGGTGCGCGGGCTCGACTATTACAATAAGACCGTCTTCGAGTGGGTCACCGATTCACTGGGCGCCCAGGGCACCGTCTGTGCGGGTGGTCGCTACGACGGTCTGGTCGAACAGATGGGCGGCCGTGCCACGCCGGGAGTAGGATTTGCGATGGGCCTGGAGCGGTTGCTGTTGCTCATCGAAGCCTGCGGACAGTATCCCGAGCCAAGAGCGCCCGATGTATTCGTGATTGCCACCGTTGACGCCGCCAAGCGTAGTGCCTTTGCCGGTACCGATGCACTGCGAGAACAACATCCAGAGCTTTTCATCGTTCAACAGTTGGGCGATGGAAGCATCAAGAGCCAGCTCAAGAAGGCCAACAAGAGCGGCGCACGCATCGCGTTACTCTGGGGCGAGGAAGAAGCCGCGAATTGTATGGTCACAGTAAAGCCTCTGCGTGGAAACGGTGACCAGCAAACAGTACCTATGGCCGAGCTGGTGCCTCTGGTCCGCGATCTCATGGCCAGTAAAGAAGATCTTCGGAGCGTTGGCACCGCCGATGCTCATCGGTAAGCAGGAAAGAAGAAGTGGAAAGCTATAGAACGGAAGAAGAGCAGGTCGAGGCGCTTAAGCGCTGGTGGGATGAAAATGGTCGGGCCACTATGGTTGGTGTGGTACTCGCCCTGGGGCTGGGCTTTGGTTGGCAGTTCTGGCAGCAAAATCAGCAGCAGACACAGGCCAACGCATCGATTCTCTATCAGCAAATGCTCCAAGCCCTTGCAGACGAGGAAGGCCAGGGCGAGGAGTCCGCTCGTGAGCTTGCCCTCACGCTCAAAGATGAACATCGAGGATCAACCTATGCGCAGTTTGCCGCGCTGCATCTGGCCCGAATCGCGGTGTTTGATGACGAACTGAGCGCGGCGGCTGACGAACTGCGTTGGGTGTTGTCTATGGCGGATGTCGGGGGTGAGATTCATCAAGTAGCCCAACTACGCCTGGCGCGCGTTGTCGCGGCTCAGGGAGATTCAGCCGGTGCACTGAATATGCTGCAGGGTGCAGAGACGGACTTTGTTGCGTCCTATGCTCAGGCACGAGGTGATGTGCTGCTGGCGGACAGCCGAGAAGAAGAGGCGCTTATCGCATTTGAGAGCGCCGTCGCGGCATTGGATCCCGGGTCGCCAGTCCCAACTACCCTCCAGGAGAAGATAGATTATCTGTCGGCGCGCTTGAGCGCACCGGCTGCGGAAGAGTTCCCCGATTTATCGGAAGTGGGCGAGTCGGCTGACGACGCGAACGCCGGCGCGGAGAGCGGCGGCGATAGCGATAGCGCAGAAGACAGTGCTGAAAATGGCGAACTGCCCTCGGCAGAAAAAGATTCAGCCACGCAGCCGGAAGCTGAGTCCTGATGCTGCTCACGCGTCGCTTAGCGGCTGTTCTGTTGTGCATGTCGCTCGCTGGTTGCGAAACTATTGGTGGATGGTTCTCAAGTGACGACGATGATGATCCGCAGCAGCCAGCGGATCTCATCGATATCGATGAGCAGCTAAACGTGCGCAAGCTCTGGTCGGTTGGCGTGGGTGACGGGCAAGGCAAGGGACTCTTTCGGTTACAACCCGTAATTGCTGATGGAGCAATTTACGCAGCATCGTCGAACGGCGAAGTTCGCGCGGTATCAACCGACGGCGGTGACACGCTCTGGCGGGTCAAGCTGAAACGCGGCCTGGCTGGCGGCGTGGGCTATGCTAATCGATCGCTGTTTCTCGGCAGCGCCGATGGCGAGGTGCTTAAACTCTCGGCCGATGATGGCGAGCTGCTCTGGGAGACTCGGGTAAGTGGCGAGATCCTGGCTCCCCCTCAAAGCAATGGTCGCGTGGTCGTGGTCCAAACCTATGACGGCAAGCTCCACGGCCTCGATCACGATGGCGGGGACCAGCTTTGGCGTTACGACAGCAATGTGCCGGTGCTGACAATACGGGGTACCAGTACGCCGATCATCGATGGAAACACCGCGTATGCGCGCTTCGCTAGCGGGAGAGTGCTAGCCTTTGATCTCAGCGATGGCTCAATTCGATGGGAAGCGCGCATAGCGATCCCTCAGGGCAGATCCGAGATAGAACGCATCGTAGATGTTGACGGGCGCATGGCCCTCCTAGGGGCGGAGCTGTTTGTGGCGAGCTATCAGGGACGGCTTGCGGCGTTGGATACACGAACCGGGCGGAAGATGTGGCAACGGAATGTGTCAACTTTTTATGGAGTATCGCAGGGTTTCGGGAATGTCTATGTCGCCGAGGAGAGCGGTGCGATTACCGCGTACCTTCGCAATGGCCAGGGCCTGCGCTGGGAGCAAGAAGCGCTAGCTTGGCGCGGTCTTTCCCAACCGGTACCAGTGAGTAGCTATCTCGCTGTGGTGGACTTCCAGGGCTATCTTCACTTTCTTTCTCAGGTCGACGGCGACTTCGTCGCGCGCATTCGACCAGACAAGAACGGGGTTCGGGCTGACCTTCTCGCCGAGGGCAACACGCTTTACGTTTTCTCAAACAGCGGAAAGCTGATCGCCTACGACGTACGACCCAAGGGGTGACCCGATGCTCCCTGTCATTGCCCTTGTCGGGCGGCCAAACGTCGGAAAGTCTACGCTCTTCAATCAACTGACGCGCAGTCGAGATGCGCTGGTCGCGGACTACTCGGGGCTCACGCGCGATAGACGCTACGGAGAAGGGCGATCAGATAACCGAGCCTTTATCGTCGTCGATACCGGTGGCATAACCGGAGATGAAGTCGGTATCGATGCCGCCATGGCGTCCCAGTCGCTGCTTGCCATAGACGAGGCCGATATCGTGTTACTGCTGGTTGATGCAAAGGACGGCGTCAACCCCATCGATCGGCTGCTTGTGGATCGTCTTAGAGAGCAAGGTCGAAGCTTCCACCTCGTGGTTAACAAAATTGATGGGCAGGATCCCGATGTGGCCGTCAGTGACTTTCACTCGCTGGGAGTGACCGGAATCTTCGGGATTGCCGCGAGCCAGGGGCGCGGCGTACGCCAGCTGATTGAGCAGGTGCTACTCTCCTACCCCGAGCGTCCAATAGAAAGCGTCTCACCCACTGTGGAGCGCATTCGAATTGCCGTTGTTGGTCGCCCAAACGTCGGTAAGTCCACGCTGGTGAATCGGGTTCTCGGTGAGAAGCGAGTGGTGGTGTTCGATGAACCGGGAACCACCCGCGACAGCATATACATTGACTTCACGCGGCGCGACGTGAACTACACACTGATCGACACAGCGGGCGTGCGCCGCCGCAAGAACATTCGCGAGACGGTCGAAAAGTTCTCGATCGTAAAGACGCTCAAAGCGATAGCCGACTGTAACGTGGTGCTGCTGCTTATTGATGGCAGCGAGGGCCTAGTGGAGCAGGATCTGCATCTTCTTGGTCACTGCATCGAGGCCGGTCGAGGCCTGGTGATTGCTGTCAACAAATGGGATGGGCTATCCGAGGATCAGCGACGTTTTGTCAGAGTCGAGCTGGAGCGGCGGCTCCGCTTTGCGGACTTCGCGGCTACTCATTTTATCTCGGCTCTGCACGGGTCCGGCGTTGGCAAGCTGTTCGAGTCAGTGACCTCGGCCTACCAGGCCGCCACGCAGGCGATGGGGACGAATCGCCTGACCCGAATTCTACAGGATGCGATCGAGGATCATCCGCCGCCCATGATTTCTGGCCGGCGCATCAAGCTTCGCTACGCGCACGCGGGAGGTCGCAATCCGCCGCGCGTGGTCGTCCACGGAAATCAGACTGATCACGTACCGGACAGCTACCGGCGTTATCTCGAAAAGCAATTTAGCCGCGCCATGGAGCTCACGGGCACGCCGCTGCGGGTCGAGTTCAAAAGCTCAGAAAATCCGTTTGCTGACCGCCGTAACAAACTCACTCAGCGACAGATCAATCGCAAGCGGCGTCTAATGGCACATGTCAAACAAGCCAAAAAGCGCAAACAAAAGCCAAAACGACGCTGAGTGGTATCGAGACTGCGCAGTGCGATTACTCTCTTGCGGTCTTCTCTGCAGACTTAGCTCTGAACATCGATTTCGCAGCGTAGTCAGCGGCCGCGTACTCGCCGACGATGAGTTGCATTGTTTATGCGATGGAATTTTTGGGTACTCGCCGCATGAACCTTAAGGAAACATTAAGAATACTCTATAAGTATCTGTATTGAATAATTAAAATACGAATTTCCTAGCTCTCTACGAGTGGTTGCCGAGTCTGATTCGGGTGATATAGTCCACCATAACACCCATACATCAGGCCACCGACCATGATCACTCTTCGCAAACGACTCGCCGGACCGCGATCCCACAGGATGCTGGCTCCAGCGTTGGTCTTTTTGGTCTGTGCGACGTTTAGCGCAGCAGGTGGCGGTGTAGCCGCTTTATGGTTGATGCCAGCGGGCTTCGCACTTGAAATGGCCCGGGGACAGGAGGATGACTCGTGACTCAACAAGTAATTTTGCTGGACGACAGTGGATGCGTGACTCGGAAGCCAACCCGCCGATCTCCAATAGCTCAGTTAGCCCGTGCCGCTGTCGGCGGTTCGGTATTGCTTGGCTCGATACTAGCGCCTCTTGCCAATTCGGGTGAGATTCGTCGCGTCGAAGGGCTTGAGTTTTCGACGGTTCTGGTGGTCGGCAGCATTGACGTCGAAGTAGCACAAGGTGACAGCCACGAGCTATACCTGCGAGGTGATGTCGAGACCCTTGATCGAGAACCGTTCTACGTTAAGGGAGACACCTTGGTGCTCGGCAAGAACACCGGCTCCTGGATGGCGAAGCGCCGTGATATTTCGTTCAAAGTGGAAATGCCCGTTTTGGATGAGCTTGAGGTGCGCGGAAGCGGTGATGTGTACATCAAACCGTTCACTCAAGATGCTGGAGACTCGACGGAGATATCTGTAGATGGCTCTGGAGATATAAAGCTCTACGAGTTTCGCGGGGGCCGTCTCGAGCTGCGAGTCAAAGGTTCGGGTGACCTCGCGGCGATATCCATCGAAGTAGATGAGCTAGATACCGTCGTTAAAGGAAGCGGTGATCTATACATCAAAGCGATCCAAGCCGAGGAGGGCTCATTTGTTCTTTCCGGTAGCGGTGATATCGGTGTTAAACAGCCAAGCTTCGCTCGCGAAGTCACGGCCTCTTCCGTTGGCTCAGGTGAGATCGATCTTGAGGAGCTCAGTTGTGACAGCGCGGACATCAAGGTCGTCGGCTCTGGCAGCATAAATATTGGTAGTGTTGGAGAGATGCTGGACGCCTCTATCCTGGGAAGTGGAGACATTCGGTACCGGGGTGAGCCAGAAGTCGAAAAAAGCGTGATTGGCAGCGGCGACGTACGCGGACGGGACTGATAACCCCGGAGACTTATCATGGAATGGCGTGAAGGACAGCCCATTTACCGGCAACTGCGCGACCTTGTGATTCAGCGTGTGATCGACGGCAGCTTTCCCGAGGGAGAGGCAATACCGTCGGTTCGCCAGGTTGCAACGGACTATCGGATTAACCATCTGACCGTCGGCAAGGCTTACCAGGAACTGGTTGACATGGGCCTGCTAGAGAAGCGTCGCGGCCTGGGTATGTTTGTGGCGCAGGGCGCTAGACGCTCGCTGACTACGGATGAGCAACAGCGATTTTTGGATGAGGAACTCCCGGCTTTTGCTGATCGAGTGCGAATGCTGGGTATTGAGATGCGCGATGTAACCAGTCGCCTTATGGGACAGCAAGGGGAAGGAAATGCAGAGCATCATTGAGGCGCAGGGACTGCGGCGCAGCTATGGTGATCTTCACGCGGTAGATGGAGTCAACATCAACATAGCAACCGGTAGCGTGGTTGGATTGATCGGACCGAACGGCGCGGGAAAAAC
>JBCCNK010000134.1:0-9370 GCA_039025875.1 Pseudomonadota bacterium
AATAAACCCCGGATTTTTATCCCCACATTCGCTTTTCTGTTGATCATGAGCTTCTGTCTGGCCATGTTTCTGGCCGTTCCCGAGATCGATGCGGGCAAGGGTGCCTTGTATGGGTTTTTAACGGGTTTCGGTTGGATCTTTTTCGCAATCGGAACGGTTGCTTTGTTCGAACTGCGCCCTTGGTCCTACATCCTGGTGAATGGCGGATACTGGGTGATCACCATGACGGTCATGGGAGCTATCTTAGGTGCTTGGAAGTAACCAGAGGCTCCCTAGGCTATACCGGCTGCATAGCGAAGCACTTGACGCTTCGCTACCGGAAGTCGATTGGCCAGATCCAGAGCTGCATTGCGCAGGAACTCGATCGGTTTTAGCTGATTGGAAAAGCCAACGTAAAACGCATCCATCGCCGACATCATGGCGAAGTTGTCGCGGCGCCTAAGTTGCTCATAGCGCTTGAACAAGTTGCGCAGTGCAGCAGTGCTATCTAATGCCGAAGCGCTTTCGTCGAATAGCTGCAGCAGCGCCTCAACATCTTTAAAGCCAAGGTTTACGCCCTGGCCCGCAAGGGGGTTGATCGCGTGTGCCGCGTCCCCTACTAACACCAGATTCTGGTGGCTGTAGTCGGTAGCGTGAAGACGCTGAATAGGGAAGCTCGCGCGACCTAGCAACTCGAACTCGTCGAGCTCCAGCGGAAACGCGTCGCGGATTTCTTCAGCCAGCCGAGTATCGGATAGCTTTTTTAGGTCCGCTATTCGCTGAGCATTGTGATACCAGATCAACTCCGCGTGATTGTCATACATCGGCAGAAACGCCATGGGGCCGGTCGGCGCGAACTGTTGCCATGTGGTAGAACTGTCTTTGCCCTGGGTTTTCACGCTGATCGCCAGTACCTGCTGCGCGTACTTCCACCCCCTGGTGCGTATGCCGGCGAGCGTGCGAAGTTGGGATTGGGCGCCGTCTGCGGCAACGATCCAACGACTATGGACTCGGCGGCCATCAGTCAAGGTGAGCGTGCAGCTACGGCCAAGCTCGAGTTCGTCGACGCGCGCCTCTGTGAGAAGAGTGACGTTAGGCCGTGATTGCGCTTGTTGCAGAAGTGCGAGCTGCAAAAGCCGGTTTTCTACGAAGTACCCGAGATGATCCAATCCAAGATCGCGCGCATCGAACTCGCAGCGACCGTGCTTTTCCCAAACGGCGAGGCGGTCATAGGGCTGAAGACGCATGGAGGTCAATGCGGGCCAGATTCCCAAGGACTCCAGAAGATCAAACGATCCAAGATTGATTGCGGACACTCGAAGGTCTGGCGGTTGAGAAGGTTCAAACGTTGGCAGTTGCTGGGCTTCGAGCAGAACAACCCGCTGACCTCGTTGAGCGAGGCCCGCTGCCGCTGCGCCGCCCACCATTCCACCACCCACTATGGCAACATCGTAGTGCTCGCCCTCCGTCGGTTGGTAGTCCGCTGTCATCACTGTCTTGCCGGCGAGAGATTCATCCGCCTAGGTTACACGAAGGGTTAGACAACGCATCAATTCGTAATACCAAGTCGGTCGACTGACGGGGGCTCAATAAAGGTTGCGGGTGCGGCGATGGGTGGTTGTACATGCGGATGCTGCAAGTCGGTGTCTAGGCACGTCCACTCAGCGTCGCTAATTTTGCAAGGTGCGCTTAGGAAGTTTATCGAGCCACAGTTCAATGAGATTGAAAGCCGCCAAGGCGCTCCTCGCCAAAGACTCAACAACGCCCATGCGTGACAGCCTGTATTTCGCACTTTCGCGAGACTGCGTGCGACTCTTTCAGGCATAAAAAAGGCGGGTATGCTTTAGGCGTCCCGCCCTTTGTACGACCTGCATTTACCGCCGGGGGCAAAAACCCTCATTGGCTATCCCTCAGTGGCTATTCCTCAGGGCTGTCCCTCAGGGCTGTCCCTCAGGGCTGTCCCTCAGGGCTGTCCCTCAGGGCTATGTAGGTTCGCGCGTGCTTCGGCTGCCGGCTTTATTGGACCTGAGCCAGTGCCGACGCCAACCGATCCTTATTCAGCGCAAACGCGGCTGCCGCTTTGTTCGCGGCTTCTGTAGCCGCTGTCAGATCAGTCGCCTCACCTACTTGGATCACACCGGCCATGCCCATAACCATATGCGGCTTGCAGATGTAAACGTAAACGCCTTCGGCGCTCAGTTCTACGGTAAGTTCTTGATCCGGTGCGCTGTCCCAGGCTTCTGCACCCTCGGGCACGTACGCTGACTTCGTGTTGTGTCCGCCGCGCTGAGTAGGCTTGAAAGTAACCGTATCACCAACATCGGCTTTTATGTAGGCAGGTTCGAAGACCATTGCGCCGCCTGGGCCTTGGTTCAGCATCTGCACTTCATGGTCTGCCGCTGTCGCTTGAGTAGCACCCAAGGTAGCTGCCGCAGCCAACACCGCGGCGCCCGCGCCCAGAACCGCTTTACGACCGTACGCAGTCCGAGTGTTCTTAGTCATATAACCTCCGTTAAGGTTCGCAAACGACGCCTTCCACAAACGGGCGTCTTGTTTTCGGCGTGCAGTTTAGCAAAAAGTCACGCCAGCCAAATTTACAAGGCTTTCCTGTATACGTTTTGACCGTACAACAGGGTCATCCGTTCAGTAGGAAAACAGCGTCGTGTTTCAAAGTCCCCCGGCCGTCAATTTGGCCGGGTCGAGCAATTTTGCGAGTTCTTCGCGCGATATATCGGTTTCGTCGGCGGCGACGTCGATGATCGGAGCCCCGGTCGCATAGGCTTTTTTGGCGATCTGCGCAGCTTTGCTGTAGCCAATAATCGGGTTGAGCGCCGTGACAAGAATGGGGTTGCGACCCAGCCGATCCTCTATCTGTCCGTGATTGACTTCAAATCCGTCAATCGCTTTCTCGGCGAGCACGTGCATCGCACCGGTAAGTAAGGTGGTGCTTTCGAGAACCGTGTCTGCCACCAATGGGAGCATTACGTTCAACTCAAAATTTCCCGACTGACCCGCAACTCCCAGGGCAACGTCGTTGCCCATCACGCGAGCACACACCATGGTCGCGGCCTCAGGTATTACTGGATTCACCTTACCCGGCATGATCGAAGACCCGGGCTGCAATGCTGGCAGCACGATTTCGCCTAAACCTGCAAGCGGTCCCGAGTTCATCCAGCGCAGATCATTGCTGATTTTCATTATGCTGACGGCGAGCGCTTTCAACTGACCTGATGCAGCAACTACCGTGTCTTGGCTGCCCATCAACGGGAATGGGTTTGACGCTGCCTTGATTTCAAGACCGAGCTCGTTCGTCAGCTTTGCCGCCACAGCCTGGGCAAAGTCCGGGTGCGTGTTTACACCGGTGCCCACTGCGGTTCCGCCCAGCGCGATGGTTTTGATTTCCGCCAGCATGTCTTGCAGGCGGCTATCAGCCAGCTTGAGTTGCTCATTCCAGCCACCCAGGATTTGGTCAAAACGCACCGGCATCGCATCCATCAGATGAGTACGACCGGTCTTGGTGATGCCGCTCAAGGCCTTAGCTTTACTCTCAATTGTTGCCATCAGAGACTGAAGAGCCGGGAGCAGTTCCCGCTCAATCGCGATAGCAAGACTTAGATGAATACTCGAGGGAATCACGTCATTGCTGCTTTGGCCGAAGTTGACGTGATCATTTGGGTGAACGGATGCTCCAGCGTTTATCGAGTTCGCCACGTGTGCGATCACCTCGTTGGCGTTCATGTTGGTGCTGGTGCCAGATCCGGTCTGGTACACATCGACGGGAAAATGCGTCATCAATGCACCGTCATTCAGTAGCTGCGAGACAGCAGCACTTATAGCCGCCGCTTTTTCTCCGTCAATGCAATCGAGGTCCTCATTCACCTGGGCTGCGGCGCGTTTGAGTATGAGGAGTGCGCGGACGAAGCCTTCGTGCATTCTTCTCCCGCTGATGGGAAAGTTATCGACAGCACGCTGCGTCTGTGCGCCGTAGAGAGCATCTGCGGGGAGGTGGACTTCGCCCAGGCTATCGCTCTCTGTTCGGGAGTTTTGATCCGTCATTTCGAAATGTTCTTCCTGATGAATGGGGTGCGCGATTCTAACGCAGCCAACGGGTCGGGAGCGCCCTCTGCAGCGCATTATAAACCGGAATAGTTCTCATTAGTGGGCCCTTGCGAGCGTTGTTCTGTTTCGCTGGCATCTGCGAAGTGATGACCGTTCTTTGAGGTAAGCGTCAGAATCCGGAGTTCGTTTTCAGATACTCGATCTCTTCTTCGGTGTTCGCTCGCCCGAGTATTCCATTGCGGTGTGGGTAGCGCACAAATCGCTCGATTACATGCCGATGGGCATGCGCGTATCGCAGCGCCTCCTCCCTACCAAGCATGGTAAACAGCCGCACCGACTCTGCTTGAAGGGCCAGGGACTCTGAATGCATGTAGGGCATGTAGCAGAAGTAGCGTTGGTCCTGGGTCATCGAACGATCGTACTCGCCAAGCACTACTTCTTGCGACAACACCAGAGCCATCAAGTCAGTAGCGAAAGCCTTCGCCGAATCCCGATATAGATTGCGCGAAAACTGATCGAGAACGATGATTTCTGCGCAGCGCCCTGCAGACGTTGTGCGCCAGTTCCAGCATTCGCCATGCGCTGCGGCTTGATGAGTGGCAAGAAAGCGCTCACGGCAGATCTGATCAAACCGTTCGCTCTTTTTGAACCAGCGCTTAGGGCCTGACTCTTCGAACCAAAAGGCCAGCACCTCATCTGCGCCGCAAACACGAGCCACGATTAACCCGTCCTAGCTCATCCGGCGAAGGCGCGCTCGATCACGTAGTCACCTGCCACTCCCTGATTGGGGGACATTTTGAACCCTCGCGCGTCCAGGATTGCCGAAATATCTTTAAGCATTACCATGCTTCCGCAGATCATCGCTCGGTCCACAGCCGGGTCTAGAGGTTCAACACCAAGCTCTTTCAGGTCGCTCTCGAGCTTGCCGCTATTGAGCAGGTCTGTAATTCGGCCGGTGTACTGCGTTTCTTCTCTCGTAGTGGTCGGGTAGTAAACAAACTGCTGACTCACCTGCTCGCCTACCAACGGATGTTCGGGCAACTCCTTGGTCAGAAAGTCGTAATACGCGAGATCGCTCTTTCGCCGCGTACAGTGAATGAGCACGACCTTCTCATAGCGGGAGTAGCATTCAGGATCCCGAACCAGAGACATGAAAGGCGCAAGCCCCGTTCCCGTGGCAAAGAAGTACAGATTACGCCCGGCGTGCAGGTCAGCAAGGAGGAGCGTGCCCACCGGCTTTCGTCCCAACAAAACCTCGTCGCCGATCTTGATGTGTTGCAATCGCGAGGTCAGCGGTCCGTCGTCGACGATGATGCTAAAAAACTCCAGCTCTTCTTCGTAGTTCGCGCTCGCGATACTGTAAGCGCGCAGTAAAGGCTTCCCGTCGACCCGTAAGCCGACCATCGTAAAGTGGCCGTTTTCGAACCGAAACTCCGGTGCACGCTCCGTCTTAAAACTGAACAACCGCTCATTCCAGTGTTTGACGGCGGTGACCTTGAAAGGCGCGATGGCTGCCATGGAGCTTCCTAGTTCGTCATGCTTCGCCAGCCGACGCTTTGCGGGCTGACTTCGTTTAAATAGATGCGGATACTTAACTGCGCGGACGATTAATGCGCGGTCGATTCTCGCCGCGGCGCATTTTGGTCTCAAGCCGGCCTGGGCGCAAGGCGTCTCAAGAAATAGCGACTATCACCGGTCAATTATCGCGGATGACGGCTATTGGGCTGTTGCGCTCCCCCAAAAACTGTCGCCGGCAAAGCGAGGAATACCGCGTAGATAGCCGGTGCCAAGATCGGAGGTGTCGAAGCCGCCCTGATTCAAAATGCAGGGAATGTCTCTGTTCAAGTTGCAGCCGCCCAAAAGGCGACTCCAACTGTTGTTAAGGCGGTTCTGCCAGCGCCCCACCGATTCATCAGGTGCCAGTCCGAGCTCTAAAAAGAACAGCTGACCACCCGGTCGTAGCACACGTCGCATACCATCAAGAGCGGCTTCTACATCCGGGATCGTGCACAGGCCGTAGGTGACAACGACACTGTCGACTGAATTGTCTTCAAGAGGAAGTGCTTCACCAGACAGGGCTACTTAGATTCCCACGAGTCATCCGTTACGCATAATTCGTTGCTTCTGCCGGTTCCAATCACGATCGCGCTCGGTCTCTCGTTTGTCATGAGCTTGCTTGCCCTGGGCCAGGGCTACCGCCGCCTTTACCAAATGGCCTTTCCAGTAAAGCCCAGTGCACACGCAGGTCTGCCCCTTAGCGCTCGTAGCTGCGAGGATCTTTGCGAGCTCTTTTTTATGGAGCAGCAGTTTTCGCGTGCGTGTCGGATCGGTAGCTACGTGCGACGACACCGTGTCGAGCGGTGTAATCTGTGCCCCTAGGAGCCATGCTTCGCCGCCTTTGACCAGTACGTACGAATCCGTGAGCTGCGCTTTTCCGGCGCGCAGAGCTTTTACTTCCCACCCTGCAAGCGATACTCCCGCTTCGAAGCGATCAAGCAGGTGATAGTCGAAGCGCGCACGTTTGTTCTGCACGATCGTATTGTCGGAGGCTTTTGTTTGTCGCTTACCCATAGTGCGATTGTAACGTGAGCGAGCGCTTGATATTCCTTTTCTTGGAGATATCACCGGTTTGATATAGCAGATCGCCCATCATCGGCGGGCAACCACGGGTAAACTCCCCACTCCGGCTAGTACCAGGTAACGTGAGGAAGGACGTTAGCGAATGAAATTACCGCGCCCCATCGAGCGTTGGCAATCGCGCACTACGTTTATGCTGGCACTCAGCCTCGCGGTAACGGGTCTTGGAAACGTGGCGCGGTTTCCCTGGCTACTTGGTGAGAACGGCGGCGCACCGTTTATGTTGACCTATGTGCTGTGCCTTTTGGGTGTATCAGTTCCGTTGCTCGTAGCGGAGTTGTGTGTCGGTCAACACGGTCGCGGTTCTCCATTAACCAGTCTGCGTTGGGCGGCCGAGGTATCCGGCGTAAGCCAAGGGTGGTTGCTGGTCGCGGTCGTAGCGTGCCTAGGAGCGGCCACACTTGCGATTCTCGCCACCGTATTTGGCGGCTGGGCCCTGAGCTACGCCTATGATCTACAGCTAGGTCGTTTTGCCGCGGTCGATTTAGGTCAGTCGGCTCAGGCGCTGGAACAAAATCTCGCAGTCCCGTCTGGGTTTGCACGATGGCAGTTACTCTTTGCGATGCTAACCATGGCGATCGCCGCCGCTGGTGTTCGACGGGGTCTGGGTTTGTTCGCGTGGATTGCACTCCCGGCGTTGGTAACCCTGCTAGCTGCCCTCTCTATTTATGCTGTAGATCAAGGCGATTTGTCTCGGACGAATGCCTACCTGTTTATTTGGCAGGAACTGGATTACGACCGAGGGTCTTTTTTGGCGGCCCTTGGTTTTGCAATCTATACGCTCTCTGCGGGGGTTGCCGTGGGAATAAGCTATGGCGCCTACGCGCCTGCCAAAGTGCCGCTGGTGCGCTGCGTGTTGGCGGTCGCTCTTTTCGACACCGTGGTTGCCATCACGATTAGCGTGATCGTGGTCTCACTGACGGCTTCAGCGAATCTGGTGCCCGATCAGGGCATCAGCCTGGTGTTTGTTGCTCTGCCATTCGCATTCGGAGCGCAGGCTTTTGGCGATCTCTACGGTGGATTGTTCTTTTTGGCGCTTGGACTTATGTTGCTGGGCTCGGCAACTGCGTTGCTGGAACCACTCGTAGCAACCCTGGCAGCTACCACAAGGCTTAACCGATGGAGGTCAGCCGTCGTGTGCACACTGGGGGTTTGGTCATTGAGTGCGATCGCGACGCTGAATCTCGCCAAGGCGGAGTCCGGGTACTCATTCCTGCAACTTCTGGATTCGCTCGCTTCTCTGGTATTGATGCCCCTGTCGCTGGTACTGATTGCGATATTTGCTGGTTGGTGTATGCCCGTGCAGGCGGTGCGTCGAGAGCTTGGCCGAGAACCCTACGTACTCTTTCGCGTGTGGTATTTTGTTTTACGCTACGTCAGCGTTCCTGTCGTGGTGATTGCCTGGCTTTGGCTCTACGTGATCACCTAGCGCAGTTCAGCAAGACCCAGCACGCCAGTTCTGCCATCTTACGTATCAAGACCGGGTTTCTCACCATGCCCATAACATCCATCCGCCGGAGTGCTTTGCTGCCGTATTCCGCAAAGCAGATGTACGAGCTTGTGAACGATGTTGAGGCCTACCCGCAGTTTATGGATGGCTGTAAAGCGTCTCGGATTGTCCGTAGCGACGAGTGGCAGATGGAGGCGGAACTGGAACTAGAAAAGGGCGGTTTTACTCACCGTTTTACAACGCTGAACACCCTGAGGCCATACGAACGTGTCGAGCTGGCACTCAAGGACGGTCCGTTCGAGCACTTATCA
Source organism: Pseudomonadota bacterium (assembly GCA_039025875.1). Taxonomy (GTDB): domain Bacteria; phylum Pseudomonadota; class Gammaproteobacteria; order Pseudomonadales; family Halieaceae; genus Congregibacter. The sequence continues at coordinate 8,437 of JBCCNK010000134.1, forward strand.
GGTGCATGGCAGTTCATGCCGCTGCGCGAAGACGCATGCAAAGTCAGTCTCGACCTGGAGTTCGCAGTGCGCAGCGGTCTACTGTCCAGCGCGGCGGGCACGCTGTTTGAGCGCGTAGCTTCCAGGCTGGTTGACGCGATAGCGGTGCGTGCTGAGGCGATATACAGGCCCTAGGCGGCATACAGTTCCTATATGATCGATGGGGAGCTGACTCGTTGGTCAGCGTTGCGTAGCGCCCTCGGTCGCAGTGGCGGTCGCATCGGCAGGATCCGCTGACCACTCGGGAATGTAATCACCGCCAATGCGCGCAAGGCTGTCACCGTCAAAGTGGACACTCACCTTAGCCTGGCGAATGACGTTATTGCCATTGCGGATCACATATGGGTAGTCCCAGCGACTCGTATCGAACGTGTCCTCAATCAATGGCGATCCCATAATGAAACGAACCTGGCGCCGGCTCATGCCTGGTTGTAGTTGATCGATCATTTCCTGCGTGACCAGGTTTCCCTGCTCGATATTGATCTTGTAAACACCGGGAAAACCCACGAACCCACAGCTTGCGAGCGCACTGCAGACTGCGCAGAGCAGCAGTGCTCGACATACGCGTCCTGGCGCTTTCTTGCTACCGATCATCATCAAAGTACTGAGAATTGCTTAGATTTGGGGTCAAATTACTCTTATCAAACGGAAAGGACGCGGGCGAGTCTAAGGCAACAGTGAGCGGAATTCGCCGGACTCACGTAATATCAACAATAGTCGCAAGGATATCTTCCACATCCCAAGGGCGGGTGGCATCATACCGACCTTAAAAAACGCAGAGAAGTTCAATAATGCCGTTCACCAATCAAGATCTCAGAAGCGCCGGCCTGAAAGTCACGCTTCCCCGAGTGAAAATCCTGCAAATCCTGGAAGACTCGGATCAAAGCACTCGCCA
>JBCCNK010000135.1:0-9274 GCA_039025875.1 Pseudomonadota bacterium
CCGCTCCAGATCACATCAATTACGCAGTGATTTGCTGCGGGTTGAGTGAGTCCGACGCTGCGCAGTGCCAAGAGTCCAGGCTTTTCAAAAACGACCGCAGTCGCTGTGCTCGCATTCAACGTGAGAGTTCCCCTACCACTCATAATCTCGCGACGAGATAGTGTTTCAATGTCAGTTTATATAGACAGTTAAAACTGTCAAGCTTATATGACATTCATTTGCCAGAAGGGAGCATCTCAGTCTTCAGAGATGGCCGAATCGGTGTAGGGAGGTCGCTGAATCGACGCCGAGAGACAGTCGGGTCGCCCATTAAACAAGTTCAGAATTTTGGATAAACCAGCACTCAACGCAGCGCTCAAGCCGATGCCACCAACAGGCGAACCAACAACGGCTGATAGGTTGCGATTTCGCGCACCGCACCGAATCCCGCGTCTTCCAAAAATCCAGTCAGCTCCCCTTTTGACCTGGGTCTCCCACTTCGCATCGCTCTTAAGTACATATGAAAGTACACACCGACACCTGGGTTGCTTCTGGTTTCGGCCATAGGTTCGGCGATCAGGATCATTCCGCCCTCACTGATGGCGCGCCGGGCTGCACTCAGCACCAATCGGATCTGGTCGTCGTCGTGATCATGCAGAACACGGACGAAAGAAATCACATCAGCGCCACGGGGGAGCTCCTCCCGAAACATATCGCCTGCCACTACCGAGGACCTGCCGTCCAGGTTTTCTTTAGAGAAACGTCGCTGGGCGAGCGGTGCCACTGTGGGTCGATCAAATACCTGAACGCGCAGATGCTTGTGCTTTTGCAGAGCTTGCGCGGCGAAAAACCCACTGCCACCACCAACGTCCAGGAGCACATGTCGGTTGGCCAGCGGGGCATGAGCAAGAACGTCGTCAGCAACGAAAGACTGCGACTGCGCCATGAGGTCGCTATACGCGCCTGCGTTGTCGGGCGCGCTAGCCTCCGCGTCACAAACCGCTGAAGCAGCACAGCCATAGGTCCAGTATTGACTGACTTCCGTGTCGGCGCGTTTGGCCAACAGATCAATGGGTTTACACAGATCTCTATAGAGAAGCTGATTGTGCCGTACCATGGCTGCTATTCCAGGATTTCCTCGACTTGCCGCACCCAGTTCGCCGAGCCGCCACCTGTCATCACCGGCGCCTGCTACGAGTTCGAGTTCAGCAGCGGCCCGCAAGAGGCAACGCACGGCATCCTCCGGCAGTGCGACGTGAACCGCGAGTTCGCTTGTACGCTTGGGGCCTGGCGCTAACAGTTCGAAGAGATCAAGCTCAACGCATCCCGCTAGAACTTGCGAATAGCTGAAGCCCGCAGCCAGGTCGAAGAGGCGGCGAGCCTTGCGTCTGGCTATGGTGCGAAGGAACGGAATTCTAAGAACTCGGCGATGAAACTCCGGGTTCGCGAGCCATCGATCGCGCAGACTTAGGACGCGTTCGGCAAGAGACTTGGGGCTCCAAGACGTCACGGTGGTAAGCTCCGGGCTTCGCTCGAGCCTCGCGTTGCTCATAGACTTAAGCGCAGATGGGTCCTGGTCGGGAGCCGGACCGGAAAACAAAGTGCTCAGGCGGCCACCGGTTCACAGGCTTTGGGCAGGAAGCGCTGAGCCTGCTGCCTGACCACCTCCTGGAGCTCCGCTCGGCCGGGGCATACCGGTACAGCATCTACCCCTTCCTCTACCAACTCACGAAGCCGTCGTATCGCCGCGGGAAGACCCTTGTCGCGCACGATATTTGGTCGTGCAAGCGCTTCATCAACCCCGATCGGCTTACCCAAATCCTGGGCCGTCGCCGTTGCATCCTGTATGTCGTCGGCAACCTGGTAGGCTTCGCCGATCTTATGGCCTAGCGCCACCCACTCTGTTGTATCTACCCCAGCACTGGCCGCACCGGCGGCGGTCGCTGCTACAAACAACGCTCCGGTTTTTGACTGGTGATAGAGGGACACATCAACCACGGGCTCGGATTCCCAGGCCTGCCCTGCAGCGATACCGCAGGGTGCACCTACTCCCTTAGCAATAATTCGCATCAATTCGGGAATGCGCTCTGGAGCAGGCAGGCCAGGTTGTGCTAGTACCGAGAACGCGGCCACGATCAGGGCGTCTCCCGCCAAAACAGCCAGTGGCTCACCATAGGCCGAATGCACGGAAGGGCGTCCACGCCGCTGATCCGCGTTGTCAAAGCACGGCAAGTCGTCGTGTACAAGAGATGCACAGTGGAGCAACTCTACGGAGGCGGCTGCGGCTGCTGTAAGTTGCGGCGCGTCTCCGCCATTCGCCAAAGCTACAGCCAGGCACAGCTTTGGCCTCACCCGTGCCCCGCCGGGAAAAACCGAGTGATGCAATGCCGCAGCCAGCTTCGGGGGGCAGCGCTGGTCTGCCGCCTCTTCCACCACACTCTTCAGCACGAACTCGAAGTCACCTTTGCTGTACGACATCTGCCAGCCCTACCCAAATTGGTGTTTATTTTGATTTACACTTTTCATGTACACTAGATTAGACAATCATAGATTTCAAGGCGCATGAACGTACCCCCTCGACCTTTAGTTCTGGACGATCCCGACACGCGGCGCATCGAGCGTCTGTCGGAACTGGAGCCATCGATGTATGAATCTCGAGAGCGGCAGTTGGACTTCGCACGCCCGGTCGCGAAGAACGGCTACCTCTGGTGGTATGTGGATGCAGTCAGCGAGAACGGCGATCAGGCCATGACCATGATCGTGTTCGTAGGCAGCGTGTTCTCGCCCTATTACGCTCGTGCGCGAAAGCAACGGTTGCAAAACGCAGAGCAGCACTGCGCGTTCAACACTATCTTGTATGGCCCGGGTTCTCGGAAGCGTTGGAGCATGACCGAACGCGACTCAGCGGCCCTAACCCGAACCCAAGACTGCTATCGACTTGGACCGAGTGAAATCTGCTGGGACGGGGAGTCTCTGCTGGCGCAAATCGACGAGTGGTGTGTGCCCTGGCCTCGGCGCATGCGGGGCCAGGTACGAATCACTCCATCGGCCATCACGCCTCATACTCTCTTACTGGATGTTAATGGCCGGCACCGCTGGCACCCCATTGCGCCGATCGCTAAGGTCGAAGTTGATTTTCCTGGATTGGGTGTATGTTGGACGGGAGAAGGCTATCTCGACTGTAACGAAGGCAATGAACCCCTGAGCGATGGATTTTACGGCTGGGACTGGGCGCGCGTAAGAATGAGCGAGGATGAGTGTACCGTTCGCTACGAGACGCGGCCTAAGTCCAACCAACCCCGGCGCCTCTCGCTGAGCTTTGACAGTCAGGGCCACATATCGCAAGCACCGGCGAGTCACGCCAGAACTTTGAGCGCCACCGGTGTGTGGCGCGTAGCGAGAACCGTTCCCAGTTCGGCGGACTGCGATGATTGCCTCGAACGCACGCTGGAAGATACGCCTTTTTATGCGAGATCTTTGATTCGATCAGCCAGTGACGGGCGCCACGGCCAGGGCATTCACGAAAGCCTTTGTATGGAGCGCTTTGAGAAGCGCTGGGTTCAAACACTGCTGCCCTTCCGGATGCCGAGGATTAGCTGAAGCACGGTCAATATCAGAATGTTCTGACTGCGACCTTTAATACCCCGATTAATACCCCGATTAGTACCCCGATGCTGGCTTGGTAGCGCTTCAGATTTCGAGCCTACGAAATGTGAGCCTCGCGATCGCGACGCTCCAGCTCACCGAATAGATTCAAAATCCACTCCAGATCGCCGACTGGCTTGGGATGTACTGCATCCAACTCGGTTGCCGGAAGCCCATCGACAGCGCGGATCAAGTAGCGTACTTGCGGTAACGGCTCAGCCACCAGGGCGGTGGGATCACAATCCGGGTTACTCATGGCCTGGGCTGCGCGAACAAACTTCTTGCGCAGTGGCAGCACCGTGCGATTTGTGACGCTATCCGCACCTCGGGCAAGCAATTCATGGCCAATCCCAGAATACAATAAGCGCGCTGCATAAATGCCTGATCTACAACGAGCGGGCAGGCGTGCGATACCGCTGTCGGCTCGCTCGTAAAGGCAGTCGGCGACATTTAGAAGCCGAGTCACCACAGCGGCAAGATCGGGCGTGTAACGAGGCTCGGTCGTGAGGGACGCTGGGGACACACCGTGTTCTCGCAGCCACCGCAGGGGTAGATATACGCGACCTGCCCTAGCATCTTCGCCCACGTCCCTCGCGATGTTAGTCAGCTGCATTGCGACACCTAGATCCGCTGCTCGGGCCAACATGCTCGGTTCCCGAACGCGCATCAGGAGTGCCATCATTATGCCCACCGATCCCGCAACTCGAACTGCATAGCCATAGACACCGGCCAGATCTTTGTAGCTGCGCTCCTGGGCGTCCCAGGCAAAACCCTGGAGCAGGGCGTCTAGCAATGTACGGGGCAAGCCGTACTTTGCTACTACAATCGCGAGCGCCCGATCCACTGGATTCGCTGGAGTCGACTTCCCGTATACAGCATCCAAGCGTGCTTCAAACAGCGCCAGCCCTATAAAAGGATCAGCGCCCCCATCGATCGCGTCGTCTGCTTCGCGGCAGAAGGCGTAGAGCGCGAACACGGCATCGCGTAGATCATTGGGCAGAAAATGCGAGGCCAGAAAAAAACTCTTCGAACCTGTTCTTATCTTTGAGCGACAGAACGCCGTATCGGTACGCGGATCTGCGGGGATGACCGGTTTTAGCTCACGCACTATCAATTCATTCCTAGCGACTATTTTTGTTGAGTGCCACAGCAGGACAACGGGTTATTGAGAGAACGCACTCACCGGCGGTACTACCTTATCGAGCACTTTCGCCGACGTTATGACGCCAGGCACGCCTGCTCCGGGATGCGTGCCTGCGCCGACCAGATAAAGACCCTCTACGTCCTCACTTTCGTTATGCGGACGGAACCAAGCGCTTTGCGTCATGATGGGTTCAAAGCTAAAGCCTGCGCCCTCGTAGGCGAGTAGACGGGACTCAAAATCTGCCGGCGTCATAACTCGGCTGGTCGTTAAACTCGAGCCAAGACCAGGAAGCACGGTGTTCGCCAAGCGCTGCTCGACACGCTGACGCAATACTTCAGCATACCGTGACCAGTCCGTGCCGCTGCGAAGATTCGGCACCGGAACCAGAGCGTAAAAGGTGTCGCAGCCATCCGGTGCAAGCGATTCATCCAGCTCCGTAGGCCGATGCAGATACAGACTGAAGTCGTCGGCTAGCGTGTGATGCTTAAAAATATCGTCGAGCAAACCGCGGTAGCGTGGGCCTAGCAGTATCGAGTGCTGGGGCACGTCTTCATAACGGCGCTTGGTGCCGAAATACCAGACAAACAGCCCAGAGGAGAAACTGGACCGCTCGACTTTACGGTCAGTCCAGACTCGGCGTGCACTTGGAGGTAAGAGATGTCGGTAGGTCCAGGCCGCATCCGCATTCGATACAACGATATCTGCCGGTATGCGCTCCCCAGTGCGTAATCGCACTCCGGTTGCGCGACCACCCTCTACTAAGATTTCATCGACCTCTGTGTTTAAACGAAGCTCGGCTCCCTGACTCCGCATCAGCTCACACATCGCGTTCACCAGGGCACCGGTGCCGCCCATGACAGAAAACACACCGTGCCGCTGTTCGAGGTACGAGATAAGCGCGTAGACCGCAGTCACGGAATAAGGATTACCGCCAATCAACAGCGGATGAAAGCTCATCACCGTTTGTATCCGCGGGTCCTTCACGTGAGCCCGAACCAACGAATGGAGGCTGCGCATGCCCTGCATCTTCAACATCTGAGGAACCGCTCGAAACAGATCGCCAAGCCCAGTGAAAGGCTTCAGACCTAGATCCAAATAGCCCATCTTGTAGGCACGTTCGCTCTTCTTCAGGAATCGCTCGTAACCGGCCACATCAGACGGTGAAAAGCGAGCGACTTGTGCTCGCATCTGATCAGGATCACCCGTGTAGTCAAAGGTCTCTCCGTCGTCAAAACGGATTCGGAAGAACGGGGCCATCATCCGAAGGTCGACATCGTCCTCAAAACGTCTGCCACAAAGCTGCCAGAGCTCCTCGAGCAAAAAAGGTGCAGTGATAATCGTCGGCCCTGCATCGAACGTGTGGCCATCCTGGCGATAAACGTAAGCACGCCCCCCGGGTCCATCCTGTTTCTCGAGAACTGTGACACGATAGCCGCGAACACTTAGCCGTATCGCTGCTGCGAGCCCTCCGAATCCACTGCCGATCACGACGGCATGAGGTCGTGAGTCTATACGGGGAAAATCGCCGCCATCAGACGTCGATCCACCGAGCGGAGGAGTTGGATTCGCTACACGTATGTTCATCTACATTTACATCTCAAATGTAAATTTATATTGACAGAATAGCAGTAAGGTCGACGGAAGCCCAGTGCCCTCTCTCCGTGATAGTCATGCGCGATGAAACGCGCAGAAGATACGCAGTGGCAGTTGAACCACGGTCGCCACCCAAGGATCACACGCGGAACCTAGACTCCGACTAAGGGCCCAACAGCCTCATGAGTTCCGCAGCGATGAGTTCGGGCCGCTCCTCATGAGCGAGGTGGCCAAGATCTGGGAACTCCAGCAGCGCCGAATCAGGTAATCGATCCTTTAATTCATGAGCCTGTATTGGTGCCACTATTTCATCGCGATCGCCCACCAGCAGGTTTAGCTTCGGCGCCAGACGAGGCAGGCTCCGCTCGAGGTGATGCAGGTCCCAATTGGCCATCATATGCAACGTTCCGGTGACGTGAGTGGGCGACCCCATAAGGTGGCGATAGCAGCGGGTCATTTTTACATCGACCGTCGAACCGGTGCCGCGAAGCATCCGCTCGATGGGCTGTCGAGTGATCGCGTGCGCCGCCACTATGTAGGGCAGCATCCGAGAGGACGCGAGCAGCTGTGCGGCGGAGCTGAAAATCGGTGCGGCAGCTCGTCCAAATGGCATGAGAGCGCCGTTGACGCTGACAATGTCACGGGGGTTTTGGAAACCGCGCAAACATATTCCGCATGCGATAGCCGCTCCAGCCGAATGGCCCGCGATTAGGGTGGGGCGGAATTCGAGCGTCTTTAGCAACGCTCCCAGCGCCTTCGCCATGCCATCTAGGTTGATCAGCGAAGTCGTCGACGGCACGCTGAAACCTTGCCCCGGGAGATCGGGTACCAGCACATCCCAACGCTGGGCCAACTTGCGCGCCACCGAGTACCAGGAGTGAGAGGAGGAGCCCGTACCATGGAGCAGTAAAACCTGTTTTGGGCCGCCGCCGATACGGTAGAAATGCCAGTCGACGCCGCCACTTGAGACCCGCTTGGCATGCTCTAGTCCAGGCCAACCGGCTGGCGGATAACGCATGGAGTTAGCTCTCAGGCTGTCGCGGCCTTAACCGCGTTCTGCAGCTTTCTGGCATCGGCGTTAGGGAGCGGAAGATATTCCGCTGAAAGGGCCTCAGCGAGTTCCGCAGCCGTACGGTGAGGCCTGGGCGAGGTATCAATCACCATCCCCCGTGCCTGAGTGATTAATCGGAATGCATGGGCCGCATTGTGTGCATCCTCCGTGGCGGCCGTTCGACCAGTTGCGCCGTCACGACTAATGTTCGCACGACCGTCAGTTAACAGCACATACACCGGGCTACAACCCCGCCGCTCTAACTGCTCGAGCGTTCGGCCGCTGAGCTCAATCGCAGCAGCGAGTGGTGTGCCGCCACCACCAGGCAGTGCTGCCAGACTCTTCTTGGCGCGAACTAGCGACCTAGTGGGAGGTAGAACCAGATCGGCTGAATGCCCCTTGAAAGCGACCAATGCCACCTCGTCACGACGAACATAGCAATCGGCCAGCAAGAGCTCGACTGCCCCTTTGGCCTCCGCGAGGCGGTATAGAGCCGAGGACCCGGACGCATCAACGACGAACAGCGTAACGCTCGGGGAACGCTGTTTGTAACGACGAATGCGGAAGTCCTGGGGTGTCAAACGCAGTTGCGCTCCACCGATTGGAGGGGGACGTAGTCTCTGCCACGGGGCAGCAGTTCGCAGCGTGGCGAGCAGATCCAGTCGCGAACCTCCCCGAGGCAGACCTATAACACTGCCGCAGGGTCGGCCACGCAACTTCGCTTTGTGTAAGACGCCGGACTTGCCCGCTGCAGTCTGTCGCTGCCTGCGAATTCTCTCTGCCGCCAGACGCGCCAGAACATCGTCTGGAAGGAGCGCTTCGGCCGCTTCTATCAACCGCTCCTCGCTCAGATCGTCCTCGGACGGAGAGGTACGCTCGCGATCGTCGGTCTCGCCGCTATCGCTCGCTGGCGGGGGAGGCGGCGGCTCTACCTCCTGCGGTGACTCCGGCGGCGATGGAAGCTGAGTGGCCCGCGGCAGCAAAACAAGGCGGAGTAACGCATCGAGGTGTCCCGAACAAACTTCGGTGCATCCATCTAGAGCGGCGAGTACGCGGACGCAGCGACTTGCCAGCACCCAAATGCGTGGGGAATCGATGCCCAGTGCCTGGGTTGCCCGACTGATACTCAGCAATTGTTGCTCAGACACTGAAACCGTTAGAAAGCGGTCTCTAGCGGTCTCTATGTCCGCGCTGGTGATTTGGAAAGCATCCGTATCCCTAATGGACACTGCATCGAGACCGACACTGAGGCCGATGCGGTCGAGCAGAGCTTCTCCGGGCGCTTCCTCGTCAATGCCTTCATCGAGCATCAGAACGGCCACTTCACAACGTTGCTCCAAAGCCAGGCCATCACGCTGTACCCTTAACACCGGCTCGTCCAGAACGCGACATAGTGCAGACTGCAGAAACGCCGGTGCTCGCTCAGCCATGGGCAGTACGACCATACCCCGATGCGCCGCCCCCAAAATTCCCTCTTCGGCGATAGGCTTTCCAGTGCGAAGAGTGGCCGTCAAATCTAGACCACCCATGAGTCTCGCTTCACTACAGTGCGCGGGAATCTTTCTCCAGGGTGTATCGCGAGAAAGCAGCGCTCTGAACTGCTCGATCCACAGATCGCGAACCGGGCCCGGGCGCGCACGCAGCCTCAACCCGCCTAACGCATGGCCGGCTACGGCAAGGCATGCGGCGGCGAGCTCTGTATCTGTCCAGCGCTCAGCGCCCCCCGCGTTATTCTCAGCACTCATTGCCAGTGCTCAGGCTGTGGCGGTCAGGGACTCCAGTGCCCGCTCAATCCGGACGCTGGACCCCGACTCATCCAGAGGGTCACGACGCAGACGATGACGCAGCACAGAAGGTGCAAC
>JBCCNK010000136.1:0-9168 GCA_039025875.1 Pseudomonadota bacterium
GCCGCAAAAGTGATCCGCAGATCCTCGATCGGTGCCCAGTTGATATCAAACTCGAATCCGTCTACCGACTGCTTACCCGCGTTTGCGGCGACCTACCTCGATCCCCTCTACGATGAGTTTGAAGGTGCGCTTGGAGTTGACGGGCCGACCGATCTCTCGGGTCAGCAGCCCGCCGGAATCCCGGAGTTGTCGACGACGACATCGGCGACTTACAACTTCCAGTTCGGTAGCACCCTTGGCTACGCTCGAGTTGAGCACCAGTACGAAGATGAAGTACAGGTAGTCGATAACGTACCCGCGTCAATCGCGTCGCGTGAGATCAATATGATCAACGCGAGCTTTGGCTTTAACTTCGAGGGTGGATGGGAGCTGAACTTCTGGGGTCGAAATCTTACCGAAGATGAGTTCCTGCAGTCCGCATTCCCATCAGTGGCGCAGGCAGGAAGCTTCAGTGGCTATCCGAATACTCCTCGTACCTACGGAGCGACGGTCAAGTACAACTTCGAGTAGAGCCGAACCGCTCGAGCTATAACCATCCGGTAATCGAAAGGGGCATCCGTGGGATGCCCCTTTTTTTGTCTACTTTTGTATCTCTAGTTTGCCTCAAAGCGAGACGCTCGCGTGCGCGCCCCGGTGGCCGATTCTGCAGGTTCTATCGGGTAAGACTGTGCGCCTTAAAGCTGCAGACGTGACGCGGCACAAGCAGCGCGTTCACAGTCACCTCGCAGGTGTGCGTCTGATTGTTTGTGAATCTGTTGAAGTACGCTCTCGTATCAACTTGCATGGGTGGGGTTGGCGTAAACAATCTGGCAGGAGCTGGCTCTAAGTCAGCGCGGCTAATTGACTCCGCAATCGACTGAACAAGCAACGAGGTGTAAATCATGGTGGCGAGACTCAGCAACGAAGAGGTAGACGCAGCAGTTTCAGGGCTGGCTGGTTGGGAACTGCGCGATGAAAAGCTCTATCGGAAGTTCGAGTTTACGGATTTTGTCGAGGCTTTTGCCTTCATGAGTGGGGTCGCGCTTCTTGCAGAACGCGCGAATCATCACCCTGAGTGGTTCAACGTGTATCGCACCGTCGAGATCTGGCTGACGACCCATGATGCAGGCGGGATAAGCAGCAGGGACGTGGAGCTGGCAACAGAGATCAACAGCCGTCACGGCTAACAAGACGAAACAGGTAAAAAAGTCGATAGCTCGAAGCGTTATTGCAACGCACCCGAGCGGCGTCCGGTCTAGCGTTTGTGGTCAGAGCGGACCGGTTGACTGCATGGCAAGCTCGACGGACTCGCGAATCTCTTTCAAGAGGCGGTTGTACTCACTCGTCTCTCGTACCGCATCTAAGATCGGGTCGTTGACGAGAATCGGCTCGTTTCGCAGCCCTGCCGCGAAAAGCTGTGACAGCTGGCTGCGCGTGGCGGTCTCATCGCCCTTAAGGATCGCCAGGCGAAGTTTGCTGATCAGCAGTGACAAACTGTTCCAACCCTGCTTTTCAGCAGCGATTAGATTCTCAAGACAACTCGTGAGCTGCGTTGTCGCCGCGCTGGTGTGCCCAATGCGGGCCTGGGCATCGACCAGTGATGCGCAGGCGTAGAGGTCATCGTCGGCCTTAGCGATGGGGAAGTCGCGCCCGCGCAGAGCTCGTTCCAGCAGTTCTATCGAACGCGCCAGATCGTTCTGGTGATAGGCCCACATTCCTACATCGAGATTGGAAAGACGCCACTCGATCTCTGGCGTATCGGGTTGCTGTTGCAGCTCTTCGAGGTGGGCACTGAGCAGGGCGTGGTCGAGAATGCCCGGTTCGATGATGTTTGCCCGACCCAGAAACTGCATCGTGCCACGACCGGGTTGCGCGGCGTAGTAGATTGTTTTCGCCAGCTGCCTGGCCTGGTCGTCTTCACCAAACAGGGTGAGTAATACCACTTTATTGGCTAGCGAAAGCTTGGAGTCCGGTGCCACCTCCAATGCTCGTTCCGACCATTCATAGGCGGCGCCCAGTTCGCCTGTTTTTCGATGCACGAGACTCAGCGTGCGGAAAAGCTGGTCTCTATTGTCCATCGAATCGTTTGCTTTCTCGGCGAGATTTCTCAGCCTGGTGAGTGCTAAGTCCTTCCGACCGCTCCACACCAGCGCTTCGGCGTAATCCACCACGGCGGTTACCAATAGTGGTTCGAGCTCGCTGCCATACTCGAACGCTGCCAGCGATTCCGTAAGTCTGCCCTGTTGCTGCTGGGTGAGCCCCAGCCACATCCAGGCTTCCTGTAGGTTTGGCTGTGCTGTCACGGCGCGCTGGAGTGCATCTTCGGCGAGCAGGTATTTGCCTTGCAGGTAGTGAGATAGCCCGACTAACGCCAGCCCCTCCGGAGCTTCCGGATCAAGCTGCATGGCGCGTTTCAGATTCGCTTCAGCGGTTGTGATGGCTTCGGTGAGAGGCTCGGTCCCGTAAAAGAACAGAAGTAATTCCGTCGCCGCCATTTCGCGAAGGGCTGGCACAAAATCCGGGTCGATGACGAGCGCATTCTGGAAGTACTGCCTGGCGCGAAGCAGATCTCCTTCGTTCCGAAGATGGCGATAGTAGCGGCCGAGCAGATAGTTGTCGTAGGCGACCCGATCTGTCACTGGTGCGGCTTTTATCGGTAAGACCGCTACATCCGTGCCTTTCTGAAGATACTCTTCCAATGCGCCCGTAATGGCGATCGCCATGTCTTTTTGCGCCCTGAGAATCTGTTGATCGTCCCGGTCGAGTACTTCACTCCACAGCTGATAGCCCGAAGTTACTTCCGTTACCGCGCTCGTCACCCGGATGCCGGCCTCTGACCTGCGCAGACTTCCGTTGATGACGACACTCGCGCCCAGATGTTGACCAATGACCGTCGTATCCATATCGAGGCGAGCTGCCAGAGCGCTCGATACGGGGCCAATGACCCGAACGTGGCCGGTGCGGCCCAGCATATGCGCCAGTTCGATGGCGAACCCTGCCGCGAGCAGTTGATCGTCTGGGTCACTTGAGAGCACCGTAAAGGGCACAACGGCGACCACATTGCTGACAGGTACGGTTGCAGTCTGCGGGTACAACCTGAGGGTGATCCAGAGGACCGCCAGCATGGCCGTCATCGCTAGAGCGTAGCCCCTCCAGTTTCGCGTAGTTGCATGGCCGCCAGTAGCGCGCGATTCGGTGTCGCTCACAGACGAGGGGGTTGGATGAACGACATCGCCCGAGACTTCTGCGATCAGCCGATACCCTCGTTTCGACACCGTTTCGATATAGCGAGGCTTCGCCGCATCGTCGCCGAAAGCTCTGCGCAGCTTGGCGATGGCCTGGTACACCGACTGGTCGGTGACCACCTGGCCCCGCCACACCGTGTCGAGAATCTGCTCTGCGCTTACGACCTCTCCGCGATGCCCCGCCAAAAAAAGCAACAGATCGGCATGTCGGGGTTCGAGGCGGACTTCTCGATCTGACCTGCGCAGCAGGTTGCGCTGCGGATACAGCTCCCAGTCACCGATACGCATTGTTCTGACGTTTGAGGAGGCTACGGAAAAACCCTTAATTCATTGATTTTTATCGAAAAAAAATCATCAGCAAAGCATCAGCTGTTGATCAGGATTCGACCCGCCTGGCGATGGCTAAATCAGATCGAAACACGTGTATGAGGCAGTTTCGAGTTCGGGCATGACCGATACAAACCAACACTCTTCCGCTCCCGCTGGTGCCCACTCCGCGCCGTTGGCCGAAGCGAGTATTCGCCGGTTGCGCAATTTACCGCCGCTTCCCAGAACGTCGCAGGCGCTGCTGCAAATGTTGTCTGACCCGGACCTCGACATGCTCACACTGGCTGAAACCATCGAGCAGACCCCATCGCTGGCGGCGCGAATACTTGGCGTTGCCAATTCGGCATTTTTCGCCCACGCCGCCGCTGTCCGCGATGTTCCGGACGCCATCATACGCGTCCTCGGACTCCACCTGGTCCGCGATTTGAGCATTTCCTTTGCCCTAAGTCAGCCCTTTGAACTCCGCGATTGCGGGCGCTTTGACACAAAGCGCTACTGGATCTCGGCGATGGAATCAGCCGTCCTGGCACAGCTTCTTGCCAGCCGAACTCCAGCGCATGAAGGCCCGACGCCCGCCGAAGCCTACCTGAGTGGACTGATCCACAACCTGGGATTGCTGGCACTCATCCACATCGCTCCTCAGGCAATGAACCAGGTGTTCGCTCGCATCCAAAGTGAACCCGATCTAAATCTCATTCAGGAAGAGCGCCGCGCAGTGGGTTTGGATCATTCTGCCGCGGGCGCGGCACTGGCCAGCGCCTGGCAGCTGCCGCCTTTATTAGCGGTCGCCATGGGTGCTGCCGTCGAGAATCCGCCGTTTCATCAGGAACAGATACTCTTGCTGATTCTGTCGCAGTGCTCCCGCATCAGACAGCATCTCACTGCCGACGCCGGTGCACCCGACTCGGCAGACATGCAGAAAGGTTGGCGGGCGCTTGGGCTTACCTCGGATGTCATGCCGGCAGTCATCGCCCAGTTTCGAGACCGTTCTGACGAAATCGCCGAGCTCGCTGCGGTCTTTTTAGGCGTCGGGCGATGAGCAGTCGTGACCATACCCAAACACTGACGGGCGCGGACGGGATATCCCTGGTCGATTCCCTGAATGCTCTGCGTGAACTGCTTGACGGTGCTCGTAGCGATACTGTCTCTGACCTTGTGTCAGTGGCTGCGAGTGCCCTGCAGCAGCACCAGGATTTCGACGGGTGTCTGGCTTTTCTCAGCGGTGCTACCAGCGATCGACGCAAACCCGCATCGATTGAGCAGAGCGCCAGAGGCTTGCCGGATTTTCTTGGGCCAATTGTCTCCAGTGAAGTCATTCCACTGCTCATGGACGAGGCCTCGGTCTTTATAGATCGCGAGCTTGCCGATCGTTGTCCGGAGGGAGAGGGCGGACTGCTTGCTGTTCCGATCTTCGACAGCGTGACGGTGATCGGCGGCCTCGCGGTGTGGAGTCGGGAGCCGGACCGGCTGATGCCATGGCATCAGAGCCTTCTCGACATGATGGCCGACGTGCTTGCCATGAGCCTGGTGCGCTTTAGTGGGGCAGGCGGCGCAGTCGTTATTGATGACGCCTATTCCCTCACATCAGATGTCGTCGCCGGTTTGAGCACGACGGTCCCTGATATGAGTCAGAACATTCACGAGTCAGAACGCACGCATGGGTTGAGCGATAGACGCGGATTTGAAAGGGCTCTCGAGAGCTTCGCGGCCGCATCGGTTAGCGGCCTGCGCACGCACTACGTACTGTTTATCGACATCGATCGCTTCCGCCTCATTCGCGAGTACGCCGGCGACATGGCTGCAGAGCGGATGATTCGCGTGTTTTCAGATCTGTTGCGTCGCGAAATGGCCGCAGAAAAGCTGATCGGAAGCCTCGGTAACAATCAATTCGGAGTGGTCGTTGAGCGTCGCTCCATGGAGCAGGCGACGCAACGGGCCGAGTCTCTCGTCAGCGTTGTAGACTCGCTGCGCCTTTCATTCTTCGGTCAGCGCTATGACGTGAGCATCAGCATTGGTGTTGCGCAGCTAAGACGCGGATCGGGAGCAGGCAAAGCTAGCCTGGGCCACGCCATACAGGCCTGTCAGGCTGCCCAGAAACGCGGTGGCGGCACGGTACTTTCGTTTCAGGGCAATGTTGCTGAGCGCCGCCGCTCCCGCAGCGAAGGTCACCTGCTAAACCGCCTAACCCGCGCGATGAAAGACGACACGCTCGAACTCTACGCGCAGGCGATCGCGCCCCTGGGAGAGCTGGCGGAATCCTCGTCGCCGTCGACGATGCACGAAATTCTGTTGCGGATGCGCGATGACGAGGGCGGTCTGATTGGTGCCGCTGCGTTTCTCACGCTGGCCGAACGCTACGGCTTGTCGGTGAAACTTGATCGTTGGGTAATCAAACGCGCGTTCCACGAAATCGCGTCCGCCAGAAACAACGACGATCGCAGTCATCGCTTTGCGCTCAATCTCTCGGGGCATTCGATCGACGATGAAAGCCTGCTTAGTTTCATCATCGAGCAGTTCGAATCTTCTGGCCTGCAGCCGGAGCGAATCTGCTTCGAGATCACCGAAACGGCCGCGATATCCGATATCAGCGGTGCGAAAAACTTCGTTCAGGATCTGAAAAAACTTGGGTGCAAGTTCGCGCTGGACGACTTCGGTAGCGGGCATTCCTCATTCTTGTATCTGCGCGATTTGCCGATCGACTACCTGAAGATCGACGGCGAGCTCGTACGTGAGATCGTCGATGACCCCGTGAGCCACGCACTGGTTCGCACCATCACCGACGTGGCTCGACTGATGGGAAGGCGTTCCGTCGCGGAGTTCGTTGAGAACGAGGACATCCGAAACGCCATCGCCGAAATTGGCTGCGACTATGCCCAGGGTTACCTGATCGGTCACCCAGTGCCGTTATCCGATGTCTTAGGGAGTGACGAGGTATGAAGTATCTATTTTCCCCCCAACGCACAGGTCTTCCTGCTAGCAGAATTCACGATACCGGGAAGCGCCCGGACCTGGCTGCCTTCCTGTCGATGGCTGGCTTACCAATCACCCAGATCCGCTGAGTCTGCGACCGCAATTCCTCTGAACGTTGTTTAACCCCATCCCGGTGCGGGTGGAATGTCCTTACCAACCAAAAAGAAGGTGATGAGAAAAATGAATACAAAGCTTGCCAGTATTGTTCTTGTCGCGATCGCGACTTCGCTCGGATTCGTGCACGGTACCTCGGCCCATGGCTGGTCGGAGTACCCGGCCGCGCGCCAGCAGCTATGCTTTGAACAAGGTGGAATTTTCAGTGGCACACCTCCGA
This sequence comes from Pseudomonadota bacterium, assembly GCA_039025875.1. Lineage (GTDB taxonomy): Bacteria > Pseudomonadota > Gammaproteobacteria > Pseudomonadales > Halieaceae > Congregibacter. The sequence continues at coordinate 6,856 of JBCCNK010000136.1, forward strand.
ACGCCGCCTGTGCTGCAGCGAAAGCGCTGTCAGGGAGTTATCCGTTTGTGCAGCGCAACGAGTTCTCCATCAACATTCCCGACTACACCAACATGCAAACCGTGGAGTCGCTAGTACCGGATGGTTCTCTTTGCTACGCCAACGATACGCAGAAGCGAGGCCTGGGGCTGGCTCGAGACGATTGGTATCGCACCGAACTGAACAGCGGCACTTTTGAATACGTCTTCAACGCGACAGCGCCGCACAACCCTTCTTACTGGCAGTTTTACCTTACGGTGCCCGATGCGGATCTGACCCAGCCTCTCGCTTGGCAGGACCTGGAGTTAATCCAAAGCTACGACGACATCCCGGTAGTAGACGGAAAATACCGAATGGACGTCACCATTCCGGCGAACCGTTCGGGTGACGCCGTGCTCTTTGTCCGCTGGCAGCGGGTAGACCCGGTGGGAGAAGGTTTTTACAACTGCAGCGATGTAACGATTGTGGGTGATGACGTAACGACCCCCGACCCGGAGGATCCGGTAGATCCCGAAGGCCCCTATCTTATTCAGGGCGCACCATTCATACCGGCAGATGTCAGTCTGTCCAGCGTCGAAGTAGGGGACCGGGTGAATTTTGCGGTGTTCAATCGCTTTGGTGAGCAACACAGCGCCTTCTCGGTATTAATCACGGCCGACAACATCAACGATTGGGATCGACTCCTAGCCGCCGAAGTGAACGGCTGGTATGAGACCTACCACGATGGCAACGTGTTTATCGGACGCTGGCACCCTGAGATGAATCACTACATGTACTTCCGCAACGATCTGTACGGTAACTATTTCAACTCAAGGAACGAGCGCGCTTCAGGTGTTTTCTCTATCACTCCCGCCGCAGAAAACAACCTGCAGGTGAGCATTCTCGCGACTCAGGAAGTCGCTTTGCTTGAGAACAGCGTGGAGTACGGAAGCCTCGTGTATCTGTATCCACAAGTCGTAGGGCAGCCAAGCCCCGTTCTTACCTGGCAGCAGACGGCCGGCGAGGCAGTCACCACCACGCTCACAAGTGCGGACGTGCTGATTGTAGATACGGCGAATCTGACTCCCCAGAATCACAGCCTGACGTTCAGGCTCACCGCCGATGGTGGAGAGGGCGAAGCCGTCTTCAGTTTCAATGTGGTCTTCGACGACGACAATGGCAACGGCGAAGCTCCCAGCTGGAGCGCGTCTGAAGTCTACATTGCCGGAGACCAGGTTGAGCACAATGGTCAGCTATGGACGGCCCAGTTGTGGACCCTGGGCGAGGAGCCGGGCACTACGGGTGAATGGGGAGTCTGGCGCTAGCTGGCGATTGGACTTGTAAAGGCGTCAGCTGCTCCGGTGTTGGCGCCGCCCAGGCATTAACTTTCTCACCCTTGATGTCAGACAACCGCGGGCGATCCATGCGTCCGCGGTTTTTTGGTTTCGATTTAGGGAGAGTCGACATTTGCTTTTTTCAGTGGAAGCCCACGTCGCAGATATCGACGGCCGCACTATCGGATTCAATCGCGGGATCGTTGAGCGTTCACCCTCTCTTGCCTTGGAGGAGTATCGTGGAAGAGGTAGGGCTCTTGCTGTGTCAATCAGCAATGTGACTACCGTCTTTGGCCGTCGGTTTTCCTTCCTGTAAGGTGGGCGTGAGAATTCGCAAGGATCCCGAGAAAGGAGTCGCTATGCCCTGGTTCGTTCGTCTGTTCGCGATGGCCGTCTTTCTGTTTTTTCCACTGGTGTCGGCGGGTCAGACGACGCGCAGCGTCGACCGCGTTCGTCTGCCGCAGTGCGAGAAACTCTCAGATCTGGAAGATGCGCTTGATCGGCTAGAGAAGGTGCGAAACTTCGCCAGGAACGATGATTACAAATTTCTAAAGGGTTTTGGCAAGCGATGCGGACGGTACAAGATTCGTTCGCGAAGCACTTACAACCTGCATACCTTCTATCGCTCGGATGGAGTCATCTTCGCGATCTACGAGGTCACCGGTGGTCGCGGGTACGAAGGTGGTCGTCGTGTCGGCTTCGTCGCAAACAGCTTCTACCGCACGGACGACTGGCGAGTTGGCAAAGGCAATGAATGCGCCATGCGATCGTCGACGGGTAACTGTCTAGTGCCCCGACGATGCCGCGTGATCAGGGATGAAGGCGGGGGCGAGTATTACCAGAAGATTGCCCTGGACGAATTTTTTGTGCCGCCTCACTGCTACGGCGTTGGTCGGGAAGAGCGGTAGTCCACGGGAGGCCTGCAAGAGTTTCGCAAGCCATCTGCAGAGTTGTCGGGCCTCCTAGCTCGCATAGTCCAGAC
>JBCCNK010000137.1:0-9027 GCA_039025875.1 Pseudomonadota bacterium
AGCACTGGCACCCGCGAAAGAAGCGATTTACTCGGCAGTAATGACCCAACTGGATCGTCGCCGGTTTCCTGCTCGTCTGGGCTCGCTCGCCGCTCGAAACCTGCTAGCGTTCAACAGAATGCCGATATCCGTATCAAAGACAACGCGCTTCATCGAAGCAACCTGAACGCGCCTGCACGGCGCAAAAGCTCAGGTTTTCGAAGAGCTGGAATCAGCAGTCTGTTGAACGCTAGCAGGTTTCGAGCGGCGAGCGAGCCCAGACGAGCAGGAAACCGGCGACGATCCAGTTGGGTCATTACTGCCGAGTAAATCGCTTCTTTCGCGGGTGCCAGTGCTGGGCCTGCGATACCAACACCGCCGCCGAGTAGTAAGGTGTCCACATCTCCGAAAGCGCACAGCTGGGGCTTCGCCGATGCTCGAAAATCCTCGAGCGGTCGCGCTCGTTCAAGTCGAACTATGTTCCGGGCCACGCAGCGTCCCATGTCCAGTGCGTTGTAGGCCTGTTTCTTGACGAGCTGCGGTGGAGCGGCCGCATCGCCTGCTACAAAGACACTTTTGTATTCCGGGTGCAGCAGGCTCTCATCGACGGGAACCCAACGCCCGTTCGCATCAAGGCCTGATTCGCGCAGCAGAGGATGGGGGGCAGCGCCCACCGTCCAAATCGTGAGATCAGAGGTAAGTTTTGTCCCGCTGGTCAACGTGACAGACCGGGCAGCAACGCTTCGAACGGAATCTGACCAGTGTCCGGTAATCCCATGGATGTCGAACAGTTCCCGCATATGTCGACTTACACCCCCACCGTTTTCTGGCAGCGGTTGTCCCTTCGCCTCGACAACGTGTATGTGTGCGTCGAAGCCGGTCGTAAAACGGAGCACTTCACCGCAGGCTTCGACCCCCTCAAGACCCGCACCGACGATCACGATCGATGGCGCTCGCCGCCCCCTAGCAGCCGTAGTAAAAAGTGTCTGAAGCCGATCGTGGATCGCAGCACATTGATTGACCGATTTGAATCCGTGGGCGTGCCTGCGAACGCCGGGAATACCGAAATCCTGATCTACGCCGCCGACCGCAATAAGCAGATAGTCAGCGCTCAGGGGGCGACGATCGTGTAATGACACGACGCGCTTTTGAGGATCGAGGGCGTCGACACAACCGTGAACGAAGGAATGGCCCGCACTGTCGAGCGCTGAGCGCAAGTCAAGCCTTAGCTGCTCTTTCGTTTTTACCCCGGAAACAAGCTCATGAATGTTCGGCAGGAACTCGAACGAGGTCCGCTGATCGATGAGCGTGACGTCAAAGTGTTTCGCCGGTAAGTTGTTCGCGCAGGCGAGGCCGGCAAAGCCGCCACCGACAATGACGACTCTGGGCTTAGGAGACTTACTCATTCATCGTCTCTACGGGTTGCCGCCTGGTATTCGCCGAATTCGTCCTGCCAAGCAGAAACGACCATCGGTTGGCAGCATACGTGGCAGTCTTCGATGTATTCGTTGTCCAGGTCACTCGGTTCCACAAGCAGGATGAGGTGCTCACCGCAGTATGGGCAGGAAACGCCGACTTCAGTCCGGTTCATGAAAGGTTAATCGGCAAGCCGAATCTCACAGCGTTCCTCGGCCAGAAATGCCCGAATGTCCTTATCGACCTGAAAGCTTTCTTTGTATTCCTCCATTCGTTCCGTCGCATAGCGCCGGAGTCTTCGTCGTCGTAGCGCGCTGGCGAAGCGTCGGATTTCTTCCGGGCTTTCCAATATCAGCGGCGGAACATTGGCTTTGTTCCCGTCCGGGTCTTTCGCGACCATGGTGAAGTAGGAGGTATTGGTGTGTTTACTGGTACCGTTCTGCACGTTCTCGGCAATTACCCGAATACCGACCACGAGTGAGGTGGACCCGACGTAGTTAACCGAAGCATTCATGGACACCAGATCGCCGACCTCGGCGGGTTGCAGAAAATTCACATTGTCCACCGAGACGGTCACGCAGTAGTTACCCGCATGTTTGCTGGCGCAGACATAGGCGACCTTATCCATCAGCGAAAGCAGAGTGCCGCCATGTATTTTGCCGCCGAAGTTCGCGTACGCCGGGATCATCAGCTCGGTGAGGGTGGTCTGCGAGTAGCTAACTGGGTGCCCGCTGTGTTCTGTGCTCAAAAGTGCGTTCCTGCCTGATTAAGTGTACTAGCTGCCAGAGTCCGGGGCCGGCAAAGCGCGAGCCTCGAAACCACTCGTAGCGAGCTTTGATATTGGTGCGAAACTCTCGTTAGGTATCAGAATGGTCAGTGAGTAATGAGCGATTTTCCATTCATCACCTTGCCGCACCAGAACGCCGGTTCCTCGGAAGCGCCCCCAGCGCTCCGAGACCATGATCTCGTCGAACCAGGCGGTATTGTTGCTATCGGCAAACGCGACGTACCGGTTCTCCGGGCGATAGCTCCAGCCAACCCCCCCTGCAAATCGTTGCGTCACGTATTGCCTGAAGTCGTCAAGCGGCCAACGCTCCCAGTCGTCGGTGCCCATAAATACGCCTTTGTCGGCGAAGTGGTCCAGGTACCGCTGTTGATCAGCAGCGGCGGCAGCCGCATGAAAATCGTCCAGTAGTCGGTGGATAGACTGCTCATCAGCTGCGGTATCGGCATGGATACCCCATGTTAGTAATCCGGCCATCAGTGTTAGTGCGACGGTCGCAAGCATTCGGTATCGGTTCATCATTGATGTCTCCCAGGGCTTGTATCAAGGCTGGTGGGCTCGCACCTTAATTGGCTTTTCCACTCCGGGACAACCACTCTGCGGCTCAACACTCAAAGACGTATTGTCAACGCAAGGGATGCGACGAGTGTTGTGGAAAACGCGTGAGTCGCAAACGGCGCGGTCGCAATGCTCGCGGTCATCGATCAGGATCCAGCGACCGTAGGTGGCGTACGCGCCGAGCAAGATGGACTAGAAGTACTGGTCGCGAACATACATTTTCGCGCCGTAGCGGGTGCCAGACCTCGAAGCTAGAAACCATCTTTGGGCTACCCAAAAACGTGCTGATGTTAGCCGCCAGATCGAGAGCAAATCCTTCAGTCTAACTACTCGCTGACGGCGGCCCGAGTTCACATACATCTTCTGTATAGATAGTTCACTTTCATAGGTTCAGCTGTTTTCTTATTACAGTTGGTTATACAGCCGTGCTGGGTGTCCGGCAGGGACAGGTTAGCAGTACGAAAAGCCCACCTTTTGCTCACGATGGGCCGTTTCGATTTCCTGAATCTCGGATGATCCTCTGCTGACCGATTGGCGTATAGACGGGACACATGCACCGGGGGGCATGCTATATGTTCAAGCTATCACGCTTGTCGGCTTTGCTACTGGCGGGCTTTTTATCTCTCTCTTTTGAGGCCTCAGCCGCATGCCCTGACTATCTTGATCAGGATATGCGAAGGCTCCACTCTAAAGATGACGTCAACCTTTGTTCGGTCACGAAGGGACGTCCAGCGCTGCTGGTAAATACCGCTAGCCACTGCGGTTACACACCGCAGTTCAAGGGCCTGGAATCGCTTCATCAAGCCTACAAAGAGCGCGGATTGGTGGTCATCGGGTTCGCCAGCGACAGCTTTAATCAAGAAGCTGCGAGCGAAGAGAAGGCTGCCGATGTGTGCTTTGTCAATTTTGGCGTCAGTTTCACGATGTTGGCCCCAACTTCTGTGAAAGGCGACGACTCAAACGCGGTATTTAAGGAGCTGTCGCGCCAATCGGGCCAGCCCAAGTGGAATTTCAATAAGTACCTTATAGATGGCAATGGCAAAGTGGTAGAGCATTTCGATAGCGGCACACGCCCGAATAGTCGCAAGCTCACCCAGGCCATTGAAACGGTGCTCTAAATTCGCGGTTCACACGGCTTTGACCGGGACGCTTTGGGGCGCGTACTCCGCCGGATCGGCTTCGGGCTTTTGCTCGCTGGTATTTTCGTAACCATGGCGCTCGCTGCACAGGCTGTCGTGGGGCGATCCTTGTTCGGCTTCTGAAGCGCTGCATCGCACTACCCCGTCCGTCGGTTTGCGACGTACTAGCGCCTGGCTTGGCAGCTAGCCCTGTATTACGGTTCATACGCTTCCCACTGACTCAGGCCCAGTCGTCACGCTCGGTAACTCCGTTTGGCGACTCCAGCGCTCTACCGGTCTCCGACGAGCGTCTGTGGCTCGTCGTCTTGCAGCCGCGTTACTGTGGTTCGATTCCTTCCCGGGCTCGTTTTCTAGCCGTGTTTCCTATGACTTTTCTGGTCCTCGGATTGTGCCTGCCGCTTCTTGTCTTAGCGCAGACCGTTTACAAATCGATAGACGACGGTGTTACTACCTACAGTGATGTACCGCCGACCGCTGGGCCAGTTGAAGTACTAGAGCTCAATCTGCCGCCAGACCCGAATACGTCGTTGCTAGAAGACCGACTCACCGCGATGAGGGCATCAACTAATCGATTGGCGCAGTCACGACTTGCTCGGGAGCAACAACGGTCGAATGCCCGGCAGCGGCGACTCGATGCCAGATACCAGGATCAACGCGCAATAGGCTGGCAGCCCGCTGATCCGGTAACGTTTGCGTCTCAACCTTTCCTGCCTTATCGACCACGACTACCTTATCGGAGCTTTGGACCACCGTATGCGAAGGTGCCAGTGCCCACCGGTCCTGGGTACGGCACCCGTACTAGAAACCCTGCTAGTCCGCACACGCATCCGCCAGGGTGGTCGGTCCTCAAACCGGGTAATCAACAGTTAATGCGGCCCATCGTTTCTCGACGCGACTGACTTGGTGAGTCGCGGCCATCTCACGGCCATCTCACGGCCATCTCACCGCTATGGTGTGAATATCGCATGGCTATCTATATAGTCAGGCGACGGAGGGCCGCGGCGCGCGCAAATTCCCTGCCGGCAGTCTGGGCGTCAATTGACTGTTAGGGTTACCTACGCAGCTCTCGGGCTCTATTTTTCTCAGGCTCCAGATTTCTCGCTCTAGATAAAGAATGCGGCGACCCGCTCCGTGGACCAGAATGCTGCGGTTGTTCCCGCCAAGTAGGCCAGCACCAGTCGCTTGCGCGCTGACGAGATCGGATTCCACGTCCCTAAAATCAGGAACACCGCCAGAAGCGTCGCTACAAATGCGACTTGCCCCAACTCCACGCCAAGGTTGAAGGCCAGCAGCGCCAGAACGACGGCTGACTTAGGCAGACCTATTTCGCCTAGTGCACCAGCAAAACCAAGCCCATGCAGCAGTCCAAAGAGAAAGGCGGCGACCCACGGTAAGCGCGACGTCAGAGTAGTCTGTCCTCGTGCCTCGCGAACTACCTCGGCCGCAATGAAGACAATGGATAGTGCAATCACAGCTTCCGTGGGTGGACTGGCGAGTCGCAGCCAATCTAATGCAGCGCAAATAAGGGTTACCGAATGGGCAACGGTAAACGACGTAATGGTCCAGATCAGCGGCCTTAAGTTCCGAACCAGCAACATCAGGCAAACGACAAAGAGCAGATGATCTGCACCCGATAGGATGTGCTCAAAGCCCAGTGCCAAATAGGAAGCGCTGATCTCCGACAGAGTCGGCGTTCCTATCACAACAAACTCTGCGCTCTCAGGCGTCAGACGCTCCACTTGCACACCGCCATCGCGCCGCAGCACGCGCACTACGAGATCCGTGGCTGTACCAAGCAGTCCGTCGAAACGGATGCGCTCTCCTTCCAGGCCGTTAGGAGCAAAGATTGAGAACACTTCCTGGCGAATGTTTGAAGGGAAGGTAACTTCGGCGGGTTCATCCACTGAGATGGACTCGGAAAAAACTGGCTTCGCGCCGAGACTGCGGTTGCTGCCTAGCGGTACCCGCCAAATCACCGAAAAGTGCTTTTCGTCGACTTCTTTCAGCTCAAAGTAGGCAGGCCGGAAGATGTCGGCGCCCGCCGGCGGGCTAGCTATCCCCAGAGAAAGATAGGCACATAGCCACAACGCTCGAGAGCCCCAGGCAGAACACTGTTTCAACGCATCGAGTTTCAACCGGAGATTGTTTGCCTGAGTTGATGGTGGAGAATGCTCACGATGCTATGCTTCAGGCCCCGATTTGTCATGCAGGAACCACGATGTACCGCGCTGCTCTACCTAGACTTCTGATTTGTTTCACTTTGCTCCTAATTCCTGTCTTCACAGTCGGGTCACTTCAGGTCCAGGCTCAGGAACCGGAGAAACCGGCGAACCCCTTTGCGGGTATGCAGTGGCGCAACATCGGTCCAGGCTTTATGTCAGGCCGAATTGCAGACATCGCCTGGGATCCCAGCGATTCAAGCGTCTGGTACGTGGCGGTGGGTTCCGGTGGTGTGTGGAAAACGACCAATGCCGGTGTGACCTGGACACCGATTTTCGATGAACAGCCGGCCTATTCGATCGGTTCGGTGGCGGTCGATCCCTCCAACCCCAGCACCGTGTGGGTAGGGACCGGAGAGAACGTCGGTGGCCGACATATCGGTTATGGCGACGGTATCTACCGCTCAGACGATGGGGGCAAAACCTGGACGAACATGGGTCTGGCAGACTCGCAACATCTCTCCACGATCATTGTTCACCCCACGAACTCCGATGTGGTGTGGGTGGCCTCGCAAGGGCCGCTTTGGACCAAAGGCGGTGATCGGGGCCTCTATATGACGAAGGATGGGGGCCAGACGTGGACCAAGACGCTGGGCGGTGGCGAATGGACGGGTGTTACCGATGTGGTAGCCGACCCACGCGACCCTGATGTCATGTACGCGGCCACCTGGCAACACCATCGAACTGTCGCGGCCTACATGGGTGGAGGCCCGGAATCCGGCCTGCACAAGTCGATGGATGGCGGGGAAACCTGGACCAAGCTGAAAACCGGCCTGCCTACCGGCAATACCGGCAAAATTGGTCTCGCGATTTCGTCGCAGGATCCGGACGTAGTGTATGCGGCGATCGAACTCAATCGCCGCGAAGGGGGCGTATGGCGGTCCAGTGATCGCGGGGCCAGCTGGGAAAAGCGCTCCGATGCCGTCGGAGGTGGCACTGGCCCCCACTACTACCAGGAGTTATTTGCCAGTCCGCATAAGTTTGATCGGCTTTATCTTGTCGGACCTACCGTGCACAAATCTGAAGACGGCGGGACCACGTTCGAGCCCATGCCGCATCCCAGTCAACACGGCGATATGCACGAAATCCTGTTCGATCCCGCTGACCCTGACTACATCATGATGGGCACAGACGGGGGCGTCTATGAGAGCTTCGATCTAGGCGATACCTGGCGTTTTATGGGTAATCTGCCCATCACGCAGTACTACAAGTTAGCCATCGACGACGCGGAGCCGTTCTACACAATTTACGGCGGCACCCAGGACAACAACACGCAAGGCGGACCTTCCCGGACTGACAATGTGCACGGTATTCGTAACTCAGACTGGCGGGTCGTTCTGGGCGGGGATGGGCACCAGCCCGCGACCGAACCGGGCAATCCGGACGTGGTTTATGCCGAGTGGCAACAAGGCAACCTTACTCGTGTAGATATCCCCACGGGTGAGACCGTGTACATCAAACCTCAGCCGGCACCCGGTGAGCCAGCGGAGCGCTTCAACTGGGATGCGCCGATTCTGGTGAGCCCGCACAAGGCAACACGTCTCTACTTCGCGTCGCAGCGCGTATGGCGATCCGAGAATCGTGGCGATGAATGGACTGCTATTTCCCCAGATCTGACCCGCAACGAGGATCGCATGCTGATGCCGTTGATGGATCAGACCTGGAGTTGGGATGCGCCCTGGGACATGTTTGCCATGTCGGACTACAACACCATCACGTCGCTTGCTGAGTCACCCGATGTGGAAGGTCTCTTGTATGCGGGTACCGACGATGGCCTTATACAGGTTTCTGAGAACGGCGGTGGCAGCTGGCGACAGGTAGAAGTTGGGTCACTGCCCGGAGTGCCGGACACCGCATTCGTGAATGACATTCGGGCCGATCTGCACGACCCCGATACCGTCTACGTCGCGCTCGATAACCATAAGTACGGGGACTTCTCGCCCTACTTGCTGGTGAGCCGCAATCGCGGTCAGAGCTGGACCAGCATCAGCGGGACCCTGCCTGAGCGGCACCTGGTGTGGCGTCTGGTACAGGATCACGTACGCGCTGACCTTCTGTTCGTAGCAACGGAGTTTGGTGTGTTCATGACTCTTGATGCGGGAGAAAACTGGCAGAAACTGGCGGCCGGTATGCCGACTATTCCGATTCGGGACTTGCAGATCCAGCGACGTGAAAATGACCTGGTCGCTGCCAGCTTCGGGCGTGGGTTTTTCGTGCTGGACGATTACTCGCCACTGCGGGCCCTCGAGGCCGATACTCTTGAGAAGGAAGCCGTGCTGTTCGAACCGCGTGACGCACTGTGGTACTTCCAGCGTGGCGTTCTGGGTTCCACCCGGCGGGGCTCCCAGGGTGATCAGCTGTACGTCGCCGACAATCCGCCGTTTGGTGCAGTGCTGACCTATCATCTAGCCGAAGGCTTCCCCACGCTCGAAGCAATGCGCCAGAAGGCCGAAGCAGAAGTGCTGAAGGCCGGCGACCAGGTGAGCTTTGCAGGGTGGGAGGCTGTCGAGGCCGAGCGTCGTCAGCAGGAGCCGAAACTGCACATGGTGGTGCGGGACTCTGCTGGTCAGGTGGTGCGGCGTGTTGATGCGCCAGCGGCCAAAGGATTCCACCGCGTGGCCTGGGACTTACGTCATCCCTACTACGGTTCGGTCGAGACACCCAACAACTGGCAGGGATTGCCCCCAAGCGGATTCCTCGCGCTACCGGGGACTTACTCTGCTGAGCTGGTGCTGATAAAAGACGGTGCAAGTCGCGTGCTGGCTGATCCGGTGAGCTTCGAAGTGAAGCGTCTGTACGAGCCGACCCTGGCCGGGGCGGATCTTGCGGAAGTCGGCGCGTTCTGGAAGGAGTATGCGACGTTGTCCGGTCAGGTAAGCGGAGCTCGTTACGCTCTGGAAGATGCCGTGGAATCTGTGGCGACTATGCAGAA
>JBCCNK010000138.1:0-8942 GCA_039025875.1 Pseudomonadota bacterium
CGAACACCTCAGACCGACAGTCGAGTTAATCTCTGCCCTTAAGCCGTGGCCTGAGACTCCTGAGCTCAGGCTCGACCGCGCGACCCCGTCCGGGCGACCTGCTCAACCGCTGGCGCGAGTACTCGGGCAACAGCCGCGGCCTGATCGTCATTGAGCGGACGATCATGATATTCCGTGACACCGTACTGCCCTCTCCGGCAGTGGACGCAAAACGCCGCGTCAACCTCGTCACTGGCAGGTCCAGCCCACCAGTGGAAATCAAGTTCATTTATCGAAACCACACCGCGCATAAGGTCTCCTTTCGCGTCGTTTGACTAACAAAATTTCACACGTTGGAACAGTTCCAACGTGCTCAGCGCGTGTCGCAAGTTTGATGCCAACGCTGACGGAATCGCCGTCGGACGGAAGAGGAACGAAAGACTGAGAGCGAAAGGCCGCGCTGGTGAGGAGGCCGAAAAGGATGTAGGGCTAAACAACGACCTTATTGTGAACACACGCGTCCCACTCGGCTTACTCCACTTGGCTGACTCCACTTGGCTTACTCCACTTGGCTTACTCCATTTTGGTTTACCTGCTAATCACACGATCGCGCCTACCGTGCGAAGTAACTGAGCAACATGGCGTTCGTGTCGTGGATATGAGAGAGCGCACGTAGTGGGAACGACCGAAGCTGTCCCCGTCTCGGATGTAATCCCGGCCTCAGTTGCGCAAGAGCCCGCGCTCGAGCAGCAACCGAACGCAACGTTACTGGAAGCGATCGTGTCTTCCATTCCACAGGGTACGATAGGCGTCGACAGCTCCTGTTGCGTTACGTTTTTTAATCCACAAGCCGTTGAGCTCCTCCGGCTATCGGCGGACGCGCTGTTCGTTGGCGCCTCGATCTTTGATTTTCTGCCAACAGAGACCTACACAACGCTTCTACCGACCTTGCAAGGTATTGCAGATGTATCGTTGGCAGCCGCAACCGGAGACAACGTCGGCCAAGCTGCCACGACGCCAAACACCGCACGCCTGAACGTTACCGTCACCGCTAAAAGCATCCTGGTGCCCGGAGACACAACCCAATACGTCCTCCTTGTGGAACCTGCTTCAGACGAAAAGCGAAGCGACGTTACCTCGGAGGATAGCGATGCAGATCACTCCACCCGGGCGAAAGCAGGTTTTCTCGCGAACATAAGCCACGAAATCCGTACACCGCTCTCCGCCGTTATCAGTTTTACCGATCTGCTGCTGATGGATCACCGTGACGATGCGGCCCTTGACTATGTGGTTGGCATAAAGCGCAACGCCCTCAGTTTGCTCGAGCTATTGAACGACATACTCGATCAGTCTCGCCTGGAGGCCGATCAGGTTGACGTAGTGCTTGCCCCTGTATCAGTTACATCGATGCTGACCGAGGTGGCCTCCACACTCAGGGTTCGCGCACAAGAAAAGGCACTCGTTCTTGAGGCGGTTTTGCACACCGCGGTACCCGAGTTCATCGAAACCGATCGCGTGAAGCTTCGGCAGATCCTGGTCAACCTCGTAACCAACGCAATTAAATTCACCGAACAGGGCTTCGTCAGACTCGGCGCAGCCTTCGAGCCAGGGCATATCGTTTTCTCCGTCGAAGACTCGGGCATCGGGATTCCTAAAAATCAGGTCGATGACTTGTTTAAGCCGTTCAGCCAAGGGAAGAACGGAGTGGCTCTTCATCGCGGCGGCGCGGGGCTCGGGTTGAGCATTTGTACACGTCTGGCGCAGAAACTAGGGGGCGAAATTCAGGTTCAAAGCGACGTCGGGAAAGGAAGCGCGTTTTCGCTGAAAGTGCCCATCGGTAGCATTGAAGCCGGGACCTTTGTTTCTGAAATCGATGACGCCCAGCACACTCCGTTAAGAAGGGATGCGTCGTCGCTACCGAGAATTTCGGGCAGCGTCCTTATCGTTGACGATAAGGCAGATGTAATGGAGCCGATCGAGGCGCTCCTGACCCGGCTCGGTGCGTCGGTTACAACCGCAGCGAGCGGTGCAGAGGCGTTACAGCTCATTACGACTCAACCGACGGCCTACGCTGCAGTTCTCATGGACCTCGATATGCCGATCATGGACGGTCTACAAACGCTTAACGCAATTCGCGAAGCCGCCTGCGAGGTTCCCGTAATCGCAATGACCGCACACGTTGGGCGCCAGTCTCTTGAGACATTGATTGACGCGGGTTTCGACGATTTTCTCCCAAAACCCATCGACGTTGATTCACTGTGCAACGCCGTTACACGAGCGATTAACAACGATTCACAGGCGAGCCTGGTGAAAGTTCTGGTCATCGACGACCACGTTGACAGCGCAGCAGCGCTTGCACAGCTTCTTCGTCTGAACGACTGCGAGGTCCAGGTTGCAAGCTCTGGTGTCGAGACAAGGCACGTCTTCAGCTTCTTTCGAGCGGACCTATGCCTTGTCGACATAGGTCTACCGGATATCGATGGCGCTGCGCTCGTTCGTGAATTGCGCGGTGCGGTCGGAAACGGGCAGACGACGTTCGTTGCGACGACCGGCGACGTGACGGACTCGGCACCCGAGCGATTCCGCAAGGCAGGCTTCGATGGGTTCGTCGGAAAGCCCGTAGACTTCGATGAAGTGCTCGCCATTGTTGAGGGCGTTCGCATGGCGCCATCAAGAAACCAGCGCTCGAAGCTCAATGAGCAGTGCCGTTGAGCGCCGGGAACTGCGTCTGAGACGAAGCAAAGCTTTCGCAACGTCTGGATCGGTATGATCCTGCAGCATCTGGCCCGTGGCCTGGGCATTTACGGCAATGGAGCTGAGTTCATCGACAAGCTGAGAGATCAATCGCTCGGCATTCACCGACCTTTGAATATTCGACATGATAATTCCACGTGAAAGTCCAAAGCCTAGGCAAAGCGGGGGAGTCGAGCATTAACATAAAGCAAACTGTTTACGCTTCACCGTACTCCACAAGTCGGTTGTAGAGCGTCTTTACGCTTATCCCGAGCATCTCGGCAGCTTGTTTTCGGCTACCGTCGAAATGCTCGAGCGTGGTCAGTATGAGCTCTTTCTCGACGTCTCGGACGGTTCGGCCGGGTTCAATGCTCCGGTCCTGGCGAACCAAGGGAGAATCGAAGCGCTCAGGAAAGCTGAGCTCGGCATCGTCTCCCGACGTGGAAATATAGGCGCGATGGACGGCGTGCTTCAGTTCGCGCACGTTACCCGGCCAGCTCCAGCGACTCAGGCGCTCGATTCCCTCGCTGCTTAGCCGCCTTTCTGTATTGTTGGACATGTTTAGCGCAGCCAGGAAGTCCCGCGCCAACCGCTCAACATCACCGACTCTCTGCCGAAGCGGCGGCACCTCGATCGGAAACACGCTCAGGCGAAAGTAAAGGTCCTCGCGCAAAAGCCCCGAATCGAGCGCCTGCCCGAGTTCGCGATTGCACGCGGCGACTATTCGTGGCGCAACATCAATGAGTCCTTCGCCACCAACCCGCGTAATCTGTTTTGACTCGATTGCCCGCAGCAGATGCGGCTGCTGTTCGATGGGCATCTCAGTTACTTCATCGAGGAACAGCGTTCCCTGATCCGCCCTTTCGAATACACCGAGGTGTTTCTTCCGTGCCCCGGTAAAACTTCCCGCCTCGTGCCCAAAAAGTTCACTCGCCAGAAGTTCATTGGTAAGGGCGCCGCAGTTGATCGGGACAAAAGGCCCGCCGACGCGGGATTCCCGGTGAATCGCTTCAGCGACAAGTTCCTTGCCAGTACCGCTCTCGCCAGAAATCAAAACGGCACTGTCGGTCGGCGCAACCTGCCGAATTTGCTCATACAAGCGCAGCATCGCGTCGGAATTGCCGACAAAACGATCCAAGTGTCTGTGGGGACGATCGACAGTGTTGGATCTCTCACTCCTCAACTCGCCGAGGAGCTGATCCAGTTCCTGCGGGTCTATCGGCTTGATCAAATACTTGACCGAGGGGCCATGCAGGTGGCGGATCGATCGCTTAATGCTGTGGTGGCCCGTCATGATGACAAGCTGCTGACCGGGCTCCTGGCTCAGTTCCGACAGCAACTCGAGGCCATTGCCGTCCGGCAGCATCAAATCGATCAGCACAAGGTCGAAGACTCCGTCAGACCGCGCAAGTATTTGACGCGAGGCGCCTACGGAATCGGCGGTCACTACGGTATGGCCCTTGATGCGCAGTATTTCCGCCAGACCTTCAGAAAAATCCGCTTCATCGTCGACGAGTAGTACGTGTACCAAAGAAATAGACTCAGGAGGGAGCGCGGCAAAGTATACCCCGGCGCGCCCACCGAGCTAGGCGCCACCGCCTTCAGACAGATCAGGATCCCTGGCGTGCAAGCTCAGTCAGTTCAACTTCGCCGCTGCCTTGATGCTTATTGCAACGCAAGTGCAAACGTGAAGCATCAAACGTCAGCGGCAGCGCTGCCAATAACGGCCGGCCCAGAGCCGGTACCGCAAAATTTTCCTCCAATGAGGAAAATTCTTCCGATGGTAGGCCAGCCCAGGCAATCGTCAGCCGGTCCCCAGCAAAAGTGATGCTTACCGGCTCGTCTGTGATGTGTCGTAGACCCAACAAAAAGCCAGCCACAGCGATCAACTCAGGCGCGCTGAGCCGCCCACTCCAGTCAACGTTTTGTTCGACCAAGCGCTCGCGCCGAGCGGTTGCGTGCTCAAAAAACGGCCCAACCAGCGGCGCGGGGTCAAACGCGCGATCAGACCCGGTGTCGATTGCTTGCCCGACGAGACGCCACAAACTAAACATCTCTACGGTCCGGCGCGAATCACTCAACAACCGTTTGGCGGCCGAGCCCAGGCCATGAAGATCTGGCGTACGTTGGCTCGCCAGGGTTTGTACAAGATGTGCATTGATCTGCACGCCGTTCTGCTGATTGGTGAACTCATGACTTAGCGAGATCATGATCTGCCCATAGGCGGCCCGCGTACAGAGATCAGCCAACGTTTTCACATCTACATCGTCGGGGCTAGTGACAGCCTTCGAACTGTTCATGGCTAAAATGCAGCACCTCCTCCACCGCGCTCGCACACACTGAAAACCAACGCCAATACATTGGCTCGTTGCGGCCCAAAGAAACTAAACGAAACGCTGCCACAACAGACGCAGCCGTTCTCCCTCAATCAGGGAGCAAGCTCTGTGCCGACACCGCGCGCCCGCGGGAAAACCAGCACTGGCACAACCCTTGCTATCTCTCTCGTAACTTCGCCATAGAACACTCGCGAAGTACAACTTTAAAACGCAACAGGAATAGGAAACGCACAGAATGAACTGGGACCAGGTCGAAGGAAAGTGGACGGAGCTCAAAGGAAAAGCCCAACAAAAATGGGGCAAACTCACTGACGACGACTTAGACGTTGTTAAAGGTAAGCGCGAAGAGCTCGCAGGAAAGATCCAGGCTCGCTACGGAAAAACGAAAGAAGAGGCGGAGAAAGAGGTCGATGCGTGGCTCGAGAGCTGCTAATTGCGCAGGACAGTGCGGGCGGTTTAACCACCCGCTGCCTCCTTTCCATGGTGTAACGTAGCATTGCGCGTGCCCTGATCTCTTAATGTTTCCTACCCGTCGCGCTAAGCTACCACTTCGTCCTCCCCGTCATTGAACTATCGGTCGTTTACCTTCTTTTCTTCTAAGCTGACGCGGGCAGCTCCAATACACTATTCGTCCGATCAAAGACGAAGACTAGCAACTGCCCAGCCCTAGGACCCACTCAAGTCCCACCTGGCGCCAACGCTCTGGCTAGCATGTGCGGGTAGGAGTCGAGTATTAGACTCGCGGCGTGCGACCGCGGATCGCCATAACGACAGCGACGATCAACGAAACCACAAACAGTATCCAGGCAATATTCGTTGCGGTGCCCGCAATACCGCTAAAACCTAACACGCCTGCAACGATCGCCAACACTAAGAAGGTAAAGGCCCAGCTCATCATGATTCATAGCTCCCAAGTTGAGTGACTCTAGTTTCTGATTTATCGACGCCACTGATCACCACAAAGCAGAAGGATCCGGCGTTCGATATACTTGGTTGCACGCAAAGACCGAGCCAACATTGACCATTCCAATCTTGCGCCGCGATGCATCGTGAGGACCAAGAAATCAGGAAGGGAAAAAGGAAGAGAAGAAGGAAGGAAAGAAGGAAGGAAAGAAGGAAGGAGCGCAGGCACACCGCCTTCCACACCACTCAACGTTCGTTCGCATTCCCCTTGCGGCTCCACGTCCAGACTTACTTTCGGAAATCAACGTCGCGATCTACTTTGTATTTGAGGGCGATCGACAGGATAGAGGAAGACCATGGTCGCCATTTTCGCGGGCGCGCTTTCGCTCGCTGGTCTCTGCACCGCGGCGTACGTTCTTGCCACTGGAACCCATGGCGCACGAGGAACGCTGGCCTGGGTGTTAGCGCTTGTTCTTCTACCTTGGGTAGCCGTTCCGCTCTATTGGTCATCTGGGCAGCTCCGATTTCATTCGTACCAAAAATCGAGAAAGGAAACCGCAGCTTTCCTGGCAACCGTAGCTCAACCAACAGAACGTCCGACGGCGACAGACACCGAAAGCCGAATGACGCGACAAGTGCTTGCAAACTTTCCCGATACGACCAGTAACCATGACAACGCAGCGGAAATATTTACCACTGCCGGACAAGCGTACGAGGAAATGCTCACGCGGATCCGTGCTGCAACCGACTACATCCTGCTCCAGAGCTACATTTTCCGAAGCGATTCCGTTGGCAAAGAGTTTGCTGACACACTGGTTCAGGCGGCAGCGCGAGGCTGCACCGTAGTCCTCATCTACGATGAGGTGGGTAGCTGGGACTTGAGCCAGGAAATCAATGAATCCCTGCAGAGCGCTGGCGTGACGGTCTGTGGATTTTCACTTCGTCGGCGCTTACTTGCAAAAGCGCGCATAAACTTTCGCAATCATCGTAAGCTGCTCATCGTTGACGGCGAAGTCGCCTTCGTAGGCGGAATGAACATCGGCCAGGAGTATGTTGATGGCGGAGATCAGTTTGAGCGCTGGCGTGACACACAGTTACTCATCAAGGGATCGGCGGTTCAAAGCCTACAAAGGAGCTTCGTTATTGACTGGGCCTTTGCAGCACAGTCCCAAAGGCGCGACGGGGCCGAGGATGCAGCAAGAAACATCCTTCGATGGACACCTACAACAGGTCCGCAGGGTGATCTCACCATTACCGTTTGTCCGACAGGACCTCACGATGTGAACTACACCGGTGACTTGTTAGTCACGCACCTTGCCTCGTCAGGGAAGCAGAAGTTGTGGGTCGCTACGCCCTACTTTGTCCCCGATGAACGCGTAATCAACGCCTTCATCCTCGCAGCCATGAGAGGCGTAGACGTCCGAATAATCGTCCCGCGCCATGCAGACTATCGCGTAATCGACTGGGCTCATCGCTCGTTTATCCGCTTTCTCCATCCTTTCGGAATCAGGTTCTACTACTACGCTGAAGGATTTACCCACCAAAAGGTAATGCTGGTTGACGCTACTCATGCGGCTATTGGTTCTATGAATATAGACAACCGATCATTTCGCTTGAACTTCGAGATCACCTGCGTGGTTCTTGATCGATCGTTTTGCGAGGAAGTAGAGCGCATGCTTCGCAACGATCTGAAGAAGTGCGACCCGATCGAGCCCTCAGAATTAGACTCCCGACTCAGGCACACCATTCTTGAAAGCACGGCTCGCATGCTTGCCCCAGTGCTCTAGATGCCGTGCCAAATCGCTTGGACCATAGGCGACGCGGGTAACGTCCGTCGCCCGAGAAACACAGACTCCGCACTAGCGATGGATGTTGTCGGGCATCGGCTCAGAGCGGCGCGCGATGATCCACACGGCGTGAACGATTCCCGGTATGTATCCGAGCAGTGTGAGCAGGATATTGAGCCAAAACTGCGGCCCAAGGCCGACCTGCAAAAACACGCCAAGCGGCGGCAGCAGTACGGAGAGTAGTATTCGAATGAAATCCACAAGTTCCTCCTGTTCGAATCAAACACACCCCTGTTTTTGATCAGGGGCGCTGCTTCAACTCGCAACTAGCGTGCCAGCCAAGGACTACGCAACGCCTCGCATACTCTACGACGTACTCAGCGTGTGCGGTGCAGGTAAGTCTTGCCGACATGCGGTAAAACCTAGCTACTCCCCCTCGGATATGCTGTACGCGGCTCCTGCCGGCGTGCCGGGCGGGCCTTTTGCATGCCGAGCTGTCGTGTTTGGAAGAAAGCGCTCTGGCACATGACTCGCTCGTCAAAGTCCCACACGCACAACGCTTGGCGTTCGCTCGGATATTTTTTCATCATCACAGCCGGTGTTGGGCTAGCAGCCAATGCAGCCAGTGAGGAAGGTCTCGCTGGGTCATCAATATCCACGACCACGAGTTCGTCGACCGACCGAGACCTACGAACACGACTTGAAGGCATCTTTCGCGAGATAGACGGCCTGCAGCGCGTCGAAGTGTCCGTAAGTAAGGGTGTCGTCGTTCTCTCCGGAGAAGCGCTTAACGACACGGCCGTCGAGCGAGCCTTACAGATTTCAAAGCGGGTTCAGGGGGTCGTCTCTGTTACTGACAGCGTTTCCCGGTCTTTCGAACTTGACTCGTCGATTCAGGAGTTGTTCAACGGATTCGAAAATCAGCTCCTTGAGCTCTATCGCGGTCTTCCACTTTACGCGCTGGCTATCGTTGTGTTTTGCGCTTTAGCTTGGACCGGAAAGGTAGCTGCGAACTGGTCGTCACTTTGGAACCGGCTTTCGCCAACGCCCTTCCTTGCCGCACTCATGGCGCAGAGTGTTCGCGCCCTAACGATCGTTATCGCACTAGTGGTCGTTCTTGATCTCCTTGGCGCATCAACCTTGTTGGGAACGCTCCTGGGAGGGGCTGGCGTTCTCAGCCTCGCGATTGGTTTCGCGATTCGCG
>JBCCNK010000139.1:0-8832 GCA_039025875.1 Pseudomonadota bacterium
AATCAACAATCCACATACAACTTACCAGGAATTCAGGGAGCTGAAGTTGTAAAGTGAGTCCAAGGTCTGTTCCACGTCACTTTCTGACCCCTTGGTAGGAAGTGAGGGACGCTTGAGGCTGGTATCCGTGTGCCTCTCACCCCGCGCACCCGCGACGCGCCCACACCTACGAACATTTCGACGAAGTCTGACCCCGATATAGAGAAAAACGGGACCTTGGCTTCTCCAGCAATCGCTTTCGCGAGCAGAGTCTTACCGGTACCCGGCTGACCGACCATCAGTACGCCACGCGGGATGCGGCCGCCGAGCTTTTGGAATTTGCTGGGATCACGCAGAAACTCCACGAGTTCCTGCACGTCCTCTTTGGCCTCGTCAACGCCGGCTACATCGGCAAACGTGGTGGTGATCTGATCTTCGCCCAGCAGGCGAGCTTTACTCTTGCCGAAGCTCATCGGACCGCCGCGACCGCCCGCGCCGCCCTGCATCTGGCGCATAAAGAACATGAAGACGGCTATGATAATCAGGATCGGGAAGCTCGCCACCAGCAGCTGCGTCCAGACACTTTGCTGCTCGGGCTCTCGACCTTCAATTTCGACCTGGTGCTTTAGCAGGTCGTCGATGAGCTTGGGGTCTTCGATCATGGGCCGGGTGCTTTCGAAGCGAGAGCCGTCGTAGCGCTCACCCATGATGGTCAGCCCATCGATTGTCACCTTCCTGACCTGATCTTTCTGTACCTCCGTTATGAATTCGGAGTACACCATGCGTTCGGTGGGCGACTGCATGCTGAAATTGTTGAAAATCGACAGCAGGACTGCCGCGATTACCAACCAGAGAAGCAGGTTTTTGGCCATGTCGTTCAATGTCATCACCTCTATGTTGACTCGCTGCGCACGACGCGATGTCTAGCGCAGCCACTGCCGGATTTGCTAAGAACGCGCGTTAGCGCTGCACTAACCTAGCGTTCATGTCGCGTATTCGGCGATCGCTGATTATAGCTTGTTTACGCGGGCGAGGCCTGATCGGGCCTGTTGCTGAGACGATCAACGCGAGCTTAGTCCTTTAGCTACCAGATAGACCTCGCGTGAACGCGATCTAGACGCCTCGGGCTTTCTGATATGAACCGTTCCGAACGCACGTCGCGCGACTCTAAGCACGTCATCAAAACCCTCTCCCTGAAAGACCTTAGCGACAAAATCTCCCTGAAGCCGCAAGTTGTTGAGCGCGAAATCAAGCGCGAGTTCCACCAGGTGGATGCCTCGCGGCTGATCGATGTCCTTCATACCACTTAAGTTGGGGGCCATATCGGAGATAACAAGGTCTGGTTTTTTCCCGCCTAAATGCCCGCAAATGCTGTTAAATACCTCTTCTTCGGTGAAATCTCCTTGAAAAAATGTAACGCCAGCTATGCTGTCCATCGGTAAGATATCGGTGGCTATGACTTCTCCGGTTGCACCCACTTTGTCCGCCGCAATCTGAGACCAACCACCGGGCGCACTACCCAAATCAACAACAGTCATGCCAGAGCGAAACAAGTGATCGCGCTCATTCAACTCAAGCAATTTGTAACAGGCCCTGGATCGATAGCCTTCCTTTTGAGCCATCTGCACAAACGCATCGCTATGATGCTCGCGGAGCCAGGCTTTGCTGCTCGATTTCTTCTTTGCCAAGTCCTACTCCTGCCCTTCCGAACGGACTGGTTCCCCATCATCTTCAACCTATGTGCTGTCAGCCGCCTGGGGGCGATCAGTCCAACACCGCGCCGACTGAGCATTCACCGACCGAACACCGGCGCACAACTCAGAGGCTACGTAACAAGTGGCACGTCTGTCACAGCTCGGCTAGACTCCGCCGCCCCACAGGCTATGCCGTATACACGGTCGGAAATTGTTGAATTATGTCCAAGAACCAAGACGGTCAAGCGATCGATAACTTCGGCAACGATAGCAACGGTAACAGCAACGTTGATGAAACGAGCCCGATTCCGCGCTTCGACTCACGACAACTGCGTCAGATGCGTGCAGCGGGTCACCAACTGTCACCCGTACTCACTGTTGCAGGAAATGGCCTGTCGGATAACGTGTTGCTGGAACTGGACCGCGCACTCAATGATCACGAGTTGATCAAGGTGAAATTGGCCGTTGGTAGTCGCGAGCTTCGCGAGGCAACTCTGAAGCAGCTCCTGGACGAGAGCCGTTCAAGCCTTGTTCAGCGCGTGGGTAACGTGGCTTTGATCGTACGTCGATCGGCACAACCCGACCCCAGAAAGTCCAACTTGTTGCGCACGCTCGCGAACCCTTTGTAGCGCCCATAAAGCGTCGAGGTTAAACAAGCGAATCGTCCAGTCAGCGCCGGGCAGCAGGCCGGCTGAGATATGCCATGCCAGGTTCGGTTACCGGTTGGGTCCCAGGGGCGTCAGTAGATGCCTAGTGCTTGACAGCATCGATCTCGTATTCGATGTCACCACCCGGCGCGCGTACAACCACTGGCTCGCCTTCCTCCTTTCCTATCAGCGCTCGCGCGATAGGCGAGTTCACCGAAATTAAGTTCTGTTTTGCATCAGCTTCATCGTCACCCACGATGCGGTATGTGACCAGGCTGTCCGTTTCGACCTCCAGTAAATCGACCGTCACGCCAAAGATCACCTTGCCGGTGTGCGGAATAGTCGATACGTCGATGACCTGGGCGTGCGAGAGCTTGCCCTCGATATCCATAATGCGTCCTTCGACAAAACTCTGCTGTTCGCGTGCCGCATGATATTCGGCATTCTCTTTCAAGTCCCCGTGCTCGCGCGCCTCGGCGATCGCGTTTGAGATTCGCGGACGCTCGTTCTTCTTCAGGTGCTCGAGCTCTTCTCGCAGGGCGCGCTCTCCCTCTATCGTCATGGGTACTTTTGTCGACTGAGTAGTCATGCGTGCATACTCCTGTGCAGATCCTGGAGCCGACGCACAGTTTTATCACCCTCTTGCTGCAGAGTGAGGCATATCGCGTCGGCCGCGGCCAGCGTTGTAGTGTAGAACACCCGATGTGCCTCTGCGCTGGCTCGGATGGGCGCCGAATCGAGGATCGCCCGCCGACCTTCGGTGGTATTCACTATGATGTCGGCCTCGTCATTTTTGATCATGTCCACGATGTGAGGGCGTCCTTCAAGCACCTTCTTCACACGTCTTACGTCCAGTCCAGCCGCGTCTAGCGCGTCCGCAGTTCCACCCGTTGCGGCCAAATCAAAGCCTAGATCCACCATCTTGCGCGCCAGTGCCACGGCGCCCGGTTTATCGACATCGCGGACTGAAATAAGCAATGTGCCGGTACGAGGCGGGGGACCACCACCGGCGAGGAGGGCTTTGCCGAAAGCGCCAGCAAAACTGTCACCAGTTCCCATAACCTCTCCGGTGGACTTCATCTCGGGGCCTAGGATCGGGTCAACACCGGGAAACTTATTGAATGGCAGGATTGCCTCTTTTACGCTGTAGAAAGACGGCACGATTTCTTTGGTGAAACCCTGTTCGACGAGTGTCTTGCCGGCCATGCAGCGCGCCGCAACTTTTGCGAGCGAGAGGCCGATACATTTTGAAACGAAAGGCACAGTTCGCGAGGCACGCGGATTGACCTCAATCACGTAAATCTGTCCGTCCTGGTACGCAAGCTGGACGTTCATAAGTCCACGTACCTCTAGCGCCAGCGCCATTTCTCGGACTTGCTCACGCATTTGGTCCTGAATAGAGGAGGGCAAACTGTAAGGAGGCAATGAACAAGCCGAATCTCCAGAGTGCACTCCCGCCTGCTCGATGTGCTGCATTATCGCGCCGATGACAACGTCCTTGCCATCGGAGACGGCGTCGATATCCACTTCGATGGCCGCGCTTAGAAAGTGATCCAGCAAAACCGGCGCGTCATCGGAGACGGAGACAGCTTCGCGCATATATCGCAAAAGCTCTTCATCTCGATACACGATTTCCATCGCGCGACCACCGAGTACATATGACGGCCTGACGACAAGCGGGTACCCAATGTGGTTGGCTGCCGCGACCGCTTCGCCGACACTCCTTACGGTGGTGTTCGCGGGCTGGCATAGCTTGAGGTCCTGGATTAACTGCTGGAACCGTTCTCGATCTTCCGCGCGATCAATAGCATCCGGTGTGGTACCGATAATCGGCACGCCTTCCGCTTCCAGGGCACGGGCAAGTTTCAGCGGTGTCTGACCTCCGAACTGGACGATGACGCCCACGGGTTTCTCTTTGTGCACGATCTCGAGGACGTCCTCGAGCGTGACCGGCTCAAAGTACAGGCGGTCTGAGGTGTCGTAGTCGGTCGACACCGTCTCTGGGTTACAGTTGACCATAATGGTCTCGAATCCGTCCTCGCGCATTGCCAGCACCGCGTGGACGCAACAATAGTCGAACTCAATCCCCTGCCCGATTCGGTTGGGCCCTCCCCCGAGAACGAGTATTTTCTGACGATCCGAAGGGTTGGCCTCACACTCCTCGTCGTAGCTTGAGTACATATAAGCGGTGCTGGAGGAAAACTCCGCGGCGCACGTATCTACGCGCTTGTATACCGGCCTTACATCCAGCTCGTGACGACGTTTGCGAACCTCGCGTTCATGCGCATGTACTAGGCTGGCGATTCGCTTATCCGCGAAGCCCTTACGCTTCAATGTGCGCATTCGAGTTTCATCGATCTCACCCAGCGGCGTGCCGCGCAGCGCTTGCTCCTCGCTGACCAGGTCAGCGATCTGCACGAGGAACCAGGGATCAACACCGGAATGCTCGTACACGTCATCAACCGTCATTCCGACGCGGAACGCATCTGCCAGATGCCAGATTCGCTCAGCGCCGGGATTAATCAGCTCGCTGATCAGCTCATCGCTGGGCTCTTTTGGCTCCTGCAGCCCTTCTTCCAGCATGGATTCAATGCCGGAGAAACCAAGCTCCAGTCCGCGTAGTGCCTTCTGAAAAGACTCCTGGAAATTGCGCCCGATCGCCATGACCTCGCCGACGGACTTCATTTGCGTTGTGAGTCGCGCATCGGCCGAGTGAAACTTCTCAAACGCGAAGCGAGGCAGCTTCGTCACAACATAGTCGATGGAAGGTTCGAACGACGCGGGCGTAGCGCCGCCAGTTATGTCGTTTTGCAGTTCATCCAGGGTGTAGCCAACTGCTAATTTGGCGGCCACTTTGGCGATAGGGAAACCGGTCGCTTTGGAGGCAAGCGCGGACGAGCGCGAGACTCGCGGGTTCATCTCGATAACAACCATCCGGCCGGTGTTTGGGCATACACCGAACTGAACGTTAGAACCACCCGTTTCTACACCAATCTCCCGCAGTACAGCCAGCGATGCATCTCGCATCAGCTGATACTCCTTGTCCGTAAGCGTCTGTGTTGGCGCGACGGTGATGGAATCACCGGTGTGGACACCCATGGCATCGAAATTTTCAATGGCACACACGATGATGCAGTTGTCGTTGCGGTCACGCACGACCTCCATCTCGTACTCTTTCCATCCAATCAGGGATTCATCGATCAACAGCTCCGACGTCGGAGACAAATCGAGACCACGCATACAGATCTCTTCGAACTCTTCGCGATTGTATGCGATACCTCCACCGGACCCACCCATGGTGAACGAGGGGCGGATGATGCAGGGGAAGCCGATCGCTTCCAGCACCTGATTGGCCTCCTCGATGCTGTGAGCGAAGGCTGCACGCGGTGTCTCAAGACCGATGTGGCGCATCGACTTCTCGAAGAGTTCGCGATCTTCAGCTTTATCGATGGCCTCCTTAGTCGCCCCGATTAGTTCAACGCCGTGGGTTTCGAGTACACCCTCACGAGCAAGGTCGAGGGCACAGTTCAAAGCCGTTTGTCCGCCCATGGTCGGCAGCAGCGCATCGGGTCTTTCAATTTCGATGATCCGCTGAACGGTGCGCCACTCTATCGGTTCGATGTAAGTTGCGTCGGCCATGACCGGATCAGTCATGATCGTCGCTGGGTTGGAGTTAACCAAGATGACCCGGTAACCCTCTTCGCGAAGCGCTTTGCAGGCTTGCGCCCCCGAGTAGTCAAATTCACAGGCCTGGCCGATCACAATCGGCCCGGCGCCAAGAATAAGAATGCTCTTGAGATCGGTTCGTTTCGGCATCAGCCCGCCTGCTGCATTAATTCAATGAAACGGTCAAACATACCTGCCGCATCGTGCGGCCCGGGACTTGCCTCAGGGTGCCCCTGGAAACTGAATGCTGGCACGTCCCTGCGCGCTATACCTTGAAGACTCCCATCAAACAGGGAGCGATGGGTAACTTCCAGGCACTCCGGTAGCGCCTCATCATCCACGGCAAATCCATGGTTCTGACTCGTGATCAACACCCGCCCGGAGCGAAGATCCTTCACTGGATGATTCGCCCCGTGGTGACCAAACTTCATTTTTACGGTACGGCCCCCGCTTGCCAGGCCCAGTAATTGATGACCGAGGCAAATTCCAAAAGTCGGAACACCCTGCGCCAGAATTTTCCGGATCGCGTCGATCGCATAGGTGCAAGGTTCGGGATCTCCGGGACCGTTCGAGAGAAAAACGCCGTCCGGTTTTAGAGCCAAAACATCTTCTGCTTCGGTCTGAGCTGGAACCAAGGTGATCCGGCAGCCGCGGTCGGCAAGCTTGCGCAGAATGTTTCGTTTTGTCCCAAAATCGAACGCGACCACATGAAATTGCCTGGGCTCGTCCCGCAGGTCACGGTAACCCGCCCCCAGACTCCAGGTCCCCCCTGTCCAGTCCCTGAGCTTACTGATCGTCACCTCTTTTGCCAGGTCCATACCCTTGAGTCCGGCGAACGCCTGCGCCTGACTTAAGGCGTCGGCTTCATCCAAACTGCTGGTTGCCATCAGGCAGGCGTTTTGAGCCCCTTTATCTCTTAGGAGGCGCGTCAACCTGCGGGTATCGATATCGCAGATACCGACAACCCCGCGCTCGCGAAGATAATCGTCCAGCGCCTGGGTATTTCGAAAACTGCTCGCCATTAGCGGCAGATCGCGTATAACCAGGCCTGCGGCCCAGATTTGATCGGATTCTTCGTCTTCAATGTTGGTGCCAGTGTTCCCGATATGCGGGTACGTCAGCGTAACGATCTGCCGGGCGTACGAGGGATCGGTGAGGATTTCCTGGTACCCGGTCATGGCCGTGTTGAAGACAACTTCTCCCACACTCGATGCCGCTGCACCGATGGAACGTCCACGAAAGACGCTTCCATCCGCCAGAACCAGAATGGCACTGTCGCTCAAGTTGGTCTCCTGCTAATCACTGGATTCATGCTGCGCCAAACCCATAGGCTGTCGATTCGCTCATTAGAAGATGTGGACTCCAGCGAACCCATAAACGACGTCGGGCATCCTGTGGCAGAACGAGGCTTTCATTTTCAGAGTCCCGCATTGACCGCTGCCGAAAATCTCGGATCCGAAAACAAAAATCGGGCCCAAACACAAATTTCGGACCCAAAAACAAATTTCGGACCCAAAAAAAGCGAGATGGGCTATCCGCATCTCGCTTTCCTCGAATCCACTTCACTGATGATGTACGCCGGTTTGTCCTGGTCTCGTTAAGGGGACAGGCTGGAAGGTGTCGGCCCCGCCCCGCACTCTCGCTCCGCAGTCCGCCAGTAGGTCTTGCGTACCCTTGGACAGTCAACGAATAAATTATCTGATACTGATTGAAGCAGCGGCTGCAGATGGCAACCGCGAACACCTACAGAAAATCTGATAAACAGTGCGCAAGCAGAAGAGGCAGCCTAAAAAAAGCGATCGATTCTCGACGCTTAAACGCACGGCGCGAAGTGTACGGAATCGTGTTTCCACTGTCTATAAAAGGTGCTCTTGTAGCGCTGAATGCCGGGCGAGCCTATGATGAAAGCCTGAAGGAAGGAGACGCGTTGATGGCGTATTTTGCAGGTAAACGAGCGGTTGTGACGGGGGCGGGCTCGGGTATGGGGCGTGCGCTCGCCGAGCAACTGAATTCGATAGGCTGCAGCGTTTGGTTGTCAGACATCAATGCCGAAAACCTGGCACAGACCGCGGCGCGACTGGATGATTCAAAAGCTGGCGTGCATACCGCCACAGTCGATGTAGCCGATAAGGAAGCTGTCGACGCCTGGGCAGCCGAGATCGGTGCTGAGACTCCATCGATTGAGCTGTTGGTCAATAACGCGGGCGTCGCTTTGAGCGGTCTGGCTCGCGAAGTCCCCACCACGGACTTTCACTGGCTGATGAATATCAACTTCTGGGGCGTGGTACACGGCAGCGGTGCATTCCTGCCCTTGCTTGAAAAAGCTGAGCGCTCTCATCTCCTCAATATCTCTTCGGTGTTCGGCATGATCGCGGTGCCTACGCAATCAGCCTATAACGCGGCCAAGTTTGCAGTGCGGGGATACAGCGAGTCCCTTCGCCAGGAATTGGATCTGGCTGGAAGCCCGGTAAAAGTATGTTGCGTACATCCAGGCGGCATCGATACCAACATCGCGCGCAGTGCGCGTAACTTCGACCCGACGGCGACCCCGGAGTCACAACAGGAGATGTTTCAAAAACACGTGCGTACCAGTGCCACCGAGGCGGCACGGCAGATGCTCATCGCAGCTGAGAAAGGCCAGCGCAGACTACTTATCGGGTCAGACGCTCGCTTGATCGGGTGGATTACGCGACTCTTTCCGACGAGCTATCCGGGAATAATCCAGCGCTTGATGGGGGCGCGGTGAATAGCAAAGAACTCCTGCACCTCGCGTAGGACGCTTTCGAAGGGCCGCGTTTTGTAACCGGATGCAGATTTAATCGTATTGCCGTGCATCGGGTCGCAGG
>JBCCNK010000140.1:0-8742 GCA_039025875.1 Pseudomonadota bacterium
TAACCCGGAGGCAATCAATGTCGATGCAAGCCAGAAAAGCAATGTTTCCTGTTGTTGTGTTGGCACTATTTTTTTGCCGCCCCGTCGTGGCAGCCGATTGGCAGAACATCGCGGCTTGGCGTGCGGCCTTAAATTCTGCCGCGGCCAGTGGCACAAATGATAATCAGCGTATAGAGGCTGGCCTTTTCCTTGCGATGTTTTCTGCCGGCAATCGAACCAATCCACGGTTCGATGATTTTCTACACGGGCTGCCAAGTGCTAAGGGCTCAGCTGAGATAGCGGCTGCATTGGCCGGATACGCCTATATAGAGTCGATTGCAAACGATGCCTCTGAGGCTGCAATCCTTCGAGCTGGAGCGGTCGGTGATCTCGAGGGTGAAGACCTCCTCGTGCTGGAGTCACTCGGTGCTGCGGCCAGTAGCGAGGCGAAGGCGCTGGCTAACCAAACTTCAAGCGACATTCCGTATTGGACACCCGATCCGAAGCCAGGCCGCTACAGTCCTACCGAGATTCCAATGACCACGGACCGGCCCTATAACACCGCGTTCGTCATAACGAGTCGAAAGGCATTTCGTCCTAACGGACCTGCGCCTTTTGACAGCAGCGCCTACGGGAGAGACTGGGATGAAGTGCGGAGGTTCGGCGCTCTCACAGACAGCGTGCGCTCCGAGCAGCAAACGGCGTACGCATTTTTTTGGTTTAACCCTGACTTCACCACGCTAGTAGAAGAGATGATTTCTCGCCGGTCGCTCACACTAACAGAGCAGGCACGGATAATGATGCTGTATTTCTTCGCCCTCAACGACAGCGACCTGGTCAACTACGACTCCAAAAATCATTTCCAACACTGGCGTCCTATCGTTGCTATCCGACGTGCGGATTTAGACGGCCGAGATGACACAGAGCCGCAAAGCGATTGGGTTCCCCTCATGAGGACCCCACCGCACTCTGAATATCTGTGCGGCCACTGCGTTTGGGGCGCGACTGTTACACGTATCTTGGAGCGGCTTCTGCCCCTCAACCCGGGCGAGACCTTTACAGTGAGGACTGATGTCGGCGACGGCAATCAGACACTTTTCATGCGCATGCTTGGCTTGGACGTGGAAATGATAGAAGGTATGACGATGGAGCTTGCGAGCTACAACGAAATCTCCACGCGTATGTCTGATGCGAGAATATTCACTGGCGCGCATTTTCGCACGTCGAATGAGCACGCTGTTGCCACAGCAGTGAGAGTTACAGACTACGTTGTCGCCAATGCAGCACTACCACTCCGGTAGATAGACACTCACCCGTCACCGTCGGCCGAATTCACTAATTATGCGTGCAGCTAACAAGGAGCTAGTTAGAGTGGACCTAGATTTCGTTTGCGCGGTTGACCATTGTGGGAAAGACCGTCGCTTCAGACGTGGGATTTCCATTTGCTGATTCAGCAACAGTCCGAGTAGGGCTGCTCAGCTCACCGTGAAGGAATCCGAGGAACCCGAGTATTTGGAGCTCACGCAGGTTGGAGGTGCTCGGAATTTTTAAGTCAAATTCCTGCAACACTGTTGATCCAAGAGTGTTCCCGATTAGCGTGTAGTGGGTGCGGCCGAATAAATACCTAGAATGGGTGCAAGGTAATTATTACGTCTCCTGCTTTTTGAGTTATTCGCCGTCGCCATCCCCCTTCTTATCTTCCCCACCTTTACCTCCGCTACAGGCCTTAGGTAGATAACGCTTGTTTAAGGCGTCTACTGTCACGACGTCCGCGATGCAGTCCCATTTGATAGTGCCGTCGTCCTGGGCTCGCGCTATGAGTAAGAAGCCGGATTCAATGTCTTTAAATCGAGCACCAAACTCTGTCATGTCCACCAGGGCCCTGAGCGTTGCGGTGCGCAGTTTGTCGGCCGCCGGGACTCCCAGCTCGCCTGCCTGGTAGGCCATGCCGGTGAGGATTCCCTCCGACTTGAGGGTGCTGAGGTTGATGTCCGATTCCGACTGCGGCATCTCATCGTAGGTATCGAAGTACTCTTCTATAACTGTCTGCTGCTCAAGTCCCAGATCAACGGCAGCGGAAACCGCGTCTTCGATTCTGGAGTTGTGGAAAAAACCAAAGGCTAAACCTACAAGCGTGAATACCACCATGGGATAGACAACCATCTCGGCGGTTGTGACCCCCCTTTGCCGACTCCTTGTTTGCGGCCTTCTCATCGAGCTGTATTCCAATTTTGCAGACTCTAGCGTCCTGCACACTTGCAGGCTTAGCTGACTATGCAACTTTCGCACCCCAGCGCTGTTTATTTTCGGTCGCCTTTCTGTTGCTAAGCGCCGATGTCTTCGAGCTTTACGGGGGCCTACCCCAACTGATCTGGATCGCACAACTGTGCGCGGAGACTTCTCGACTAACCTCCTTTCGAGCGCCTTTTTAGCAAGAACAACGGGAGTGGTGAGGTTGTCAGATGGGTGTGCTGCGTCTCTTAGATGTGTCTTCAGACTTGATTGCTGCCCATCAGTAGTTCCTAAAAGAAACAGCAGGGGGGACCGCACCAAGCGCCATTAACTGAGCCAGGCACAGTAATTGCTGCCGAACCTACAGCGAATGATTTTGGCCACATATCGCGCAATCGCGCACAAACACAGTGCATCCCGCTGATTTTTTGTCTCAAAAAGAGACACGGGCTGGTATGGATACTTGGAATAGTCTGGTCGACAAGCTTGATCTCCTGCTAACTAAGATCAAGCTGGAAAACACTGTGACAATTGCTGGACGGAAAATCAATCCGGCGCTGATGGGTTTTGCGTTGATCATCGTCTGCATACCCGTCTGGGGCTACCTAGAGTTTGAAGGCAAGAACAAATTCATCGGTGCACTGGTCGTTATCCTGATGGCTTGGGGCGTTGCCCAGTTGAGCGCGCTGGGATTGGGTGACGGCGTCGGCAAGAAGCCAGGCAGTTCCCCAGCCGAAAAGGTTTCGGCAATCGACGTTCCATCGGCCGACAGTGGCTCACAAGCTGCTAGGCAGCAGCGACTCGCCCGAGCCGCTTTCGCGGGTGTCTTAATTGCTCTGGCGGTCATCTATCTGGTGAGAAACATTGACCGGTACGATGATCTGAACGGTGAGTTTCGTTATCGCGAGCTGGTCGACACGGTGGAGCCGATCCAAGAGACGATAGAGGCCGCTCTGCTGGCGAGCAGCATCGGCATGGATTACCTCGATAGTGGAGCGGCAGGGTTACCCGATGAGGTGCTTGTTTCTGAGGACTCCCACGGGATTACCGTCATCGACGGCCGAATTATTGCGACGTGGATGAAGGATAAGTCCGACTTGGATGGGGTGACCTATATCCTCACTCCAATCATTGAGGACGGAGAGCTGGAGTGGGCAACCACTGGGACCTGTGGCGGTAAAAAAGCCTGTTAGATCTGAAGCAATGCCCTTTATGACTATTCATTTAACGCCAAGCATCAGCCAAGAAGCTCAGGAGCAGCGGTAATGACTGATCAATCCCTTAATCCTCTTGATATGGCAAGCACGCTCGACTCGGGGGACCGCTCATCAACAGCGATAGGCTCCTCCGGTGAGCCAATTGTGCGCACCGAAGAGGGAATCATCACAGAAGGCAGTAAAGTGAAGTGGGACAAGAAGGCCGTTCTTTGGGCGCTGCCCCAGCCGCTTTTGGTCGCCGGATCCGTATTCCTCGTCGCTGCCATGTTGGTCAACGAGTGGGGAGGAGAGTACTACCGAGTATGGACGCTGCTCGTCGCGGTCTCTGCCACGCCGCTTTTGCTGATCGCCGAGCGCTTTTGGGCCAAGAAAAAATCCTGGCTCCTTAAGCCCGACGAAATGGCAGAAGACGTTTTCTGGATGGCTTCCGGAGCTCTACTTTGGGGGCCTCTCATTTCCGACCTGTATCGCACCCCAGTGTCTGAGGGTTTCAAAGCCCTGCGTGATATGTCTCCACTGCAGATCGAGTTTCAACCGACCACGGTACTCGGACTGATTGGAGCGATGCTGATAATCCGATTCACTTCCAGCTTCTTCTACTACTGGCTGCACCGGATTCAGCACGAGTCACTGTTCTGGTGGCGCATTCACGCGACCCATCACCACGTGACTAAGATGAGCGCCATGCGCGGCAACCGCACTCATCCGCTGGAATATCTGGCGCTTGGGCTCGGCACTCCAATGGCTCTGGCCCTGATGGGTGCCAGCGACGAAGTCTTTATCGTTTCGGCAGCCTTCGGCATGTGGAACGGCAAGTTTAACCATGCCAACCTGCCGATGATTTCGATGCCTGTGTGGGACTGGTTCTTTGCTACCGCGCAGCAGCACCATTGCCACCACGCACTTGAGCGCCGTCAGGCCGATTCCAACTATGGTTGTGACATTATCTTCTGGGACCGTGTCTTCGGCACCTACTGCGGCGATGCTGAAGTGGGGCCCGCTGGTGCAGGCAAGGGCGTTCGCCTTTCCATCAAGGACCAGCTCATGCTGGCCTTCTACTCGGACAAGCGCCTCAAGGATTTGTAGGCCGTAATGTCATGTAGTGTCCGGACGTAAGAGCTTGGTTTGCCCGCAGAAATCGTCCTCGAACAGTTTCTAGCCGCCTCGGAGCAGGTACAAATCTATACACTGCTCCATAGAAGCACCGGGCGCTTCAGTCCCAACCCGAGCAATAGTCGTCGGGCGCTAAGTCATCGGAATTCTCATTGCACCCAGGCGCGGGATAGCGCGATTTGAAGGTGAACGCATCGGGCGTAGGTCCACGCTTCTTGAGAAGTTCGATGCGCCGTAGCCCTTCTTCGACTGAGGGCACGTGGCCCGCTGGAATCCACCACAGAGCCTGGTAGATGCTGGATGGTTTCTCAAACCAACCCCGCCGTTTAACCATAAGGTCGCGGTGTGTTGTTCGATAGACGTAATCGAACAAGACCTCGACCGACTCCCATACCGACATATTGGCGATAAACAGTGCAGGTCCGCCTACATCAATGTCGGTTGCGTTGCCGCTTTCGCTCTGCAGACGCCAGACAAACCCGGGAGTTGTATCGGCTATCGCATTGATTTCATCTAAGCGGGACATAAAACCCTGCATACGCGGGTCTTCTGTCGGGTATTTGATAGTGCCCACATTGATCTGGGCAACATGCCATTGCCTTGTCATCACCGTCGCCCCTCTGGCTTCCATCATTGATCCCTAAGTCTCATGGTTAAGATCATACAGAGGGTCATCTGGCCGAACACGGCAAATCTGCTCCGGCATACCAGATACCCGTCCCTGAACCGACCGGCCTGCTTGTGTCACACTCAATATGTCAGGGTAAGCAGCCCGCAATGCTGGAGTAGGAATGGGAATTGATATTGATGGGCTTGAAGATAGAAATCCTGCGGCTCGTGGTCGGCTGCGTTGATGTTTTATTCTCAGGCTATTCGGACCTTTGAAACGGCGACTTCGCTCGGCGAGACATGCACCTATGAGTGAATCAGAAAGCCCGTTCTGGCCGGCTGCGCGCGGAGAAATCCCGCCACCGCCTGCCGCCCGGTTACTGGGCTGGAAGGTGCTTGAAGCAGTGCCGGGCAGTGGTCGTATTCGGGTTAAGTTCACGGCGACCCACGAGTTCACAAATCCACTGGGGAACATACAGGGCGGATTTATCGCCGCTATGCTTGACGATACTTTAGGTCCAGCGCTCGCCACCACCTTTGCACCCAACGAGTTCGCACCAACCCTGGAAATTAAGGTCAGCTTCGTTCGCGCAGCGAAACCAGGAACACTCTTTGGTAAAGGTGAGTTATTGCATCGAGGTAGTTCCATAGCTTTTATGGAGGGTGAACTACATGACTCGAACCAGAGACTCATTGCAACGGCAACTGCCACAGCCAGATTGATAAAAGTTGTGAGTGGCGATTTCGATTTCTAATGTGCGTGTTAACTTGGTAGCCAGAGCAACAGCCGCCGAGCGCAGGGGCTCCTTGGGCACGGCATCACGACGGCAGCCTAGGAGGAGGCCAGTCTCGCTGCTTAAGTGTGCGTGGCTGTTGTCACCCACCACGCACCCTAAGGTCATCGCTGCGAGGTCTGTTGTCTTTTAGTGGTCCGCTAGTCTGTAGCAGATCAAGGTGCCTTCTTTATGCATGACGTGATGATTCCCGAATCGTTCCCGCGAACCGGATTGGGCGAATCCGCAGCTTTTGAACTTGTAGCATCGCTTGTTCGTGAAATGTCTGCTCCACTTGGAGATCCAGTCGCACTCGCTCATATGGATCCCGCGCCTGCATCTGTGGCAGCTCGCCTTGTGGGTCTGAATGCACAGTTCAATCAGAACCTTCTCCATCCCGAGCTTAGCCCGTTCGCTACGCACGCCGAGGCCAAAGTGAT
This sequence comes from Pseudomonadota bacterium, assembly GCA_039025875.1. Classification (GTDB taxonomy): domain Bacteria; phylum Pseudomonadota; class Gammaproteobacteria; order Pseudomonadales; family Halieaceae; genus Congregibacter. The sequence goes on from JBCCNK010000140.1 coordinate 6,364, forward strand.
TGAGTGGCTTTGTCCCTTCTTTGATATGTCGGCAGGGCACATGTGCGCCGGATCAACGATTTCGAACCTCGCGGCGCTTTGGTGCGCTAGAGAACATGGTGCGACGCGCGTAGCTGCATCTCCGGACGCTCATATTTCTGTGCCCAAGGCTGCAAGTATCTTGGGGCTACCCTACGAGACTCTCCCGATAGACCAACAAGGCCGTATCACCAGGCTCGACGAACCTTTTCAGGACGAGACCGCACTGGTGCTAACGGCGGGTACTACCGGGCGGGGAGTAATCGACAGCCTCCGCCTCGCTGCTGCCTCGCGGCGAAGGAAGGGGCATGCGGCCTGGGTACACGTTGATGCTGCATGGGCAGGGCCAATGCGGTTAACGAAGTATGGATATCTCCTCGACGGGATCGAGCACGCTGACAGCATCTCTATCTCAGCTCACAAGTGGCTCTTCCAACCGAAGGACTCGGCGCTCGTACTCTTCGCTGATCCCGACGCACAAAAAGCAATCAGCTTTGGAGGCTCTTACCTCGCGAAACCGAATGTCGGTGTTCAAGGTTCTCGTAGCGCCGCTGGCGTCGCGTTGCTAGGCACTCTGCTAGCCTGGGGCAAGCAAGGGCTCGCTGAAAAGGTTGAGCAGTGCATTTCGATTTCTCTGAAGCTCGCGGAGCGGCTTAAGGAAGATCCACGTGCTCAATTGAAGCAGGAGCCTGAAACCGCAGTTGTAAACTGGCGGCCTCAGAACGAACCCGTCGAGCTTGTACTGAGAAAGCTCGGTTCTACTGCGTCAAAGACTGCCATTGATGAGCGACCATGGATTCGTCACGTGGCAACAAATCTGCATGCCGACATCGAGAGGATTTGGAGCGAGATCGATCGGGCTATCTGACGAAAGTTCCGGTCGGTAGCACGGGATCACCTAACCGGTCGGAACAGCCCGTTTTCTTGACCCTTAACCGCTAGCTTCACCGCCAGTTCGCGATCGAGTGCGTAGCTGAATTCATTGTGTGGGCAAGTATGGTTTCGACCTTGCACGATCTCGTTCTCGGCCATCATCAGCCACTCCATCACCCTGGCCGTTAACTCAGCATCGGATGGCAGCCAAGTTTCATTTGCGCTCTTGTCAAACAGAAGAATCAGCGGAGACCCCTGCTCGAATGGTGATAGTTCCTTTAAGTGCAGCGGTGCGGGCGTCGGGTGTTGATCGTATTAGCCGGCAGAGTAGCGTCGCAAGTTGATCCGTCCGGATCGCGTCTTGTCTCTCTGTATTTAATCAGCCGAGATCACAGGTTTATATCGCCTCAAGACTCAAATCATCCACTAATACCGATCCTTCATAGAAGTTGATATGCGGATCCCCGAGCATGAAGTAGTCCGCGTACGAAGAGCCTGAGGGCCAAATCGGGATGGTTTTATCCCCGATTTGCAATGAATCACCTATCAGACAGCTTTCATCAAGCTCCGATGCGCTCCGGTTATAGTGGTACAGGCACTTTTCCTCAGCATTCAGCTGACCTTCTACCGTGGCGTATCCGACATCTTTCATTTCACCGTTAACTGAGAATCTAAAGTCGCCCTGCCGACGCTCGACGACCACCCGATACCAACGTTTTGGCACATAAAACAAACCGGGAGTCACCGAGTAGTCGTTCCAGTCGGTCCCGTCGTGAGCGACAAACGACTTCCCGGTGTTCGGATCAGCGCGGCTTTTACCCAGAACACCAGCGATTGTGACGCCGAACATCCGACCCGGATAATTCCAGGTGTCGATGAAGAACTTTCGATCGTGATGACTCCAGATGTTGTTATTCGGCTGTGGCTCTGTGTCCATAATCGCGGCCCAGTACACACCGTTGTGATTTCTGGCGCGGATATCCATCCAGGGTGAGCCTCGCTCTTCACCGTCTGAGTAGCCATTGAGGGGTGGCTTACCACCGAAGTCGATGTGACCGATTCGGAAGGAGATCCGGTAGTTTTTTGGGAGCGGGTCTTTCGAGCGCAGCAACACTCCGTCGGTGTGATCGAGGGAGCTGAGGCGAATAACTCTGCCGTCTGGATTATCCGGGTCCGCAACAACGGATAAAAAGTCCGAAACCCGCGCGTTCTCTCTGCGAGAGTAGAGCTCCGCTTGCAGCCAGGATTGCTCGCCCAGCGAAACGCTGGTTCGGTACCCGAGGGGTACGTCATCGACTACGGGAATTCCGGGATCCGGAAAAGATGGATCGCCGCCAAACTGCTGGCTCTCCACATCCAGCCGCCACCGGGGTTGTTCGCGCTGGAGGTTCGCAGCGACCGATATGCCTTCCACCGTCAACGGCGATAATCCGGCAGCACCACCAAAATCCTTGTCCGAGCATGCTGTTAAAGCAAGCAGAGCAACTA
>JBCCNK010000141.1:0-8692 GCA_039025875.1 Pseudomonadota bacterium
ATCGAGTTGCTCAACGCCAAGGGTTTTGCGCTGTTCCAAAACGGGGATAGTGAGCAGGCCGCCCGCGTGCTCGAAATGGCGGTGAGGGAGGACCCCGAGCACTGGAAGTCGCACAACAACCTTGCACTGACCTACGTAGATCTCGGTGAGTTGGCCATCGCCGAAGCGCATTTTCGCGAGTCGCTATCGATTGAGCCACAGCCCGCTATCTACAACGATCTGGGTTTTGTCCTTGAGCGCCAGGGATTGGGTCGAGAGGCGATGGAGCAGTATCGGCAGGCCGTCGAAATCGCGCCAGATTCGGCAACGGCGCGCTTTAACCTCGCGTCGGCGTTGGCCCGAAGAAAATCCAATGCCGAAGCAGAGCAGCACTTTGCCGCCTCCGTAGCGACCGAGCCCAGCGGAGCAGGCTATGTCGGTCTTGGGATCGTGCAGTGGGAGCAGGGCAAACGATCGGAAGCTATGCAGAGCATGGAACAAGCCCTGGAGCTTGATCCCGACAATCAGCAGGCGTTCGACCAGCTGGGCGCCATGTTAGTGGAGGTAGGCCGTCGGGAAGAGGGCCGCGCGATGCTAACTAAAGCGAAGGAAATCAGTGAGCAACGGACTTCGTTGAAGTAAATAGGTTGAGCGTAGTCGTCTTAGTCGGCCTGACCCTTAGTGTCAGATCAGGTGGGGTTTTTCTCCAGAGTAGACATTCCGAGTCAGACCCGACGACTTCGGCATTCGGCTAGCATCCGTCGAAGGCGATGGAGTCCAGGGTCCCAGTCGCCGATGAACTGAATGTGCTTTCGAGGAAGTTTCCGCGGTAACGCCCGGAAATGATGCCAGCACCGGCCAGTGGCTCGGCCTGCAGCTTCATGTTGATTATCCGGGATTGCAAGACGGTTCGGCGGTCGGCTCACGTAGCGGTACAGGCGTCCCACCCTGTGGTGCTCGTGGGTGCGCGCGGTGATCCCGGCGTGTGGATAGAACCCGGTTTCCTTGGCCACGGTCCTCGGCGCGGAAATCGCTTATCTCACCTGCCCGTAAATCACATCATTCCAAATGTTGCCGACAGTGCGACCAAGCTCTGATGCGCTGATTGGATTATCTCTCCACAGATCGTCCATCCAAGCGCCGAAGTTCATAAGCACCAACGCTCTGGCTGCACTCGCCGGGTCGGAGACACATGAAAATCCCTCCGCGACCTGCTTCTCGATAAATGCCTTGGCCTGGTCGAAGTAGAAATCGAGGATCTTTGATTTCCACAAGCTATAGACCTGCTCACTGGAGTTCGTGGCGCGCATCGCTGCGCTCAGAACTTTGCGATGACGCCGGCCAGCAGACAGCATTGCCGTGAGATGCACGACCGTATCTTCGCGCGGATCGGTGGAGGAATGGCGACCTTTCAGCCAGGGATCGACCGCGTCTTTGACGTCAGCCTCGAGGTCGAGCAGCAGCTCTAGGATCACTTCATCCAAGCTTTGGAAATAGTGATAAAAACTCGATTGACGCATCCCCAACCGGCGCATGACGGCGGAGACGGATATACGCCCATCTGATGACTGCTCAATCTCTGCGCGAGCAGCACTGATAATTTCACGGCGTGCGACCTCGGGCGAACGTCTGATCCGTGTCCTGGTCAACTGTGTTTCAGATTTGGCCATTTGGCCCTCTCTCGGAAGCTCGGCCTTCGCCTTTATTTATACCATATCGATAAAAATCTTGACTCGGTCGCGTTCATCACGGATATTATCGATATCCTATCAATAGTGGCTTGATAGGTAATCGACAAAGACGGTGCCGGTCGTGCTGATTGCGCCGACTGCATACGAAAGGGGGCGGTGTGGAACAGAATCTCAGGGCGAAGGTAGTGGTCGTGACGGGCGCTGCTCAGGGCATCGGTCGCGCAATAGCGACCGCTCTATCGGCAAGGGGCGCCACCGTGCTAGTGACAGACATTGATGATGAAGGTGGCGCTGAGACGATTGATCTGATCAAGGAGTTGGGTGGCGTCGCTTCGTACGCCCACTGCGATGTGACCCGCTCCGAAGATATGGCCAGCACCATGGACTTGGCTGTGGAACGCCTTGGTGGGCTCGATGTTCTTGTTAACAACGCCGGTTACGAAGGTGATATCAGGCCAATTTACGATTACGACGATGAGGACTTTGACCAGGTTCTTGCGATCACCTGCCGCAGCGTTTACCTCGGCACAAAATATGCGGGGAGGCTGATGCGCAGCCTCGGCAAAGGCGGAAACATCATCAACATAGCGTCCGTCGCCGGGGCGTTAGGTCTTGAAAATGGCGTGGCATACGCAGCGGCCAAGCACGGTGTGCTTGGAATCACGCGCACGGCGGCGTTAGACCTGGCTCAGGACAATATTCGTGTCAACGCGGTGTGCCCCGGCATCATCCGCACGCGGATGGCGGATGCACCCGTCGCAGCGCTCGGTGGCGCTTCCATGGCCGCACTGGCTGACCAGATCCACCCGATTGGACGCATTGGCGAGCCGTCTGAGGTGGCTGACCTTGTCGTCTGGCTCGCTTCTGACCGCTCAGTCTTCTGTACGGGTGCGGATTTCAAAGTCGACGGTGGCTACTCCGCGCGCTGACAGGCAGGCCTCGTCGCCATCGACGGGCCAGAAAGAGGATGAAACTGTATGACGCACATGGCCGAGACCGCGGCACACCCTGAATGCAATTGGGCGAAGGGTGAGCGCCAGCCTCGAATCGCAATCATTGGTTCAGGCTTTTCCGGAATAGGCGCCTTGATCAAGCTCAAGGCAAAAGGCTTCACCGATCTGACGTGCTTCGAGAAGGAAGGCGATCTGGGTGGGACCTGGCGCGACAACCACTACCCCGGCCTGTCTTGCGATGTCCCTTCCCATTGGTATTCCTATTCGTTTGAACGAAACCCTGATTGGAGTCACCGCTTCTCGTATGGCCCCGACATACTTGGTTATATTCGTCGGGTCGCCCAGAAATACGATGTACGGCGCTATATCCGCTTTGATTCCAAGGTCGTTGAGCTGCGTTACCTCGGGTCGAAATGGAAACTGGTGACCGAAGACGGTGGCGTCGGTGAATACGATGTCGTCGCCGCGGCCACAGGTGTGCTGGTTCATCCGAGTTATCCTGAAATCGACGGACTCGAAACCTTCGCTGGCGAAAAGTGGCATTCGGCCCGCTGGCGCGACGATGTCGGGCTAGAAGGAAAGCGCGTAGGGATCATCGGCACCGGGTCAACGTCGTGCCAGATTGTCGGAGCGATTGCCGAAACTGTCGATCAACTCGATGTATTCCAGCGCACACCGCAATGGCTGATACCCTTACCGCAGCGGGAATACGGGGCTGGCTGGAACGCCGCGCTTCGATACATACCCGGCTTGCAGATGTCGATCCGCCGGCTGTTCAGGTGGTATGCAGAGCGCACCTTCGGGCGAGCGGTAACAGGCAGTGTGCGCGAGCAGCAGGCGGTTCAGGAGCAGTGCCTTAAGCATCTGGAAGAGTCTATCCCGGACCCGGTCCTGCGCGCGAAGTTGACCCCCGATTACAAGGCTACCTGCAAGCGCCTGATCGTCTGCTCAACGTTTTATCCGGCTTTGACGCGCGAAAACGTCGACCTGATCACCACTGGAATCGAGAGAATTGTCCCCGAGGGCGTCGTTTTGTCCAACGGCAAGTTAAGGTCCCTCGATGTTTTAGTGCTCGCCACGGGGTTTCACGCCTCCAACTTTATTCTGCCGACCAGGGTTACTGGCGAGGATGGTGTTGATCTAAAAGCGTTTTGGAATGGTTCTCCAAGAGCACACCGCGCTTTAACGGTGCCTGGCTTCCCGAATTTTTTCATGCTGGAAGGGCCCACCGGGGTCTTTGGGAACGCGTCGTTGGTCGAACTGGCCGAGTTTCAGACCGATTACCTCGTCTCGTGCCTGAACGAGATGAAACATAGAGGCGCAGTAACGATGGCGCCCAAGATGGATGTGTTCCAGGCTTACAACCGTTATCTCGCAAAGGGTGTTGCGGGTACCACGTGGGCCACGGGGGGATGTGACAGCTGGTATCTCGACGCTTCGGGTACTCCCAATCTGTACCCGTACCCGCCGGTGCAATATCGGCAGGAAATGCGGAATCCAGACTTCTCCGAATATCACTTTGCATGACGCAGCCAGGAGTACACTGGTTGGCGAATGGCGACCAGAATAATGGGGGTGAGGTTTGAAAAATAAATACGACGCGGGGTTTCTCGATAAACGCGAGGCCAATTACACGCCGTTGTCGCCGGTGAGCTTCGTTAAGCGCGCCGGCACCTTCTTTCCTGACGTCACCGCGATTGAGTATGGCGACGTGAAGCAGTCCTGGAGCAACACTTACGCGCGATGCCGCAAGCTCGCGCGCGCGTTACAGGCACGCGGCGTGGACCGATCGTCTACCGTTGCGGCGTTGCTGCCTAATGTACCCGCAGCGGTGGAGCTGGCGTATGCGGTACCGATGTCCGGCGGGGTGCTCAATATGATCAATACCCGGCTCGATGCAGCCGGTGTGGCTTTCATCCTCGACCACGGCGAGGCTGAAGTCCTGTTTGTCGATTCCGGGTTGGTGGATCTCGCTAGTCAGGCTCTGGCTCTCTGCGAGGTGGAGCCCGCGCTAATCTTCTGTGAAGACCAGAATGCCCCCGGTACGCGCCTCGAGGCATCGATCGACTACGAGGCCTTCCTGGCCAGCGCTGATGCGCTTGATGAGGACGCCTTGCTGCCGGACGATGAATGGGATGCGATCGCGCTGAACCATACCTCGGGCACCACCGGCAACCCTAAGGGCGTGGTTTACCACCACCGCGGCGCCTACCTTGCCGCGCTAGGTAACGGCATGGAGTGGGTCCTGTCCCACCACCCGCGCTATCTGTGGACGCTGCCGCTTTTCCACTGTAACGGCTGGACATTTCCCTGGGTACTGGCGGCCTACGCGGGCACTAACGTGTGTCTGCGTAAGACCGAGCCGGGCGCTATCCTCGCCGCGATCAAAGTGCACAACATTACCCACATGTGCGGCGCGCCGATCATCCTCAGCACGCTCGCAACAGAGGCGGAAAGGCTGGGCGCTTTGCTGGACCCCGAAATCAAGATGATGACCGCCGGCGCACCTCCCCCAGCGGCTGTGCTCGAGCGTGCTGCGGCGATCGGTCTGGATGTCACCCATGTCTACGGCCTTACGGAAGTGTATGGTCCGATCACACGATGTGCCTGGAACCCCGACTGGGACACGCTGTCTGGCTCCGAAAAAGCTGCGCTTAAAGCCCGGCAGGGCATTGCCTATTCGATACTGGAGGACGCGAGTGTGCGATCAGCCGAGACGCTCGCTCCGGGTGTGTGGGACGGGAACGCGATGGGCGAAGTCATGTTCCGGGGTAATGCCGTTATGAAGGGGTACCTGAAGAACCCCTCTGCCACCCAGGAGGCATTTAGTGGCGAGTACTTCCACAGCGGCGACCTCGCCGTCACTCACCCGGACGGATTTATCGAGCTTAAGGATCGCTCGAAGGACATCATCATTTCGGGTGGGGAGAACATCTCCTCGATCGAGGTCGAGAGCGTGTTCTACATGCATCCGGCGGTCGCTGCGGTGGCTGTTGTAGCGATGCCGGACGAAAAATGGGGCGAGACGCCCGTGGCCTTCGTAGAGTTGAAAGAGGACGCGGCCGCCGAATCCGACGCGTTGATCACGTTTGCGCGCGAGCGCCTCGCGCACTTCAAATGCCCGCGCAAAGTAATCATTGGTGAATTGCCCAAAACTTCCACGGGCAAGATTCAGAAGTTCCTCGTTCGCAAACGTCTCGAGAAGTGAGACGGTGATGCGTGCGATAGATCGAACTGAACAACAGGGAAAAACAAGAGTACTTGGGAGAATTGTATGAAGACCGCCATTACCGAAATGTTCGGCATTGAACACCCCATCATCCAGGGTGGCATGCACTATGTTGGCTATGCCGAGCTGGCTGCGGCTGTCTCCAATGCCGGTGGCCTGGGCATCATCACTGGCCTTACGCAAGGCACGCCAGAAAAGCTCGCCAACGAGATCGCGCGCTGCAAAGCGATGACTGACAAGCCATTTGGCGTGAACCTCACATTCCTTCCCTCGCTCACTCCTCCCGATTATCCGGGCCTGGTGAAAGTGATAATCGAAGGCGGCGTAAAGGTGGTCGAAACCGCTGGCCGCAACCCACAGGAGGTACTGCCCCTTCTGAAGGACGCGGGTATCAAAGTGATTCACAAGTGCACCAGCGTCCGTCACTCGCTCAAAGCACAAATGATTGGGTGCGACGCAGTTTCAGTGGATGGTTTTGAGTGCGGCGGTCACCCGGGCGAGGACGATGTACCCAACTTTATCCTGCTGCCGCGCGCAGCGGATGAACTGGAAATTCCGTTCGTGTCCTCAGGCGGCATGGCCGACGGTCGCAGCCTCGTCGCGAGTCTTGCCATGGGAGCGCAAGGCATGAACATGGGCACGCGCTTTGTCGCCACCCAGGAAGCGCCGGTACATCAGAATGTAAAGGAGGCAATCGTCGCGGCGTCTGAGCTGGACACACGTCTCGTCATGCGGCCACTGCGCAACACCGAGCGAGTATTGAACAACGCCGGGGTAGAACGGCTGCTCCAGAAGGAAAAGGAGATCGGCGACGCGCTCACTATTCAAGACATACTGCCCGAGGTCGCCGGGGTGTATCCCGCGGTCATGCAGGACGGCGACATGGACAAGGGCGCATGGAGCTGCGGCATGGTCGCCGGGCTTATCAACGATATCCCGACCTGCAAAGAACTGATCGACGGCATCATCGAGGAGGCTGAGACGATTCTGGTTCGCATGAACTCCATGGCCCGAAGAAAGGAGATGACATATGACTGTTGACCAGATGCGGCGCCTGTTCCTCGCGCTGGTTGGCGTGGCCCTGGTGCCGGTTGCACTCGCTTACGGTGTTGCTCCGAAAGTCACCATGCCCTACCTCTTTGATGTAGAAGCCACTGGCGCGGGTACACTCAATGTTTTCCGCGCGATCATGGGGCTGTATCTGGCGCTGGCTGGCTTCTGGCTCGTTGGTGCTTATCGCGCCGACCTGCGCACAGGTGCTCTGTGGAGCTTGATCCTCTTTATGAGCGGTGTAGGCGCGGGACGGGTTCTGAGCATCCTGCTCGATGGGTGGCCGCATCCGTTGCTGGTATTTTTCACGGGTGTCGAATTCGTTAGCGCCCTGACCGGATTCTTGCTCCTCCGCGCGGGCGGCAGGCACACCGCAACAGCGTAGGCTGTGGGTATGGTGTGCAGAACCGACTGTTGGCAAGCGCCGGGCGCTACCCGCCTCTTATACCCCCGGTCATTATCGACCGGGTCGCCGCGCCTGCTCTTCTGCCCGCATTCGCAATCGAGCCGTACAGCACGCCTCATTACTTTTGTATAAAAGCTAATGAGGATGCCGCTGCGTGCAGCGGAGTGTTGGGGTACAAGGGCAGGGAGAAGGTGAGGAGCAATCGTTTAGGGCTGGTCAACGCCTATCATCTATCAGCGGCGACCAGCCAGGAGCTCACAAGGTTCAGCGCCGCGCTCGGGGATTACAGTAAGAGACTTGCCTTCGCTACCGACCTAACCTACGTTTATGCTGACGAAGCAACCAGGCGATCGAGTGTTCGCGCGATATAGCGTCATCCAACTGCTTTTGTTGTCTAGCCGTCGAAGAGCGTCTGTAGCTTCGGGCGCATGATATGAAGGTAGGCCTCTCTGTCATCCTGCCGCTCGCGTCTATCCTTATCGGCTGTTCGGATGAGTCGTTGCCCAGCTATCGATTCACTGTTGAAGAATTGAACTACGGTGAGCGTTCCCGATACGTCTTTGAATCGACTATCGCGCCGGGTGTGTCAATAACTTTTGATCTCCATGAGGAGATACTGATTGAGGTATCAAGAGAGCGAAAACTCAACCAAGAGGTAATGCGGGTGGTGCTTTTTGACTATCTGGATTCTGGGTTGGTCTCCATTGGCTCCGGCACAATCAACGTTCCTACCAGGGGAGTATCGCTCTATGAATGGTCGGCCCAAAACGGCAACCGGTACAAGGTTGAGGTAGTCATTAATGGTTAGCGCGGCTAAGCGGCTTGTGCTTGACAAAAATTAAGATGGCCGAATGTCGCCTTCGGTTCGAACGTGAACGTTTTGCAGTGCTGACGGAACAGGCTGCTTTCTTTTAAGCAAACGCCCAAAGCTATTAGTCAGAACAGCCGCCTTTGGCCAAGACCAGATGGCATTTCATGGTTAGGGTACGAATTAAATTATCTCGACTACTGCCCCCGACCCGACTCGTCACATAGTTCGAAACTCAGCCCAGTCAGCGGTGGTTCTTTCTCTTCGTTTTGGTGTTTAACCGCTGCTACCCAAGACCTTTTTAGTATTACCCGGGGTTGCTGCGCCTCAGCATGGTGCTTACTTCGGCGTTCCATGGCAAGCCGGTCACTTCTGTAAACCTGAGTGAAACCAAAGGTGAGATGAACTCGTCATCAGCTCGAAACATCTTGTGCGGCTTTTAGCAACGGAATTGGAAGACCGAGAGCTGATGGAAAGTCAGCACCATCGGCAGGATTACTGCCCAGATCGAGTTCTTCAGGATCGGTGAAGCCATCTCCATCACTGTCTGCACGCAATGGGTCCGTTCCAAGCTGC
>JBCCNK010000142.1:0-8641 GCA_039025875.1 Pseudomonadota bacterium
CATAGAAACCCCAGAGCCCACGGTGCCGTTTGCCGAGCGTAACTGGATGTTTTCGGATGTACTGGGTCTAGGCACCCTCTCCGACGGTACGTTATCCGGTTTCCTCGGTCTGAACACCAAGCAGGAAGGCTTGAGCCACTTCTCTCGGTGGTTCTCGCCGCTGTCATCAAACTTCACGTTCTCGTCGAAGATTGGGATGGGCTTCTCTTCAGCGAGTGCGACACCGCTTTCCAACATGATTGGATTTTCGACCAAAAGCACGCGCATGGAAGGCAAGACATCGTCGTTTGGCATCCCCGTCAAAGCCAAACGCGAGACTCCGTTATCTACATTTCTCAACATTCCGACCCTGAGCAAACGGCGCTACTTCCTGACGGAGGACGTAAACGCGCCAAAACCCGAGCCCCAGCCCTACGTTCCCTACTCGCAGCAAACGGCGCCGTTCTCTCACATGCTGGGACTCAAGGTACTGTCGAATGGAACATTTTCGGGAGCTTTTGGTATGGGAACCAAGAGCTCAGGTCTAACCCACTTGTCGCGCTTCTTCTCACCCCTGGCATCTGACTTCAAGTTCTCCAAAATGATCGGGATGGGCTTTGCGACGTCCAGCACAACCCCACTGTCATCAATGGTGGGACTCTCCACCAAGAGCGAAAGGATGGAAGGTAAATACTCGTCGTTCGGAATGTCGACGAGCACGGCGGGCGGGACACCCTTCTCAAACATGCTCGGCCTTCCCACGCTCACGAAGAAGAAATTCTTCCTGAGCTAAAACCAAACGGGTGTGGCCAACTAGAGCAAGTGGCCACACCTGCTCTCGAACCGGACGCACATCTTCCCTCGACCCCATTGGAGCAGTAATCATGAACGAGAATGGAGAAAAGGTGTTTCCCACAGGTTTGACTATTCGCGAATCCGAGGAAGTACATAAGTACATCATCGACGGAACGCGCGTGTTCTTTTGCATTTCGCTGATTGCACACGCCCTCGCTTATTCACTGTCGCCCTGGCTGGGCTGATAAGGAGCTAAGAGATGAATAACGGAAAAATGTGGACTGTAGTTAACCCCACGGTTGGAATCCCACTTCTCCTCGGTGGTGTTGCTGCTGTTTCTTTGACGGTGCACTTCGCAGTACTCAACAACACCACGTGGTTCCCCGCCTTTTTCGGCGGATAAATACACCGGATTCGTTGTCACCTGGGAGCTACACTTTTTAGAACGAGCTCGTTACGGGCTGATCTACATCCCCGGCTACCGCTGACTCTCCCCTAAAGACCGGGGAACGTGCATGGAGGTTGCAACGCCGCTACGGATTAGTACCAGGCGTTGCAACAACTTTTTTGCAAATTAAACAAGCCAGACAAACCACTGTACAAGCAAAATAAACCACGTCCGGGTACCCGATGAATCTCTACAACGTTCAGGTCCAGCCCGGTTCGCTCCATTCAATTACGTGCAGCACTTATCCGTGCCGACTCCTTCGGTCCCAAGCCCTATCGGGGGTGCGATCCCCGGCGCCAGTTCAGTTCGTGATTGACATTGCTGCCGCTGTCTTAGCCGTGCGTACGAGCTGAATAAACTCGGTTCGATATCCATAGGGGTCGGATCCTTTGCTTCGCTGCGCGAGGTCAATCACGTCGTCAAAGCTGAAATCACCGGTGTAACGGCCACCAGTGACGAGTTGCCCGAACGCCGCAACGGCCACGGCAAAGGCGGTATCGCCCGCCAGCGAAGCTCGGTCGCTGTCTGAGATAGCTCGCTCGATGAGCTGAGACTGTTTGGAGCCGGGAGCTTTGTACCGAATCTTCAGAAACGCGATTTCGTCACTGCTGGGCGTCTCGCTAACCGACCGTTCGTAGCGACGCTGTTCAATCTGCGGGTTGCTACTGTCACTTGGAGTCAGCTCGTATAAAACCGTGACTCGATGCCCGGCACCGATGTCACCCGAATCCACCGCGTCATTGTTGAAGTCTTCACGTTCCAGCTGGCGCGTCTCGTAGCCGATAAGGCGGTACTCGCGAACCTGCGACGGATTAAACTCCACCTGGAACTTCACGTCCTGAGCAATAGGAAACAAGCTGGAACGGGATTCCTCCACCAACACTTTTTGCGCCTCAGAAAGAGTGTCGATGTACGCCGCAACCCCGTTACCGTTCTGCGCCAGAGTCTGCATGAGCGCATCCTGGTAGTTCCCCTCACCAAAGCCGAGCACCGATAGGAAAATCCCTGCTGAACGTTTGCGCTCTATAAAAGACTTGAGCTCGCGCTGATCTGTTATGCCCACATTGAAATCACCATCGGTTGCCAGAATCACCCGATTTACCGCGTCGGGATCAAACTGACTTTCGGCCAGTTCGTAGGCCAGTCTTAGGCCCTGGCCTCCAGCGGTAGATCCACCGGCGGACAGCCTTCGCAGAGCTGTGAGAATTTTCTGCCTCTCGCCGACCGGCGTGGGCTCGAGGACAGCCCCGGCGGCTCCTGCATAGACCACGATAGCAACGGTGTCATCCGGCTCCAGAGTTGTCAGCAGCATCTCCATTGAACGCTGCACCAACGGAAGCTTGTCCTGGCTGCGCATCGATCCAGACACATCCAGAAGAAAGACTAGATTCGAGCGCGGTTTGCTCTCAGTCGCGATGTCATACCCCTGAATGCCAATCCTCAGCAGCAGCCGGTCGTCAGACCACGGAGAGTCAACCAGTGCGATCGACGGCGCGAAGGGTTGATCCTTATTGCGCGGCAGCGGGTAGTCATAGTCAAAGTAGTTGATTAGCTCCTCAACCCGCACGGCATCTGCCGGTGGTAGCACACCGTTGTTCAGTCGGCGTCGGGTAAAGCTGTAGGACGCTGTGTCGACGTCTGCAGAGAACGTAGAGATAGGATCTTCACTGACAAGCCTGACTGAGTTTGGCTCATATACAGGGAAGCGATCTCGACCTGTTGCGTTGATTTCGGCTTCGGGGATCGAGTCGCGAAATGCTCTGGCCGCAATACCATCGGCTTTATCCTTGCCGTTGAAAGGCTGACCCTGCGCAATTGCAAGAGCGCGATCAGCTGAGGGTTGAACTGCTGGGGCGGGGCTCGCGAACTCCGGAGCCGAGGGCTGAGCATCGGCCCGGCGTTTTGCCACCAGGGGCCTATCACTCGCGAGCTCTTCTTTAACTTCGGCCGGCCCCTGGCGCGATGCTGTGACAACAACCTCTTCTATACCGGACTGAACGATTTTCTGTGCAGGTTGTGTGTCCTTTAAATAGCGGTTCTGCTGCAGCAACAATGCAACGGCCAGTACCGAAACGCCTACGGTCGCCAACGAGCCGTATCGGAAGTAAGGCAAAGTGTTCATGTTCTGGGTCTCCTGATTCGGATTAATGCCGAATATGAGACGCAGGCGTTGCCAAAATCCTTGGCCTTCCGGCGATACTTTGGAGGCTCTCAACTCATCTTGCGAGCGATTACCTTGCGACGATTCATTGGTCCCAGACTCAGCGGTGGAATACTGTTGCTCAAACAACTCGCGGGCGACTCTGAGCGACCGCCGCTTCGCCTCGGGGTCCACAGGCAGTTCGGATCGTCGAAGCATTTGGCGTAACGTTGCGTCGAGCTTTTCGTCTTCAGTCATGGTTAATGACTCCATCACTCAGCGCTTGTCGATATCGTTTGCGAAACTCATGCAACCTCCACGACACCGTACTTTCCTTGATATCCAGAACGTTCGCAGCCTGCTCGTGGGTCATTCCCTCTGCGTGAACCAGAAGCAAGGTCTCACGAATCCCGTCCGGCAACTCATCCAGCAGGAGTAAGGTCTCTAGCACAGACACCTGAGACTCCACGCTGCGTGATGCCTCGCCTAACGTGACGTCTGATCCATCACCAGCACACTCTCGGGCGTTGTGCCGGGCACCCTTTCGCCGATAGTCCTTTGCGCAGTTCACGACTACCCGATAAACCCAGGTTGAGAACGACGCTTCGAAGCGATATGACGGCAATGCACGAGCTAGCTTGATGCAGGTTTCCTGGGCGATGTCTTCCGCGTCTGCCACCACTCCGGTCCAGTGCAGGGCAAACCGATAAATAGTGTCGTACTGATCACTCAGGAGTTGTTCAAACGCATCGGCATCACCCGCCTGTGCGTCGAGGATGAGCGTCTTCGTGGGTTCCTCCGTGGCGTCGCTGCTGGCAAGAGAGCGATCGGAACCATCGTCGCTGTTTCGTTGATTCCCGGTTTCGATGGCTATCCACTCTTTCTGGCAGGTGGTGGGATATTCTCTTGAAGCTTTGCGCGGACTGGTTATCAATCTTTGCAGGACCGGAGTCCTCTCGGCGACTTAGTGTAGGGGTTAGACGCAGGGAATAACGACATCCTTGGGAGAGGAGTAAATTTTTTTACGTAACGGGTGTGAATCAACCAACAAGCTCGGTGCGAAAGTCTATGGCGGGCGGCTTCAACCTCCGCCGAGGCCAACGAACCGCTCAATAGCTTTACGGTTCCGGCACTATTCCCAGCCAGTCTGCCAATCCTGGCGCCAGGGCCCGAGGCAGAGAGCTACCCAGTGGAGTCGAGCTTTTTCTCCAGCTTTGACTGCGTGGCCCTCTGTCGCGAATCGTCGATAGGGTTACGGCCATAGTCAATCTTCCACATGAACACGGTCGCGAGTGTGAAGATGACGGCCATCACCAGGGCAATGCCCAGATAACCAATCCCTGCGGCGAGCCCCACGCAGACTGCGGCGAAGATATAGATTCCATCGATGGTTTCGCGCAGGCTCACGCGAAAGCGCACCGCCGCAACCATCGCCGCAAGACCGAATGCCAATGCAAGGCTATCCTGGATCAGCAATACGACCGTCGTCGCGCAGATGGGCATGAGGATCAAAGCCCGCACGAAGTTCTTCGAAGGCCCCGAATCGAAACGCGTGGCGGAGTAAGCCCAGGTAACAGGGATCATTACCAGAATCGTAGAAACGAGCGTGGTGAGGAGAAACAGGCTGGACGCAAAGATACCCTCCGGCGAGGAACTTACGCTGCTCCGATCCAGTAGCTCTTTGGGAACCCGAAGAGAAGTTTCAGTCACCTCAATGTCGGCGCGATCGATGGCGTCCAGTCCGCCGAAGGGCAGATACTGCAGCGACTGTGGGACAAACGAGATCAGAAACAGCACCAGAGCGACCAATACCGTGTAGTACGCGAGGACCCGTAGGAACAGTGCGTTAGGGGTCGTGTTTTGAATCAAAGCATCGCTTCCTGAACGGTCATGCATAGGCGAGCAACATTATTCGACCGAGAATCACCCAGCGGCAAGCGCCTGCAGAAAGTATCCGACCCAGTCAGGAACTCAGCGGCTGAAGCAGACGCTTCGAATCACCGCCCAGCACCGGGCCGCAGGCGCAACGAGATCGATATGAAGCCATTGGAGTCAAAACTCACCTGCGTTTCGCCCAGTTCGTTGTCGTCTGTATCAAAGCGGAGGTTGCGTAGGCCACCAATGCCCGTTCGCGCCGAGATCCATAGATTTTGCGTGAGGCGACGCTCTACCGTGAAGCCCAGATCCCAGGAATCCAGATTAACCGCAACGTCGCCCTGATTCTGCCCCAGGCTCCAGGACGCACCCGAGGGTGAAGCCCCGAAGCTGAAAAGCCAATCTGTGCTCGGCGCGTACATGACCGACGGCCAGGGCATGATCGCGCTGATAGTCCAGCGCGGATTAACAACCCAACTCGCCCCGAGATACGGCAGCACATAGCTATCGGCATCGCTGTGATCGGCGAATAAGCCAAACGCCCACCAAAGTCGTTCGTTTTGCGTATAGCGTGCGAAGGCTCCGCCCATGGTTTGCAGTGACCATTCCGCATTTTCAAGATCACTGTAGTGAGCAAAGGGCATGACGAAAGCAGCTGCCTGCCACTGCGGATTTACCTGTCGAAACAGCGCCAGCGGTAGCCCGATGCTGCTGACCCGAAAGTCACCGATTTCGCTGCTGTCCGTATCGAAACGGTTGGTGCTCGCGTACACGCCAGTGAAGAGTGCGTCACTGTCTGTTAGCAGGAACGGCACAACTCCCATCGCTGATCCCCCTTGCTGTGTGCTCGTAACCGATTCCCCAGCAGGGGTCTCAAAGGTGGACTCGGAATAGGCCCGGGCACCTAGAAATCCAATCGGGATGAAGGGCGCATTGCTCACGCCGCGCTGAAAGATGATGTCGCTGTTTTCGAAAGCTTTCACTGTATGCTCGATAAACGACTGGCCCTCGGCACCGCATGGGGAGCAGGAAACAAGAAACGCAATGGCCACGCACCGCACCGTGCCTGGAGGTCGCGCCTTCGCTGACACCAAGCAATTAGCATCCCGAGCCGGAATATTTATAGGGCTACGCATTACCCCTGCCATTGTTGAGCCTGATGAAGTTGGATCTGATCATCTGGCGGTCGAAGCGTTCGTTTGTTCAACTTTTATCAACTTTCTCAAGAGCGTCTATCGACTCTACCCAAGGCTCATAACGACTGCCATACGCGAGAGTGACCTTGTAACGCGGGAGACGCGCTCGAGTACCATAAGAATCCAGCGGCAGCAGGGCGTCAATTACGTTGCGATGTTCAAGGGGCACGTGGATTTTGGTCACGTGAATGCGCTGGATAGCACCCACCAGCTGCGGACGCTCCTGATCGTCGATGCTGTAGTAAGGAAGTACTGAACCCGGGGCAATAATGTAGCTTGACCTGTCACGGTACTGCGACCTAAGTGCCACAGGGTCGAGCCCAACATCGACCGAGTACAACCGCGAGGCCCCCGTAGTAAGCCGCTCCAGACTTCTTTGGTTCGTTTCGATGCGGTTTTGAAATGTTTTGTTGTCAGGGTCTGCGGCCAGAATTCGTTGGGACTCCTCGAGCTGTGCACGGGCTGCTTGAACCGCGGCACCGTGGGCGGCACCGTCAAACTCCAGGACAATATAGACGGACCTGGGCAACTGCTTCTCGGCCCAGCGCTGCATATCCCATTCATCTCTTCCCGTGGGAACGTGAAAACCAAGCGTTTTGAGCTTATTCGCATCGAGCCAGGATCCCTCGGTCCTATAGCTGTGCTGAACATTCAGCCTCAGAGCGATACCGCTATTCTCTCGTGAGAAGCCGGAATTAAGACTGAGTTCGCGCTCCGTCAGCTCCAGCCGAGCGTCCGGACTTCCAGCTCGATTCCCAAGCGCCCCGCGGATCACGATCAGATTGGTCAACAGGATTAGAGCAACACCGGCAATCAGGGCCTTTGAAGTGAGGAGCCTCTTCATGACGGAGCACTCAGCTGTTCCCCCCAGGTCGTTGAGCGAAGGCGTTTAAATACAAACAGCAATAACAACGCCACCAAACCAACGAGCAGGAAGAACAGATACTTCGGCATCAAGTCCCACCACCAGGAATAGATCTTGGTGTAGAGAAACAGTATAAAAAAGGTATTGGCCGTATTCACAACATCATTCAGACCACGCTTAACACCTACAGCTATGAGCGCCGCGCTAGCCACAAAACCGATCACCTGATACAGGACTTCAACTGCGTCATTGCTGATCGTCAGGTAGCTGGCGCTACCCCAGTACGACAGAATCAACACAGGGACAAAAAATGCGACAAGGCCAAACACCCGATATATCGCCAAAAAGCCCGTGAAGCCACGGTGATGGCCGGCAAGGACAAACGGCAGCGCGAAAAGCAGTACAGCTACCGGTAAGAAATTCTCCGGTCGCGAGCCAAAGTCCACCCAGTAAATTCCGGACCAGGCCCCAACTCGTGCGGCCAACAAGCCGCCGATGCAGGCAATCCCGGCAACTAGCAGCAGGCGCACGTTGCAGCTGTAGGCCAACAGAAATGCCAGTGCACCCCATACTAAAAATGCGCCGTCCGACGGCGTGATGTTGTAGACTCGACCCAGTACTGAGATGTTTAGAACGAAGCAGGCGAAGGTGATCAACGCCAAAATCTTTGCGAAATGGCCCGTAGCTTCCCGGTCGGCCACCACGACACAGCAGACGAGCATTGACAGGGGGGCGGTAAGCAAAATACCGATCTGCTGAATCGTCGAAAAACTTCCCCAATACTGAAAGAACAAAAAGAACACGCTGATCGCTAACGCCAGTGCTCCGAGCAACGAGGCCACCTGCATTCCAAGCGATAGCTTCTTTTGGACATCCGTGGTGTCGACGTCGTACTTCTCGGCCAGCAGTTGCAGCAAGCTATCGTGATAGTCCCTGGTCGCCGCCTGCTGATCTTCGGACAAGACCAGTACCTGTGCTTGCTCCAAAGCGGCCAGTTCGTCCCGAAAGATCCTGATCTGATCAACTCGCTGCTGCATCGCAGCTTTTGTGTCTTCGCTCATTGTCCTCCTGGACGGTTTCTCATGGCCTCAAGCGGGATTCGTCTGAACTAGCTGGTGATCATACAGCGAGTGATGTCGTGGTGTTGAGTACATGCAAGCTCGTCGAATACGGAGCGAACGCAATTTCAGCGAAACGTTGGATCAGAGGCCTATAAAGAACGTTTCGCCGTTAAGACAAGCTGAAAACTATCGACCCCGGGACCGTCAACGAGCGGGTGTGCAAGATCAATGTGCAGCACACGGTCGCGTCGGGTTCTAATAGACTCGAGTCGCAGACCAAGG
>JBCCNK010000143.1:0-8636 GCA_039025875.1 Pseudomonadota bacterium
CCAAATGGTCCGCCCCGGCATTACCGGCCTCTGGCAGGTTTCGGGCCGCAACCGCACCCACTACGTCGACCGAATCCATTACGACGAGATGTACTTCAACAGCTGGTCGGTCAGCCTGGACCTTTACCTGCTCTGGCGCACAATCAAGACGGCGCTGCTGCGCGAGGGGGCGTGCTGAGCATTGTTGCGCGGGCAAGCCAAACCTTCGCCCATCACCATACAAAACGTTGGGAATGCTTTACTCGCCGCGTGTTAATGTTTTAAGATTTATATGAAAAAACTCCTCGTCACCGGATCATCAGGACTCATAGGGTCAGAAGTATGCGCTTATTTTGCGCAAGAGGGCTGGCTAATCCACGGGGTGGACAACAACCAGCGGGCGGTCTTTTTTGGGCAAGCAGGCGACACCCGCTGGAACCAAGGGCGGCTCGTCGAAACCCTCGGGAGGCAGTTCACCCACCACGAGTTGGATATCCGCGACCGTCTGGGCTGTCTCGACCTGATCAACGAGATCAAGCCCGACGCCGTCGTCCACACCGCGGCGCAGCCCAGCCACGATCGGGCGGCGGCTATCCCGTTCGCCGACTTCGACACCAACGCGGTCGGGACGCTCAACCTCCTCGAATCTGTCCGCCGGTCGTGCCCGGAATCACCCTTCGTCCACATGTCGACCAATAAGGTCTACGGCGACCGCCCCAACACCATTAAACTTAAAGAGCTCGAAACACGCTGGGACTACGACGACCCCGACTACACCAACGGGATCTCCGAGACCTTTCCGATCGATCAATCGAAGCACTCGCTGTTTGGCGCTTCCAAGGTCGCAGCGGATGTGATGGTCCAGGAGTATGGGCGCTATTTCGATCTGCCCTCGTGTTGCCTCCGCGGGGGTTGCCTGACGGGCCCCAACCACTCGGGGGTGGAGCTCCACGGCTTTCTTTCCTACTTGGTCAAATGCAACCTGGAAGGCCGGCAATACAACATCTTCGGCTACCAAGGCAAGCAGGTCCGCGACAACATCCACAGCCTCGACGTCGCCCGCTTTATCCACGCCTTTATCGAAGCCCCGCGCTGCGGCGAGGTCTACAACATCGGTGGTGGAAAGGCCAACAGCTGCTCCATCGTTGAAGCATTCCAGATCACCGAAGAGATTACCGGTAAACCTCAGAAGTACGAATACTTGGACGATAACCGCATCGGAGACCATATCTGCTACTACTCAGATCTTTCGCAGATGCGACAGCATTACCCTGGATGGGACATCAACGTGACCCTCAGCGAAACGATCGAACAGATCGTGAGTGCCTGGGAATTGCGCAATTGAACCCGCCATGGTCTGAAGGCGTTTGGTTTGTGACTGTCAGCTACAGCCTGAAGGCCACCTGCTCTTGGCCTATCAAACCTTCCAAGCTCGAAAACTTGGTCCAGTTCATTCGAACGTGATCGCGACCACTGTGAGCGGCTTACTAAAAAATGATTCGCCTCATTCAGAAATTTACTCTCGGTCAATCGGGCCTGCAAGCACTGCAAGCTGCAAACGGCCTCATCCTTATCTGGTGGCTTTCAATCCCCGAATTCGCCGTCTACGCGGTCTTCACCGGAGCGATGGGTTTCACCTCTCAGATCGCTGGCTTCGGCTTAGGCCCGGCGCTGATGGCTTGTGTCGGCCCCCGCGTCAACGAACCTTCGGTCATGGGCCGCTACCTGTATGCTGCACTCCGCTTACGCCTATGGATTTTAACGGCGACGAGCCCGATTGGCGTCAGCTTTTTATGGTACACCGGAAGTAAAATCGAAATCACCGGGTCTCAACTGGTTTTCTTAATCGCGTGCCTACTTGCCGCTAATTTCTTCATCGCTCAAACTGATCTATACCAAAGCCCGCTCCAAATGAACCGAGCCCTCGGGCGTATCTTCCGTTGGTCCTGGGCCAGCGAGTCTTCGCGGTTACTCCTCACTGGTCTAGCTTATGTAACCGGCTATCTCAGCCTTTCGATCGTTACGTTCATCACAGTTGCCGGACTCGCGATCAGTTTCTACGGCACCCGACACGAAGGAAACAAGCTGATCAAAACACCGCAATTTTCTTGTCAGAATGAGCAACAAGAGTTACTACACTTTACCATGCCAAGACTGCCCAATGTGATTTTTGGCGCATTCCAAGGCCAGATTGTGATTCTTCTGGCGGCATTGTTTGGCTCGACGGGCCAGATCGCCGCTATAGGCGCTCTTGGGCGCCTCTCTCGCCTGCTTATGTTTTTAAGTGCGTTCAACCAGTTGGTCCTCGGACCCGGCGTAGCCAAGCTCCACCCCACTGCTTTGTGGCAACGTGTACCTCGAATTTTAGGAATCGCCGCCATCATTTCGATGAGTATCGCGGCGAGCGGCTTTGTCTTCCCTGAAGCCTTGGTTTTCATCCTCGGCCAGTCATACGAAGACATATACACCGTCATATGGCTGGTCACGTTAAATGCCGGTATTTCCTATTTGTCAGGTGTGGCTTACACCTTGGTAACTTACCGTCGCTGGATTGCATGGTGGACTTCGTTGGCGACCATTGGCGGCATTCTTGCCGCGCAAACTTTGACGATCGCGTTCGCCCCCATGGATACGCTAACCGGCCTCTTGCTAATCGGCACGGCTGCTACAAGCGCCCGCTTACTGATGTTCATCCTAACGATGGCAACCGCACGCTATCGCCCCGGTTGGCTTCGCTCGGCCGACATCGCCAAGTCACCAACCGTCGCATGCGCATGAGATTGATTAAACAACTCCAAAACTATCCGAGCCTGCGTCCCGCTTACCGCGCGTGGTGGGAGCGGCGGTACGGCGTCAGGCCCAACGACGTGTTTCTTGTTTCGTATCCCCGTTCGGGCAACACCTGGGTGCGGTTCATGCTGCTCCAGGCACGCCCGGGTTTTCAAGAAGAAGACTTGCAGAGAATCCGCGAAATCATCCCCGACATGCACGGGAAAAAGCCCTGGTTCGAATGCCAACGCACCAACGTCGTCAAGTCACACCTGACCCACTGGCAACCGTTTCGCAACGTCATTTACCTGGTCCGTGACGGCCGCCCAGCCACGTTCTCCAATTGGAAATATCAGCAGGCCGAAGGCGTCTACGACGGGTCGTTCGAAGAGTTCCTCACCCACGATCATTGGCCCTCAAGCTGGAATCAGCATGTCGCTGGCTGGACACAAGCCCGTGAAACCAAACTGGTTGTTCGCTACGAAGACCTTATCAGGGACACCCCGAAGCACCTGAAGCAGATGCTGGGTTTGATCGGTTGGCCGACCTCTGAACAGCGAATCGAAGAGATCGTCCAAAACTCCACCAAAGAGAACATGCGACGACTCGAACAATCGGAAGGGATCGCCCTGCACCGTGTGGGCCAAGGGATCTCGTCCTGGCAAGAAATCTTCGACCAACATCTGTCGAAACAGTTCGACGCCCACCTCGGAGACGAAACAAGGCGGTTTCTTGAAAAACCGACAACGTTTTGATCACTGACGATTTCGTTTTTGTGTAAATGACCAATAACGACCGAATTAATTATCTGGTTTTTGCAAAAAATCGTGCACCGTTGCTACACCGCGGCAATAAGCTTTCAGCCAGTGAAGTTACCCAAAACTTGTATCCTGTCCATTTGCCCTCTCTACATGAGATCCGTCAAGGAATTGACGCGCACCTAACCAAACACGGCTGCTCTCAGGACCAGTACGGCTTGCACTGGAGTACTACCCGGTCATCCGAGGGGCGTTGAAGGTTAGGTCATAACTAAGATCGACAAATATCTTTCACCAGCCTTAATGCGAGAGGCACAGAAACAAGACCTGATCATCGAGATTCGGTAGGCCATAGCTCGGCCATAATCCACGCGATTAGCTCAGGGAGTATTTTCCATCACATGAAAGTAGTTTTTGTTCAGCCATTCAGTCAGGCAGCGCCCGGTGGCTCTTCACGCATCTTCTCTCGTTTAATTGAATGCCACCGAGATTCCGTGGAAACTCTAATTCTTGGTGTCGAATCGCCCGCAGAATCTCTACCGTGCGAGACCTTCATCCAAGAACGTCGAACTTGGGGCCGCTTGGAAAAATCTCGCCTGCGATGCCTTGCCGATTCGACATGGCCTTTAACTTGGGCCCGCAGATCTTCTGAAGTCCAAGATTTCCTCAATTCCAAGCAACCCGGTCACGTCCACTCGATTGCCCACGGCGTGGGCTTCTGGCCCAGTTTTCGCTGGGCACGCCGGAACGAGACCCCTTATTCGTTCACGATCCACGACGACGTTCGCCACCTCTTCCAGGGACATATCTGGCGCAACAGCATCGAGAAATGGGTACAGGAGGTCTGGAACGGAGCCACCAACCGGTTTGTCATCAGCCCCGAAATCGGTGAGGAATACAACCGGCGTTATGGCCAACGCGACTGGACCATGGTCACCGACGGCTTGGACCAGGCGCCAGTTGCGCTACGGCCGGTCGTTTCGAAGCGTCTCAACCTATACTTCGCGGGCGGTCTCAATGTCCCCTACGAACCCAATTTCCTCGCCGCGCAGCAAGCACTCAAATTATTTCAGGGGGAACACCCCGACTGGGAAGTACGCTTCATCGTCCGCGGAGGTCGACGCTTGGAATGTGAAGACCCCAGCGCACCCCCTATGGAAGCCCGCCCCTTCGCCCCGCAATCCGAAGTCGTTAAAGACCTGGAGGAGGTCGACCTGCTCTACCTTCCGCTTTCGATCGATCCTCGCTACGCCAACTTTGCCAAATTCAGCCTCTCCACCAAAATGATCACATATCTCGGCTCGGGGCTCCCTGTCTTCTACCACGGTCCACGGGAGTCCGCAGCCTATCAACTCTTGAAGAAACACGACGCTTGCGTGTCGTGCTTCAGTAACGATCCCCAGGACATCTATAAGGCGTTTCAAGCAGCCTACTCACAACGAGAACGAGTGACCAATAACGCACTTTCATTGGGGAGAAAATCGTTCATGATTGATGGGATTCGCGATCGCTTTTGGTCTCGGATCAACTAATTTACGCCCCAGGCCTTCTAGGGGAGCAATAGAGTTATGTCATTGACCGCCTACGAGTCAAGAATGCGTGCCGTCATCCCATCCAAACATCACAAGCTCGGTCGATGACCTCCAGTACAATAACACTAACGGCGCCTACAGAGGCTGAGTCAGCGACCGCGAACAAACTAGTTAGTGTTGTTGTGCCTTCGTACAAGCGTCCTGAGAATCTGGCAAGGTGTCTCCACGCGCTTTCTAACCAGTCCTACCCTCACATCGAAGTACTGATCGTATCGAGGGTGGACGACGAAGAAACCCGAACTTGCGCGTCCGGATTCACCCAAAGCGACCATCGCTTTAAGATTATTGACGTGGATCAACCCGGCGTTGTCCACGCACTTAATACGGGGTTGCGGGCTGCTCAAGGCGACTACGTCAGCTTCACCGACGACGACGCTGAAGCCCCAAGCCACTGGATTCAGGCCATTATCGATCACTTCGACCAGCATCCCGAATGCGGAGGAGTGGGCGGGCAAGACCGGCTACAACTAAGCAAAGAAAGTCTCCGAAATCCGCCGACCGCAAGTAAAATCGGTAGCTTTTCTCGGAGTGGTAAATTCTACGGAAATCATCACTGCCCCATCACAGAGCCGTATTTAATGGTAGACATCCTCAAGGGTGTGAACATGAGCTTTCGCTCTAACCTCCTCGATGGCCTGGAAATCGGACAAGGTTTGCGCGGAAGCGGGGCACAAGTCGGGTGGGAGCACAGCCTCGCCCACTGCATCAAATCCCAGAATATGGAACTCCATTTCATCAAAGAAGCCTGGCTCCTTCACCACGTCGCCGAGCGTAAAGACAACGACAATCGCCTCGAAGCACTTAGCCAATTCGCCCTTGACACTACGTACAACAGCGCATATGTCGTTTCGCGATTTCAGAACGGATGGGTCGCTAGTGCTGTGACAGGAAGATCACTTCTGATCGGCAACCGCTTGATTCCAGGCCTTATACGCTGCCTTTCTAATCCCGTACGGTTAAAAATTTTTGCCAGACATCTCCCGCATCTCTTGGCCGGTCTTCACAAAGGATTTTGTTCGAGGATGATAAGTAGATCTTTTGCGAAGCGGATACGTTACGCATGAATAACTTTTACCAAATCGAAGGGCTATTGCGCAACAACATCGGTGATGTCCTGCAAGGGTATGTCGCGAAACGCTTTCTGCCGGAAGCCAACCGCTCGGTCGTTGATCGTGAAAATCTTGCTTCGATGGGAGTAAATGAATCGGGGCTTTTGGTTGCGAACGGTTGGTACATGCACAATTTTGACCACTTTCCGCCGCCAGATAACATCAGCCCTTTGTATGTCGCAGTACACATTGCAGATTCGGCTATGCTTCGCGATACGAATATCCGCCGACACTTCCGTAAGCATTCGCCTGTTGGCTGTCGCGACCGCAAGACCCTAAAGCTATTCCTGGGCTGGGGCATCCCCGCCTATTATTCGGGCTGCCTCACCATTACGGCAAGAGTCCACGCCGACCCCCACGGGGATACCAACGCAGAGATTTTACTGGTAGACGGTGTCGATCACGGTGTTCCCGACGAAATCCAAAAGAAACTCGAAAGCCTCTACGGCTGCAAATTGGTTCGCGTGACCCACGACCCGCCCGATCCAAAAGGAGAGTTCGAGGAATATGCCAATAACGCCGAAGACCACCTGCTCAGCCTTTTACAGTCTTACCACCGAGCCAAGCTGATCATCACGACCAAAATCCACTGCGCTCTGCCCTGTTTAGGCATGGGGCTACCGGTCATCCCCATCCACCCTAATCCTAGCGATCCCAGGCTAGAAACCTTACGCCGTTTCACGAATATCATATCTTTCGAACGCATCCGTGAGTTCAAGGTGCCCCCCAGCCCTAGCGTAAACCAGAAAGCGCTGGATAGACACCGAAGTTTTATCTCGGAGATCGTCAAGGACTCGGTCGATTGCGGGTCTAACGCGGTTCGTGACATGCGCAAGCTTCGGTACAGGTGGATCAAAGCGCGATCCATCATGTCTGCTACCGCCTTTGGAGCAGCCGTGGCTATTGGCAAACACCTGCCCGGCGCCCCACAAAATATCCGGTATATCTACGGCGCAGCACAAAGTGGCTAAGGTATTACTCTATTGCACACAGCTCCTTGCGACGGGTGGCATCGAAAGCCACGTCAAGCAATTCTGTTTCAATCTTTCCGCCACAGGTGTTGAAGTTGATTTGATTTCTCCAGCTGGTTTCGTTGATAGCGATAACGAGAAAAAACTAAGGGAAGCGTGTCGAAGAGTATCCTTTTACCGTGGCAAAAACCGATGGGTCCGATTGCCTTGGCTGTGGCTGACCATCCTCTTGGCAAACCGTCGGCGGTATGACACGCTTTACACCAACGGGCAAGGAGCGACGATAGGCTGGGTCGCCAATCTACTCGTCAATCGTCGAAAGTGGGTGCATCACCACCACACCTCAGGTGACCAAGAAGACCGCGCAACATGGCCTAAAACCTATTCGCGTGCAATGCAAACGGCCGATTCCGTGATCGCGTGTTCACAGAATAATGCTGACGATATCTCTACGGCTCTTCAACGGCCGATCAAAGTCATCCCCTGCTTTTCACGCGGGCTCGAATATAGACACAAGAATGCGCCAATAGACCGCGCCTTAACCTTTGGATACTACGGGCGGCTCATCAAGGAAAAAGGCATCGAGCTTTTGTGTAGCCTGAGCCAAGATGAAGCGTTAGGTGGGATCGAATTTCATTTCTGGGGAGCAGAGGATACATACGACCGGCATTATTTCCATCAGTTTCCTCGGGTGACTTTCCATGGCTCTTTCCACGGAAACGATGAACTCCAAAAAGTGGTCGACTCACTCGACGCTTTCATCCTGGCTTCGACCCACCCTGAAGGGCTACCGATCAGCCTCTTGGAGGTCATGAGCGCAGGGAAGCCATGGATCGCCAGCGACCGCGGAGGCGTTCGAGATATTGCCTGCGACACCGAATCAACGGTGTTGCTACCAAAAAATTTTGATTCGAATCAACTAAAAAAAGCGATTTTGGAATTGGCTCGCGGTATTCGCTCGCAGAAGATATCCGGTGTTGCACAAACCGAATATTATAGAAAGTTCTTTTCTGCTTCAGCGGTTGGCGAACAATGGAAGCAACACCTCGCCTGAAACAATCGTCCGGCAATAAGCTTGGAAAAACCAAAACTAATTTTCAATCATCCCCTAGGTAATGCCAACAGCCGTGCCGTACTGGAGGGCGTCGCCCGAGAGGGACTGCTGGATGAGTTCCATACGTCGGTCGCTGCGTTCAACAGCGGGCTATGGTCCGCCCTAGCCCGCACCCGATTGGGACAAGAGTTCAACCGGCGACGCTTCGCCGAAGACGTCCGCCGCCAAACACGCCAAAAGCCTTTTCGCGAGTTGGGCCGGATCGCCGCGAACAGACTCGGCCTCAGCGCTTTGACCACTCACGAAACGGGCCGCTTCAGCGTTGACGCGGTCTTCCGCGGCCTCGACCGGCGCGTCGCCCGCCGGCTCGGGGCCGGCCGCGGCCGCGCGGTGTACGCCTATGA
>JBCCNK010000144.1:0-8584 GCA_039025875.1 Pseudomonadota bacterium
CGTCGATGGCGGCTGCAAGACTTTCGGTGCTTACACTCTGGCGATCGAAGGCATCGATAAGCCCGGGAATTAGAGCGTTGAATGCCGGCAAACGCGTGTCATGAGCAAGCTCAATCAACCCGTCCAGCGTCACATCGTCGATATCTTCAAGCAGCGCCAGGGCGTGCACGGCGCGAAAATTCTCGGGATCAGGGGCCATGTAGCGGGGATAGTCTTCCTTCTTGGGACTAAAACTGCCCGCGGCGGTGAATGGGGTCGAATTGCAGTTCTGTAGCCAACCGTTTTCGGGATTGAGCACCGTGATCACTTCCTCCACCGTGTGAAGGCCTTGCCAGTCAGTCTCCGGATCGCTTCCATCTACGGGTTGGCTAAAGTCAAATTTGGGGTCTCTTCGCGGCACAAAGTTACCGTGGTAGTAAGCGATGTTGCCGCCGGAATCCGCGTACACAGTGTTGTTCGAAGAATTAGTCCGGATGTCCATCATTTCCCGAAACCCCTCGTGTCCATCCTGTTTGCTGCGCAGATAGGATTGGCGGAGGGCGTTGACGGGATCCCAGTTGATCTTGGTAGCGACCCATCGCCCATCGATGCTGTGGGTAATGGGCCCATGGTGCGTGTGGTAAGTCGTATAGCTCCGTTCTGCTAAGCCACCGCCTTTTTCGCTGGCGCTACGGTACTTCAAACTTACTTCTCGAACTCCGACCGGTCGAACCTCATCACCGTAGCGATACTTAAGCTCGCCATCTTCTTCGAACACATCTTCGATAAATTCGTCAATGAAGTCGACGCGAGTAGAGGTATGCATCCACCCGGTGTGCTCGTTGAATCCCTGGTACACAAAAAACTGGCCCCAGGTCACTGCGCCGTAGGCGTTTAGTCCTTGCTCGCTAACCACGTGCACCTCGCCGCGAAAGTAGAAGGAAGTGTGCGGGTTGATGAGGAGCATCGTATTGCCTGATCGCGTGTGTTCGCCACTGATGGCAAAGCCATTGGAACCGCGCGGTTCCCAGTCAGTTGGCTCAAGCGTGACCACGCTTGCTACGGAATCGTCGTTGCTTTTTCCGTAGAAACTGCGAATGCCACCCAAGGGTATTTGCTCGATATCTCCTCCGATCGAACCTTCGAAGAAGAACATGGGCATCCAGGGCTCAAACTCGCTTATTACTTTTGGCTTTACATCGGGATGAGTCGCCAGGTAGTAGTTGAGCCCATCGGCGAATGCGTCGCACAGTGACTTGAGCCACGCTGGAGCTGACTCATACGCCGCGATGGCTTCTTCGGTAGTCATGTAGAGTTGGGCGCGAAGGTCACTCATCAGCGCGTCCTCACCTTCCGCCTCGGCGAGCCGACCTATTGCCCAGTAGTAGTTCCGTTCTACTCTTGGAAAATCATCTTCCGCCTGAGCGTAGAGCAGACCAAACACCGCGTCGGCGTCCGTCTTTGCGTAAATATGCGGTACGCCAAAGTCATCCCTGATAATTTCGACCCGTTCAGCGCGGGCGGACAAGCGTTCGAACTCCGGGTCAACGGACTCGGTCGGAGCTGGGGCGCAACCAACAATTAAAAAAAGGGCAGCGATCAGAGGTACCCATACGATCCGCGGCGAGACGTCCATGGCACTTGATTTGGAAGTTGTGGCAGCGTTTGAAAGGAGTTCAGCCATTGAAAGATGATCCTCTACCTGGGGTATTGCAGTTTGCCCCTTACTCTCTGGCTCGTGAAGCCTGTCAGCGTCAAAAAGTTCACCCGGCCGCCGAAGCTTTTATTCTGAGCCAGCAAAGAGATCAATTTCTGCTCACCGGAGGGTAGGCGGGGTGCTTTTGGCAGTTCATGCTCGGCTGGTCTTGATCAAAGCTGCAAACGCCTGGATCCCAGAATTGGCTTGGAATGAGATTGTGCGGTGTTAATCCTCTTGAGTGGTTCTGTTGCCAGAGTCGTGACAGCTAGCTCACACTTCCTGAAAGCTAGAAAAGCTATCGGTTTATGATGCAATAAGTGCTGATTACCCCGGCGATCTGCCTGAATCTTGGTGCCTGCCGGAGGGGCAACTTGGCCAGCGAGAATGCTGTGAGCAGCGTCGCGTTAGGAGCGCTTTCGGGCGCTGTCTTTTATCTGGAACGTACCGCCACTTGTGAGAGGCGGGCAGCAAAAGAATCCTTGTACTAGGTTCGCCCCGGCCAGTTTTGCCTGTCGGTGCTGGAATTCGGTTTCTACGGCTTCGATTACAGTTTCAATGCCAAGGGTTCGACACAGGTCGCACACAGTCTTCAGAAGCGCTATGCGCGTGTCCGCGGCCTGAACGTTTTCAAGAAAAGCGCCATCGACCTTTACGATGTCCAGCGGCATCTGTGCTATGGATCCAAGGTTCGATTGACTGCTTCCAAAGTCATCGAGGGCGACGCGCAGTCCGTGGCTGCGGAGCAGCTCAAGTGCCGCCACAATGGATTCTGCATCCTTCGTGAACGCCCGTTCGGTGACCTCAAATATTACCCGCTCAATCGCCACGCCGGAAGCTCTGACCAGCTCCACAAGGGCCTCCACGTGTTGGCGATCTGTGAGTTCTAGGCTCGATAGATTGAAAGAGAGCGAGTACTCGCGCGGCCAGCGTTTTGCGACTAGAAGCGCTTTCTCGAGAAGCACTTGAGAGAGAGAACCGATTCGTCCGGTTTTTTCCGCCAGCGGGATAAACTGGTCCGGAGCCACGCGGCCATGCGTCGGGCAGTTCCAGCGAGCGAGAGACTCCATGACGACGACGCGTCCTGTCTCTGCTTCCAGCAACGGTTGAAACTCGACGTCCATTTCTTTCGCGAAATTGGCTCTGCGGAAACTGAGTTCCAGACTCGCCTCCTGATGAAGCAGCTGGTCGTGCTCGCTCGAATAGGAGACAACCTGACCTTTGCCTGCCTGTTTTGCCTGATAAAGCGCGTAGTCCGCCCGAGTTAGCAATGAGGAGCGGTCAGTCCCAGCATCGGGGAACGTTGCAAGTCCTATGCTCGCGGTTACCGACAAATGCTTGTCATCAATCCTATAAGCCTGGCTTAAACTCGCGCAGAGCCGCGTCGCGGCCTTGGAGAGGTTCTCGTCCGTAGCGGCGCCGTCGTAAAGAAAGGCAAATTCGTCGCCGCCCAGGCGCGCGATCATTCGCTGTTCGCCGACCACTTCTTTCACACGCGTGGCGGCCTCAGCCAGCAACCGATCTCCGACTGGGTGGCCATAGGCGTCATTGACGGGTTTAAATCCGTCGAGGTCAAGAATCCCCAGCGAAAATCGTTGGACATTGCTCTCCAGCAGCGAGTCAAGCTCGCGAAGAAAGCTCCGTCGATTGGCGAGACCCGTGAGTTCGTCGATGTTTGCGAGTCGGTGATTCTCTACGGCGAGTGCTTCGAGCTTTTTCTGATTCTTCCTGAGATTTGTTAGGTCTACGCCGATTCCGACGATACCCCGGTCACCGAGTCTTTCGTGCAGTGTACGAAAGACTCGGCCGCCTCGCGCGGTTATCTCGCTGGCTTTGTGGGAGTTGACGCCCGCCACCGTGTAGTCGGTGGCCTTCAGGATCTCTTCCTCTGTCGCGTCCGGGAGCTGCTGACGGATTTCAGAGCATATCGCCTCATACTGGGGCAGCCCGCGTGCCAGAGCCGCGTACAACTCGGGCCAGGCGTTCGTAGCGGCCTTGTTGGCAAAAATAAGCCTAAAGTCACGGTCATAGAGCGCGAACACCGAGTCTAAGCGGTCGATCGCCTCCAGGAGCGTGTCTAGATCAAGCCGTTGCGCACGTAGCATGTAGTGTCGGATGGCTGAACGCCATTTGCCTCACTCCTTTTACCTTCGTAGGTCAGCGGCCGATTCGTCGAAATCAGGAGTTCTGCTGGCACCAAAAGCGGACATTCAATCGCTTTTGTGATGCTTGCCCTTTAGTGAGTACGCAAAAATAGTGAGCACGCAAAAATGCCTGATTGAGTTGTGTCGAAAACGACCGGGCGATCGCGGGGCCGTTAATCTCTTGTACAAGTCCAAGGCTAAAGAACGCCTGAACCCTGGCGCTACCCGTTTACCCCCGTCTGCTTACCGTCGGGCCTTGCTGCTCGACGTGCATATCCGTTCTACAACCCCATCCGGCATTCTGGATGGACATTCGTATCCGGAAGTAAGGAGACATCCGATGAATTTAAAGACCATTCGTTCTCGTCTGACAGCCACCGTGGGTTTGCTGTTGCTGTTGATGCTTGTATCGCTAACCGTGGCCGGCTTCCGGGTAAACGATATGAGTCAAGCACTCACTCAAATCAACGAAGTGAACAGCACCAAACAGCGCCAGGCCATTAACTTCAGAGGCAGCGTCCACGATCGTTCTATTCTTATTCGCGATCTGATTCTGCTCGAGGAACCGAGCCTTGTCCGCGAAGCAGTGTCCGAAATTCGACAGTTGGAAGGCGCCTATGACGAGGCGCGCGTCACTATGAATCAGCTCATGGCTGCCTTTCCGGATGACGGTGAGATCAAAGCGTACGACCGCATTAACGAAATAGAAGCCGCAACTCTGCCCCTGGTTGAACGCATCATCAACGGCACCAAAATCTATCCCGCGTCCAGTGATGCCTACCAGGCTCTCGAGCTCGCACGTCCGCTTTTTGTGGACTGGTTGGCTTCTATCAACGTGTACATCGATATGGAGGAGGCTAAAAACCAGACCCTCGGTGCGCGCGTTACCGATATTGCCTCTTCGTTTACTTTGCTGGTGATCTGTCTCGCGGTGGGTGCTTTAGTTCTCGGCGGCGCGGTCGGTACTTTTATGACTACATCGATCACGAGCCGTATCTGTCAGATCGAATCGCAAATCTCCTCGGTAACTACGGCCGACGGAGTGTCAGACCTTACCGTTCGCATGGATGATCGAGTTGAAGACGAGTTCGGTCAGATCGCTCAGGCTTACAACCGCCTGCTCAACAAGCTGTCAGGAACGATTGGCAGTGTTGCCGAAGGCGCGGCGAGCCTGGCGCGGGCGTCGGGCGAGCTTTCGGCAAAAGCCAAACAGATCGAGGGCGGTGCTGCATCGCAGCTGGATCAAACGGCTCAAGTTGCCTCTGCCGTCGACAAGATGTCGGCGTCTATATCCGACATCGCAGCCAAGGGAGCCAGCGTGGCCGAGACTTCGCGTAAAAGCGAAGAGAACGCACGCCAGGGCGTCGGCATTGTCGCCAAGGTTGTTAAGCAGATGCAGGAGATTTCGACCGGTGTTAGCGAGTCTGATTTGGTGGTATCCGAGCTTGGAGACAAGGGCCAGACGATTGGTCAAGTCATTGAGGTGATCAACGATATCGCGGAGCAAACCAACCTGCTGGCGTTGAACGCCGCGATCGAAGCGGCTCGTGCTGGCGAGCACGGGCGCGGGTTTGCCGTCGTTGCCAACGAAGTTCGGGAACTTGCTGATCGAACCAAAACGGCAACGGAAGAGATTGCGAGTTCCATCACCGACATTCAAACAGGAACCAAAACGGCCAGTGATCGAATGTCGGAGTCTCGGCAAAAGGTCGACGGGGGTGTTGAGCTTGTCGGATCTGCCGGGGGCGCGCTTGACGGCATTGTGAGCGAATCTTCGGCGGTGCTCTCGATGGCCGAGGGCATGGCGGCTATGACGGATCAGCAGGCACAGGCAAGCACGGAGATAGCCCAGACCGTGGCCGGTATACAGGACCTGTGTAATGTCTCGTCTGAAGCAGCCAATGACGTGTCGATGTCGTCGGAGCAACTCGCTCAGCGAGCGGCAGACCTTGACGCACTGGTAAAGCAGTTTAAGTACTGACTCAATCCCGGCGGGCCGCAGACGGATGTGTGCCCGCCGTCTCTCTCTGACCCCATCGATTACTGCCGGCTAGCACTAGTGCAGATCGATGTTCTGGGCTCAGTATCCTTCGCTAAACCCCTTAAGTAGATCACTCATCATCTATTGCGGGCTGGTTGAGAGTTTACCCTCGGGCCCGTTGAATTAGACAGTGTCTAGATTATCGTCTAACCTTGTCTCATGAAACGCGATTCTCAAGCCCGCACCCGAAACCGGCATTCCTACCATCATGGGGATCTCAAGCGTGCGCTGATGGATGCAGCCGAGCTTGAACTCGCTGCCAAAGGCTTCGAAGGGTTTTCCCTGCGAGGAGTCGCGAAGCGCGCCGACGTAAGCCACGGCGCGCCAGCCCACCACTTCACGGATGTGAGCGGCCTTCTCACCGCAATCGCTGCGCGGGGTTATCAGCGTTTTATTGCCGCTCAAAATCGGCGCGAGAGCGAGGCAGCAGATGATCCAAAGGCTAAACTGGTAGCCTCGGGCCTCGGCTATATCGACTTCGCTGTCGACAATCCCTCACTCTTTCGGCTGATGTTCTCGTCGGGTCGTCCCGACAAGTCGAACCTGGATTTAGTTCAGGGTGCGGATGCAGCCTTCGAAAAGCTGGTCGAGCACATACGCTCCATCACCCACAGCGATCCGAACACCGATGCGCCAGCGATGACCGATGTATTCGCGGCTTGGGCCGTGGCACATGGACTCGCGGACCTCCTCATCGCGAACGGTCTTTCCAGAGCCACGTTTCTCAAACCGATGTCTGCCAGTGAGCGCGATGATTTCTTCGGTGAGATCATCCTGCGTGCACTGCCAGCTACCCGGGACGAGACATGAGCGGATCACCGGCCTTCGTCCATCGCCTGGATGAGTCTGGTACCTCGGCCTGGATCACGATCGCCTGGTTTGTCGCGTTTACACTCGGATTGACTGGCCTGTTCGGCGGTTTGATGGCCTATCAGGGTGCGACGCCCGCTTTGCTGGTTACGGGAGTGATGTGGTCTCCGGGCCTGGCGGCCATTCTGACCTGCGTTGTGCTGAGGCGTCCGGTTGCGTCGTTACCTTGGCAGTGGGGTGCCTGGCATTGGATTCTTCTTGCCTGGCTACTGCCAGTTGCCTATGGGCTCGCGATCTACCTGCCGGTGTGGACGCTAGGTCTGGGCGGTTCGGGTTTTGGAAATGAGCAAACACTGGCTGATTGGAGTCTGCAGCTACTAGGACGTGACGACGCTTCCGTTTACTCATCGATTGCCTTCGTCGCAATGCTGGCAACTGTGGGTATGGTCAGTTCGCTGGCTCGGGCGCTCGGAGAGGAGGTCGGCTGGCGGGGTTTCTTAATCTGGGAACTGCGCAAGGTAATGCCGTTTGGCGCGGTTGGACTCGTGTCGGGGCTGTTGTGGGCGATCTGGCACTGGCCGGCAATCCTGTTCACCGACTACAACGCAGGTGAGGGGAGTTTTCTTCTCCAGCTGTTCATTTTTACCATGGCCATTGTCCCCCAGGGCATCGTCTACGCCTATTTCACGTTTCGGTCCAACAGTCTTTGGCCCGCTGCGGTCTTACACGCCAGCCATAACTTGTTTATCCAGCGTGTGTTCACACCGCTGACCGTACGCGGCGATCAGACGCATCTGTACATCGATGAATTCGGAATTGTGATGCCGATCCTGGGTAGCGCTATGGCCTTTGCGTTTTATCTGAAGGGACGCGCAGCCGGGCTGTAGCCGCGCGACCTCAACAAAAGTCCCTCAGCGAGTGTAGCGGCGTATTTTGGATTCCAGGGTCCCGGCGAGTTCCGCGAGCTCCGTTGCAGCTGATTGAGCCTTCTGCGCGTTATCAACCGAGCCCACGCTGAATTCCGAGACGCGACCGATGTTCTCGGTTATGCCTTTGATCGAGGCGCTTTGCTGTTCTGTGCTGCTGGCATTGCTCGCACTCATCTCGTTAATCCGTTGAACGATCTCGGAGATACCTTTGAAGGACTCATCGGCGGAATTCATTGCCTCGGCGGTCCTCTCGCTTGCCTCGCGCCCCTGATTGATATGCGAGACCGCCGTGTTGGTTGTTTTCTGCAGCGACTCGATGATGTCCTGGATTTCTTCGGTGGATGAGCGGGTTCGCTGTGCGAGTTCCCTGACCTCATCAGAAACCACCGCAAAGCCTCTCCCATGCTCGCCGGCGCGGGCGGCTTCGATCGCAGCGTTCAATGCCAACAGGTTGGTTTGCTCGGAGATGTCGCGGATCACGTCGACGACAGCGCCGATACTCGACACTCGTTCGCTCAGCGTTTCGATGGATTTGTTCGCTTCCTCCATTCCCGATACCAGTGTATGGGTCTTTTTGATCGCAACGGCGACCCGCTCTTCTCCTGTTCTCACCTGTATGTCAGCTTCGGCGGTGACTTCGGCGGTCTGCTGAGCATTTTGAGACACGGCTTCAATGGTGGCGGTAAGCTCCACCATGGCATCGGAAGCGTCGCTGACCGCTCGGTGCTGATTCTCCGAGGATTGTGTTGCATCGTCGCTGCTGCTTTTCAGTTGCTCCGATACTGTTCCAAGCTGACCGCTCGCTCCAGCTAATTCACTGATCAACTGTTCAACATCACTCAACAGTCTGTTGAACGCCCGGCCTGAGTCGTTCGTTGCGCTTTCCGGTATGCGAACTGACAGGTTGTGATCGCGGTTGACTTGGCTGACAGCGTCAACCAGTTGATCTGTGTACGCCTGCTCCTGACGCATCAAGTGGGCAAAG
>JBCCNK010000145.1:0-8552 GCA_039025875.1 Pseudomonadota bacterium
CGCACATAACAGATTGCTTCTGTCGTTGATTTACACGACTCAGGGCCGTGGGTTTCGCCAGAGCGTTCGTGAGACACATGCGTCGGAGCCAGATAGCGGCGCGGTCTAGTCGGTTTGAACGCAGTGCGTTTGCTCGATGCGGTATTAGATGCGGTATTAAATGCAGGGTGCTTATAGAAATGTCCGGGGACTGACTCCCCAGTGAAGTGGTCCTTCATATGCCGTAGCCTCCTTGCCCGACAAGTGAATCTCAAACACTTTCCGTGACTTCGGTGATCCCGATAGAAAATGCCGCTTTTTTTGAGGCATTACCCTCGTTTGCTGGCCTTCACAGTGCGTGCGCTGCGAAGACGAAAGCTACGATTGCCGGAATCCATTCCCGCATTCGCTGCTCGATACGCTATCAGCTTAACAAACGCTTTGATCAGGACAAATGCGTAAGAGAAGTATGGGCGGTTTTGCATGATCGGGTGGACGCCTCGCCTCGCGCTTCAAGCGTGTCAGGAAACCGTGTTGTTAAGTTGGTCGCAAATCGACAGCTAGGTCGAAGTCTGGCGGTACGGGGCAGTCCATGACTGCGGCGACAGCGACCACGAGCTCTATCTCGCGATGACATATGGCACCGTCGTCTGCGGCCGCCAAGGCCATCGCCTTCAATATACGTGGCTTC
Organism: Pseudomonadota bacterium; assembly: GCA_039025875.1. Taxonomy (GTDB): domain Bacteria; phylum Pseudomonadota; class Gammaproteobacteria; order Pseudomonadales; family Halieaceae; genus Congregibacter. The sequence continues at coordinate 671 of JBCCNK010000145.1, forward strand.
AGCAGCGGATAGCAGTCGGCGAGCGAATGAACGCTGCGTGAGAAATCGGCAATCGCGCACTCCTCGAGCGGCAGCAGCGTCAGTTCCTGCAAATCGAGCGTCTCGGCTGCAACAGCAAATGCCTTATTGCTGTCACCCTCGCCCTGGTGCGCCAACACTGACAGGACAATACGAAGCGGAGCACGCGCCTTCGCCAAATGGGCAATACGGGGACGTGACTCTCGTACTTGCAGAAACTCGCCATCCAGGTGGTGGCGTACCAACTGAAAGAGGCACCACTCAAACAGGTCGGTGGTTTGGTCGACACGAATCAAGGCCAGCAGGGTCGATTTGAACTGCCGGTATTGCGGAGTCGACATCATCTTCAGAGTTGGAATTGCGCAGGCGACAAGAGGAAAACGCTGCCCTGGCTCCAAGTGGGATACCGCGGGCAGCACGTCTTGCACCTGGTCCGAAACACCCCGGGCTGCCTTCTCCTCTAATAGCTGGAGGCTCGCCGCCTGTTGCGACGGATCTCGAGCCATCAACAGCGAAAAAATCAGGGCCTCGGCGCCTAGAGGATCCTCCACGAGCGACTTAAGCTCTAGCTGCGGCTGATTGGGAATGCTCGGGGAGCCATCTTCGGTTCTTGAGCCTTCCGCACCAATACTCGCAGAAGTACTCGACAAAGGCTGGTTCGTTGTGGCGCCAGCCGCGCTTATGCTTGCAAGCGCCGCTAGCGTCAGAGCTTCGCGACCAACGCCGGCGGCCATCTCGGCCTCGGTGTCGGGAGCACTTTTGTAGTGATGTTCTCGTCGCTCGATGAACTGGCCATCCCAGTCGCCGTCGAGCCGCCGGATTCTCTTTTCCAGAGGGGGGTGGGTAGAGAAGGTATTCCAGATGCTGTGCGTCACCTCGCCAAAGTAGATATGCGACATCTCCTGTGCTCGCGCCGCATGGACGAGCGATCCCGGGATAAATCCCCCTATCACCTTCAGAGCATCTGCGATTCCACGGCTGTCGCGGGTAAACTGGACGGCACTGGCATCAGCCAGATATTCCTTCTGGCGACTGATGGCCGCTTTTATGCAGCCAGCTGCAAAAGCACCAATCGACCCCACGAGCAAAAGCCCAAGTCCGATTAGCGGCAGCGCCGCGCTGCTGTCGTTACGCCGATTGCTAAAACCACTGCTGTAACTTCCCGCGCGTAACAGCATGTGCCCAACATCGCCAACAAAAGTGATGCCTTTGAGTAAAGCGGCCAGCCGAATACCCAATCGCATATCTCCATTGAGAATGTGACTGAACTCATGGCCAATGACGCCCTGCATTTCTTCGCGGTTGAGCTGTCGTAGAGCACCCCTTGTCACTGCAACAACGGCATTGGTTGTTTGCGTTCCAGCGGCAAATGCATTGATACCGCGTTCATCCGGCAGAACATAAAGCGCCGGGACCGGCATGTTGGCGGCGAGAGCAAGCTCCTGAACGATATTGTGACACCGTTGCTCATCGAAATCGTCGCTGCCCGCCACGACTTGTCGACCGCCGACACTTTCTGCGACCGCCTTACCTCCACCGGCTAGTTGAACCCAGTGGATCATTGATACCACTCCGACAGCACTGGTGACGAAAAACGAAATTGTGGCAAAGCGCTCCCAGGAGAACTGGGCCAGAAAACCCGCCCAGCCTGTTCCGCCGGCGTACACGTTGTACTCACCGCTAATCCAATAAAACGCCGCCGCGAGGGCGTTGGTCAGCAAAACCAGTACGGCGATCGCCAGCATGAAAAAAAGTAGGAGGAGCCGCGTATTACGCCGGGCACGATCCTGCTGCGCGAAAAAATCCATTCTCAATCAGCCGCTGTCGTCCAAGCAAGAATCACGTCCAATCGTACGAGGCTCGATCGGGCGCCATTCGTCCGGTGAACAGAATATGAAACCGGCGAGTACGTAGGTAAGGTAGCTCGAAGACGTGGTCGCAAAACTGCTTGATGGCATCTAGTGTCGGCTGGTTTCACGGATGGCAGCATCGGCCTGCGACAGCGGCAGCGACAAAAGCGCCAGTGCACCGTGAATTCAGGCAATCTCTGCTAGCTAAAAACTCACTTTAGGCGCCGCCTGTATCTGTGCGGAATCGTCAAACTCCAAAAGTTCGGCGTCGGTGGGGTGGCCGAAAGTGGGGGCCAACACGACAGGAGGGAAACTCTGTCGATACGTGTTGTATGCCATCACCGCGTCATTGAATCCCTGGCGAGCAAACGACACCCGATTCTCTGTGCTCGTGAGCTCTTCTGTAAGCTGCTGCATGTTCTCGCTCGCTTTGAGATCTGGGTACGCTTCCATAGTTACACTTAGTTTGCCTAGAGCGCCTTGGAGAGAATTCTCCGCACTTGCCAGACTTGAAAGGTTCGCGCCCTCTCCGCCATCTGCTAGAGCCTTAAGCACCGCCGCCGCTTCATTGCGCGCGGTGACAACGGCGTCGAGCGTTTCTCTTTCGTGAGCCATGTAAGCTTTGGCCGTTTCGACGAGATTTGGAATTAGGTCGTAGCGTCGCTTCAGCTGTACTTCGATCTGCGCGAACGAGTTTTCAAAGCGGTTCTTGAGTTTCACAAGCGTGTTGTAGATGTTGATGACATAGAAAACGAGCCCGAGCAGCACTATCCAAAATACGATCGTAGAAATTTCCATAGCAACTCCTCGTGGTTTCAACGCAGTCATCATCTCACAACTGGATCGCACGGCTCACTCGACTCTTGTTGCGAGCCTGCTGGGCCTAATTCTTTATGGATATTCGCAGGCAATCAACAGAAGACTCAATACCGGCGCGTCTCGGGTACCATTGCGTATCGTGATCGTGATCGTGATCGTGATGAAGCTTGCTCAATGCTGTCGTTGCTGTCGTTGCTGTCGTTGCTGTCGTTGCTGGTGTTGATTGTTCAGGGTCATTGGGCTCCACTTGGTGGGGCTGGAAAGTCGAGTCGACTTAGCTGCCGGTCGAATCCATACAGCGGGCGAAAGAGTTTATGAAGAATCGATGGAAAAAGTACCCGGCTCGTGAATATTACGACGAACTGGTCACCCCGAAGGGGACGCCGCGGCAGGTGGCCCGGCCTGCGGTGCGCCTGCTCGAGAATCTTTCCGGAGAGGATCTCGATGCCCGTAGAGCGGCTGCGGAACTAGCGATTAGAGAGATGGGCATCTCTTTTACCGTCTACAGTGAGGCTGGCAACATCGACCGGGCGTGGCCTTTTGATCTAATACCTAGAGTGATCACGGCACGCGAATGGAACAAAGTGCGAAAGGGCCTTGAACAGCGGAGTCGCGCACTGAATTTATTCATCGATGACGTCTATAACCGGCAAAAGATCTTTGCCGATGGTGTTGTACCCGCCGAAATTGTACTGAACTCAAGTAACTTCAAGGAGCAGTGTATCGGCAAGTCACCGAGGTTCGGAGTTTGGGCTCACATCTGCGGGTCCGACTTAATCCGCAATAATGACGGACAGTTTTACGTTCTCGAGGACAATCTGCGCGTGCCGTCCGGCGTTTCCTACATGGTAGAGAACCGAGAAATCACCAAGAGAGTGCTTCCGGAAATCTTCCAGGACTACAGTATTTTGCCGGTCGACGACTATCCGTCTCAACTCCATAAAACCCTGGCTGCGCTTTCACCGCGAGATCGCAAACGACCAGTCATAGCAGTACTGACGCCGGGAATCTACAACTCGGCCTATTTTGAGCACGCGTTCCTGGCTCAAGGCATGGGTGCTGAGTTAGTGTAGGGTGCCGATCTGTTCGTTGACGACGACGAGTGCGTTTACATGCGCACGGTGGATGGCCCCGTGCGCGTCGACGTGATCTATCGTCGTATCGATGAGGACTTTTTGGACCCAGAAGCATTCAGAGACGACTCGGTTCTCGGCACGGCCGGTCTGATGCGTGCCTGGCATGCGGGTAATGTGGCCATAGCTAACGCTCCCGGTGCCGGGGTGGCGGACGACAAAGTTATCTACGCCTACGTACCCGACATGATCCGTTACTACCTTAAGGAAAAGCCGCTGATTCGCAGCGTACCCACCTATCTTTGCATGCGCGATGACCATCGTGAATACGTGCTTGAAAACATCTCTAAGCTGGTAGTTAAGCCCGCCAACGAGTCCGGCGGCTACGGCATCATGGTCGGACCTCATGCCGACGCCGCGACCCACAAGAAGTTCGCCCGACTTATCGAGAAAGATCCGCGCAACTACATCGCACAGCCCACTCTGGCTTTATCGACGGCGCCTACATTTATCGGTGAGAACATCAGTCCCAGACACCTGGATCTGCGACCGTTCATCCTTCAGAGCCGAGATTGCTGGGTAACCCCCGGCGGGCTCACCCGAGTGGCGATGGTGGAGGGTTCGCTGGTTGTCAACAGTTCTCAGGGCGGCGGCAGCAAGGACACTTGGATCGTGGAGGGCCGACAGTGATTATGTTGTCGCGAGTGGCGGCACGGGTGTACTGGATGGGGCGGTATATAGAGCGTGCCGAAAATACCGCGCGCCTCGTGGCAGCCTACAATCATCTAATTATGGACATACCGCGAGGCAGCGAGCCCGGTTGGGAAATCCTGATACGCATCCTCGATGCCGATCCTGTATTTGACGAGTTCTTTAATGTACGAAATGAACAGAACGTGCTGCGTCTGCTGATCGGAGAGGTAAACGCCGACTGTAGTATCCCCTTCGCAGTCAACGCAGCTAGAGAGAACGTACGCACTACTCGTGATGTGCTACCCGATGAGGTCTGGGAGCTCGTCAACGAGCTTCATCTTTATAGCTCTGAGGCAGCCGCTAATTCTGTTGGTCGGAGAAACAGACAGGCTTATCTGGAGCAGATACTGCAGCGTACGCAGGTCATCAATGGCGTGATTCGCAGCACTCTTTGTAGGGATCACAGCTATCGCTTTATAAAGCTTGGTCAGCTCCTTGAAAGAGCCGATATGACCACCCGGATCGTGGATGTGGGCGCGTCAGATATTCTGGGGCGAGAACAGCTGATGCAGGGTATTGATCACCTCCTTTGGGGCTCGGTTCTGAAGTCCCTCTCAGCCCTAGGTGCTTATCGGCGTTTCGTCGGTCCTCAGGTGGAGAAAAACGCCGCGGTGGATTTCGTGTTTACCGAGCCCAGCTTCCCGAGATCGGTGCATTTCTGCCTCAAAGAGATCCGGGAGGAGTTGGGTCTCATGAGCAGGAATCAGACGTCGATCCGCGTTTGCGAGAGACTGCGGCGAAAGATGCGTAAGTTCGAAGCAGAAAACCATGACCCGGCAGGATTGCATCGATTCATCGACGATTTGCAGGTTCAGGTTAACCTTCTCCACGGGGCGATTAATGAAACCTGGTTTCTTGCTGAGACCGTATGAGGCAATTTTTCTGCGACTGCGGAGCCCAGGTTTTTTTCGAGAACGATTTCTGTATCAACTGTAACTCTGCACTGGGGTACGACCCAACGCTGATGGATATGGTGACGCTGGCGGAATGGGGTGACGGTCGTTACCGGGATATTCGGGGTCAGGAATATCGTTACTGCGAAAACGGCCGCGAGCACAGGGTCTGCAATTGGCTTGTGCTTGCCGAAGATGAAGCAGACTTGTGTTTTGCCTGCGACTTTAATCGAACGGTCCCTAATCAAAGCCGGCCCGAAAATCAGCGACGTTGGCTCGTGCTGGAAAGGGCAAAGAAACGGCTGTTCTACACCCTCCAACTACTCTCACTGCCTCTCGTGAGTGGCTGGAAGAATAGCGCCAAGGGGCTCTTGTTCGATTTTATTGAAGACGCTCGCAGCACCGATCAGGTACCGGAGACCTTTGTCAGCACTGGCTATGGAGGCGGTGTAATTACCATAAATGCGCTCGAAGCTGACGAGGTGGCGCGAGCCGCAGCGGCGGATGAGCTTCACGAAAGTTATCGAACGGTCCTCGGGCATCTGCGTCATGAAAGCGGGCATTACTACTGGGCGTACCTCGACCCCTCGAGTGAGCTGCGCAAGCAATTTCGTCAGGTGTTCGGAGAGGAGAGCAGTGATTATGGGTCGGCGCTAGCGCAACACTATCGGTGCGGGCCACCGGAGAACTGGCACGAAGAATTCATAAGCGCTTACGCGAGCGCACATCCCAGTGAGGACTGGGCCGAATGCTGGGCGCACTACCTTCATATCTACGATGCGCTGGAGACGGCCTGGGCCCACCAGTTACTCCCCGATCCACCCTGGGAAATGTCGCTCTCCGGTCGCTTGGCGGCGTGGTCCCGCGTTAGCCTAACCCTCAACGAGCTAAATCGAAGCGTTGGTCGCGGTGACGCCTACCCTTTTGTGATCAATGATGCGGTAGCGGAGAAATTCGACTTTATTGAGACGGTGATGGCTCGTCTTCGAATACAGCGCTGATGGATGGGAGATTGTCGAAGGCCAGACGAATGTTGTTGTCCCAGCTCTGGCGTAGTTCAGCGAGGTAGGAGTGCCGCTCCTCGAGAAGACAATAACGCTCCTGGGGCTCCAGGCTATCGGCGCGATAGAAGAGGCACTCAAGTGGCGGCCCCACGGTAGCGTTTGAACGCATCGTCGAGTCAATGGACACCAGCGCGCAGCGCATCGCCGTCTCGACGGGAGTATCTCGACGTACGATTCTATCGAGTATAGGTTTACCGTACTTGGTTTCACCAATTTGCAGATAGGGATATAGGTCCGACGCTGTGATGTGATTGCCCTCGGGGTACACCATGTACAACTCAGGGGCATTGCCTTTTATCTGCCCTCCAAGGATGAAGCTGGCGCTTGCGTTAAATCCTGCGTTTGGCCCGCCTTTCTTTGAGAACTTCTGCTGCTCGTTCAGGCTTCGCTCTCCGATGTATTCGGCGATTTCGGCGATATAGCGCGCGTTGTAAATGTTGAAGTCTGCCTGCTCATCGATATCGCGCTGTATTTGCGCGATCACAGCCTGGCTTGTCGCTAGATTTCCGGCGGTGAGAATGACCAGAGATCGGTCGTAAGGCACTGAAAATCGGTGCATTTTGCTGTAGGTGCTAACACGATCGGGCCCGGCATTTGTCCTTGAATCGGAGCAAAACACCAGGCCTTCCTCTAGCGCTATCGCGAGGCAATATGTCATTGGGGTCTTATTTGATTCTCTCGTAGACCGTTCGAATATACCAAACCTCAAGGCACTCGCACTGTCTTGTAGGCCCATACCTCTGCATCGATGGTGGTGCGTGCCACTGGGGGACTATCTGGCTGCGGCTTTGACATAGCGTGCCGCAAAGAATACGCATGAATTCGCTGATCGGTATCAAACAGGGGTCCACTCACGTTGCATCAGCGTCCGCCGGTGTGAGCCGTGCTCTCGGGAGCCTCTGAATCAGGCCACGCGTCGGCGACTCTAGAACGTGAATAACGTTCGTTCTCTGCGCAGCGCTGGAGGGGTAGTGCAAGAAACACCAGCGATAGATTTGTTGTTGGAAGACCCATCGCGTGTTCTTATCACATGGACTTGATCACGCGAACCCGTGATCAGAGAGGGATAACCTGTGGACACACAGAGAACTAAACATGAGCGAGTTGTTGAACACCGGAACTATACTGCAACCCATCCTAGCATTGATCACCTGGACAATGATCATGTGGCTTTGGATGTATGCTACGAGGATCCCTGCAATGTCCAAGGCAGGCATTGATCCAGGTGCTCTGAAAGAAAAATCTGAGATGGACGTGTTGCCGCGATCGGTCAGACAGATCGCAGATAACTATAACCATCTGCACGAGCAACCAGTCCTGTTTTATGCGCTTGCATTCTACTGCCATCTGGCGGGAACCGCTGATTCTGTGAATATCATGCTCGCCTGGTGTTACGTCGCGTTTAGAGTGGC
>JBCCNK010000146.1:0-8509 GCA_039025875.1 Pseudomonadota bacterium
CTTGAGTCGTGGACTCATGATTTCGCATCTCACGGAGAGGCAGTAGCACTAGCCCGACAACAGTTTTTAGACAGGCTGGCAAAGCCTTTTTCAAGCTTGATCGATGCGCTGGTACCCGAGTTACAGGACGTCAGCCTTAACTATCGGCGAGGTTGGGGTGGCCAGATCAGCCTTCAGGAGGCGCTGAAAAACAGCACGGGCGCCGATCTAGAACGGGGGTTCACTCACGTAGGCCCACAGCGGGCTGATGTACGGGTGATGGTTGCTGGAAGGAGCGCCGCTGAAACTTTGTCGCGTGGGCAGCAAAAGCTGGTTGTTTGCGCTTTAAAACTTGCACAGGGTCAAGTGCTTAACCAAGCAAACGGCCGAAGCGCTCTATGGTTGATTGATGACCTTCCCTCGGAGCTTGATGCAGACAAAACCGCAAGAGTGTGTGCGGCGCTTTCGGAGCAGGATTCCCAGTCAATGATTACCTGTGTGGATCGTGGCTCTATCCACTCGCAGTTGTTCGGTATAGGGGCTGAGTGCTCAGTGTTCCACGTGGAACAAGGTCGGGTGACAGTAGCAGGCTCGCGCGCCATGTTCAGAGATTAGTATAGAACGACAAAAGCAACATAGATCAAAAAAGACAAAGAAAAGAGCTGCTTGATTGCCAGGTTGGTAGAAGGCTATCAAGGGCAGCATGAGAATTGAGCAGAAGTCTTGCATCGGTGGCGTCGTTGTTTAGCCGGCTACCGTATGAACACAAGGAGTAATGGATGAGCGAAGCGTCTGATACCTACGATGGATCCAATATTAAGGTCCTCAAAGGGCTTGACGCAGTACGTAAGCGGCCCGGGATGTATATCGGCGATACCGATGACGGAACGGGTTTGCACCATATGGTGTTCGAGGTCGTCGATAACTCCATTGATGAGGCGCTTGCGGGATTCTGCAACAAGATAACGATCACGATTCATCCCGATGAGTCAGTCTCGGTAGTTGATGATGGTCGCGGTATACCCACAGACATGCACGAAGAAGGGGCATCAGCGGCGGAGATTATTCTTACAGTCCTGCATGCCGGCGGTAAGTTCGACGACAACACCTACAAGGTGTCTGGCGGTTTACATGGCGTTGGTGTCTCGGTTGTCAACGCCCTGTCCGAGGAGTTGCACCTGACTATCTGGAGGTCTGGTAAGCAGCATGAGCAGCGCTATGAACACGGTGTTCCCCAGGCATCTCTTGCGGTAACCGGCGACACGGATATCACTGGCACACTGATCCGATTCAAACCAAGCTCGGAGACTTTTAACAACATCGAGTTTGATTTCGAGATCTTGTCGAAACGTCTTCGTGAACTCGCGTTTCTGAACTCCGGAGTCGAGATCGTTTTGCGTGATGAGCGCAGCGAACGTGAGGAGGCCTATCACTATGAAGGCGGGCTTCGTGCCTTTGTCGATTACCTAAATCGCAATAAAACGCCCATTCACAAAGCTTTTCACTTTCAGAGCGAATCGGAAGACGGCACCGGTGTCGAAGTAGCGCTTCAGTGGAACGACTCCTATCAGGAGAATATCTTTTGCTATACCAACAACATTCCCCAGCGTGACGGTGGAACACACCTCGCCGGATTCCGGTCGGCGCTTACACGCTCGCTGAATAGCTACATCGAAAAAGAAGGCCTCGCGAAGAAAGCGAAGGTCAGTACTACCGGCGACGATGCAAGAGAAGGGCTCACCGCCATTATCTCGGTCAAGGTACCTGACCCCAAATTCTCTTCCCAGACCAAAGACAAGTTGGTGTCCTCAGAGGTCAAATCTGCTGTAGAGCAGGCGATGAACTCGCAATTCGGCGACTACCTGCTAGAGAGCCCAGGCGAGGCAAAAGCGGTCGTCACGAAAATGCTAGAAGCCGCACGTGCTCGTGAGGCGGCTCGAAAGGCGCGAGAGATCACTCGGCGGAAAGGCGCTTTGGATATCGCCGGTCTGCCGGGCAAGCTAGCTGACTGCCAGGAAAAGGATGCCTCTTTATCCGAACTCTATCTTGTCGAGGGTGACTCAGCCGGCGGATCGGCAAAGCAGGGCCGCAACCGACGCTTCCAGGCGATTCTGCCCCTGAAAGGAAAGATTCTGAATGTCGAAAAAGCCCGCTTTGACAAGATGCTCGGATCAGTCGAGGTCGGCACATTAGTTACTGCCTTAGGCTGTGGTATTGGAAAAACGGAATTCGATCCGGATAAGCTGCGCTACCATCGGATCATAATAATGACCGACGCCGATGTGGATGGCTCCCACATAAGGACACTTCTCCTCACATTCTTCTTTCGTCAGATGCGAGAGCTGATAGAACGCGGTCACGTGTACATAGCACAACCACCACTCTATAAAATTTCGAAGGGTAAGCAGCATCAGTACTTGAAAGATGATTCTGCGTTGTCAGCGTACCTGACCAGCGCTGCGCTAGAGGGAGCGGCGATCCATGTAAATGAGGAAGCACCGGCGTTGAGTGCCGAGCCGCTTGAGACTCTCGTTAAGCAGTATCAAGCGGTGCAGGCTATCGTCGCCAGGCGTTCAAGACACTACCCGAATGACTTGCTGTGGGAGCTTGTCTATGGTCCAGGCCTAGCCTCTGAACTACTCCAAGACCGGGAGGCCGTAGAAGGGTTTTGCACGCAACTAAGTGAGCGCTTACTTACCTCTGGATCTCTAACTAATCAGTACTCAATAGAGGCGCGTCAGGACGATAGTGGTTTCTGGTTCCCGCTTGTGACGATTATCGCCCACGGCGTCGAGCGGCAAATCCAGCTCAAGGTCGAGTTCTTTAAATCTCGTGACTACGCCGAGATGGTCTCCCTCGGAGACACCATACGCGACTTATTTGAAGAATCAGGGTTCGTTCGCCGAGGTGAGAAGACGCTAGCAACCCGCAGTTTTCCAGAAGCCTGGGACTGGCTTCTTTCCGAAGCGCGACGGGGTTACAACATCCAGCGTTACAAGGGTCTGGGCGAGATGAATCCGGAGCAGCTGTGGGAGACGACGATGGACCCGGAGACGCGGCGAATGTTGCAGGTCACCATCGACGACGCCATGTTGGCCGACGAAATTTTCACCACGTTGATGGGTGATCAGGTCGAACCGCGGCGCGAATTCATTGAGGACAACGCCTTATCAGTTGCCAACTTAGATATATAAGTGTGGGTTAGTGTAACGACGCGCTCTTCAAAGGGGCATGGAGTTTGGCCGGTGGTCAGAGTTAGGTCGCACCACGTTGAAGAGTAGTCAGCTATGGATCATACGGGTGGAGCTATCTCGCGGCGCAACCGCTAGTCGCCACAAGTACGCCAGTTAGCACTATCTGCTAGTGAGTTGTCTGGCCTGCCCTTGAAGCACGCTTATTACTCGGTACGACCACCTTACTCGTCATTGGGGTGCCCAATCCCTTCTTTCTCAGTGTTAAGCCTGTTGTGGTCGATCGGTACGTGAAGGGGTGGCGGAGAAGATATGCTTCCTTTCGCCTTGCTGCTGATGCTCCGGAAGCCGTTAATTTTACGGAGCAGTCCCTGGTTACCCGCGAGTGCTGTCACGGTCTTGTTGTATTTCTCAGTGGTTGTAGCGAGGCTCTTTCCTGTTTCTTCAAGGCGCTGGGCAAGTAAGACAACTTTGTTGAATATGTCTCCCGCCATGTCACTGATTTCTCTAGTTTGGGAATCAGTCCGACTGCTCATCCAGATATTGGCAATGGTGCGCAGCATTGGCAGCAGTGTAGTGTGCGAAACCAGAACGACGTTCTTGTTGAACCCGTCATTAAACAAGTCTCGGTTGAACTTTAACGCCTCGATGTAGGCAGCTTCGATCGGCATGAACATCAGTACCAGCTCTGGACTGTCCAGCTGTGGCAGCGATGCGTACTCTTTGGAGGCCAGGTCGTCTATGTGCCTCTTCAGAGCGGCACAGTGAGCAAACATCGCCCGTTCCCGCTCGCTATCATCATCGGATGCTATCGATCTTTCCCAGTCCACCAGAGAGACCTTACTGTCGATCACCAAATGCTTGTTATCCGGCAGCTTTACAACACAGTCCGGCAACCTCTGTCGGCCGGATACGTCTCTGAAAGACCTTTGCATGACGTAATGCAGTTCCGGTTCAAGGCCAGCGAGCTGCAGTGATCGCTCTAGCTGAACTTCTCCCCAGTTACCTGTGGTTTTCTTGTCCCCTTTGAGCGCCTGCGTGAGCTGGTGCGCTTGATCGCCCATTTTCAGGCCAACCGACATGAGGTGTTTCAGCTGACCGGCCAAGTTCTCATGCTCGCGAACGGTCTGGGTGTGAACTTCGTTAACGCGAGACTGAAAGTGCTGTATCTGCTCACCCAGGGGCTTAAGCAGTGACTCCATGGACTGCTGGTTATTCCGATTAAGCTGAACGCCCCGCTGTTCAAAGATTCGATTGGCAAGGACCTCGAACTCTTTCGTCAGGTGCTTTTTGCTCTGTTCGTAAAACTCTGCCTGCTGTTTCTGCTGGTACTCGCTCTCTTTACGCCGGCCGTGTAGCGCTGCGTAACCACGAGCATACTTCTCACGCTCCTGCTGCACGCCGATCAGGCGGTTCTCCAGCTGTTTGAGCTGTGACTTGAGCAGGTCGCATTCACTCTGAATACGAGCATTGGCAATCTCCAACTGGTGGCAGGCTTGGCTTGCACTTTGAGCGTCACTACGTAGTTGACGAGTCTCAAATCCGCGTAGCACCCACGCAAAGCTCCCCCCTAAAGCAAAGCCTGCAATTGCGAATGTAAACCAGTGATTCATACAGCGGGCCCTTCCCTAGTGGAGTGCCCGCGCGGCGTTTTGTCCCATATTGGACCATAGCTTAAGTGGTCTGTTATTCGCCATTGAGCGAGGCGCTTCTCAGAGGCGGGTAAGACCTTTCGGTTTTAGCCTCCGATTCGTACCGCAAGCCTGCTAGCTGCACACCACTTTGAATCACGCAAGCGACGCCACCCGACTACTCTCGGCGGCTGCAGAAGTCTAGCGCAGCACTAAGGTGTAGCTATCAAGCCCGCTTGCAATGTGTCGCTGCAGGCGACGGGTTACGAGGAATCGTGAGTCAAATGCCTCACCGGGGTCGGATTACGGCCCCCAGCGACGGTATCGATTGAACATTATGTGTACCATCCGCAGCAGTTTCGGCATCGCTCGTCCTTCTCCCGCTTTTTCGAGTTTGGGGTGCGATGCGGTTACCGTCCGTAAAGCCTGTGAATCTTGGTTTTCAGCCTCTACGAGCAACAGGTGTCGCCCCTTAGCGAGCTCGCTCTGGAAGCGTTTGAACTCGTGATGGGGTTGTTGAATTCCCCAGAGTCCTCCCTCCCAGGTACAAAACCCCAACACGACGACGGCGAGAAAGATAAACGGAACCCAGGTATAAGTGGTGGGCAGGCCGCTAACCCACGCAGCCACCAGTACAGCCCAGGCGAGAGCGAATCCGATCAAAGATCCAATCACAGCTGAACGAACGGTATCTTTTTTCAGGATCGACCAGACGTAATTGAAGTCTCTCCTGTCGACCTCGTCGTCGCTCTGCGTGAGAACGTAGATTTGCTCCTCCGGAATGCCGGCTGACTGAAGCTCCTGAGAAACCCTCTCAAGATCGTCGAGTTCATCATCGAGATAGTAGTAGCGCCGCATAGTGGCTCCCTGCGTTGTGACAGATTATTGGCGGCTGGTGTTGCTCGAAACTGGCCGCCCGTTACTTACCGCGGGTGTTCTTATCGACCAAGTATAGAAAAGAACCGTGATTTGTCGCGCGCGAGTGGCGTGAGAGTCAGCCACTGCGGGTTTGTGGCCTACGCCAGCTCGGAAATGTCTGCAATCGCCATAAACTGGTTTTGCAGAATTTTTAGCAGGCCCAATCGGTTGGCCTTTAACGTCGGATTTTCTGCATTGACCATTACCTGATCAAAGAAGTTGTCCACCGGCTCTTTAAGCGCAGCAAGCCGCGTGAGAGCCTCGGTATATTGGTGTGCTGCTATCGATTCAGAGTTTTGCGGGGTGAGCGCCTGCAGAGAGTCGAAAAGGGTCCTCTCGGCAGCTTCTTCGAACAGCTCGCTATCGACGGATACCGAATCGTCCACTGCTGCTTTGCTCAGAATATTGCTGACTCGCTTGTTTGCCGCAGCGAGCGCCGCTGCGCTCGATTGTTTTTGAAACGCACATACAGCTGTAACGCGAGCGGCGAATTCAAATGGGCTTGAACAGCCTGAAGCCTTAACCGCCCGAAACACCTCGATCCCGATGTCCTCTTTCTCGTATAGTGCGGGCATGCGATCGAACATATAGGCTTGCAACTGGTGCTGTGAGTCTGCAGTGGCCAATCCGGATTTGTGAGTATCGGCGGTGGTTTGTAGGAGGACCTGCAAATCGACGTCCAGCTCTTTTTCGATCAGCAATCGCAGCACAGCAATCGCCGCTCTTCTGAGCGCAAAGGGGTCTTTCGAGCCACTGGGTACCTGACCGATCGCAAAGATGCCAACCAGGGTATCCAATCGGTCTGCGAGTGCCAGCGCGGTGGCTTCCATGGACTCAGGCAGCGGCGATCCCGCCTGCAACGGCCAGTAGTGTTGCTGCACGGCCTCGGCCACCTTGGGTTCCTCTCCATCGCCCCGGGCATAGTAGGCACCAGCGATACCTTGCAGCTCGCCGAATTCCATGACTAGCTGACTGACGAGGTCAGCTTTGCAAAGAAGGGCTGCTCGCTTTGTGATAACAGCGTCCGCGCTGATCATCGCTGCGACCTTCGGCGCCAGTAACGACAGCCGCGTCGCTTTGTCTCTGAGACTTCCAAGTTCTTTTTGAAAGAGAACACCTTCAAGTTGGGGCAGCAGGCTTTCCAGAGGTTGTTTGAGATCCTGCTCAAAAAAGAACGCCGTGTCCGAAAGCCGGGGCCGGATCACACGCTCGTTTCCCGCTATCACCTGTGATGGGTCCTTGCTCTCTAAATTACTTACAGTGATGAAGTGCGCCTTTAACGCTCCATCAGCGGAGAAGACTGGAAAATATTTCTGATGCTTCTGCATTGCTGAAATCAGAGCTTCGGTTGGTACCTCGAGAAATGTTTCATCAAAACTTCCAGCCAGTGCTACTGGCCATTCGACAAGACTGGCAACCTCGTCAAGCAGATCGGCGTCGATCCTGACTGTCGCTCCAAGTTTTCGGGCTTCCTCTTCAACCTGCTGTTGAATCAGGCTCTTGCGTTGTTCGAAGTCCGCGATTACGAACGCATCACCCAGTGCTTTTTCATAGGTTGATGCTTCTTTTAGTTCGATAACACCGGGTGCGTGAAAACGGTGTCCGTAGCTTTTATTCGAGGATTCTGTTCCCGCTATCTCACCAAAACCCGATTCGTCTCCAAAAAGTACCGTAGTCCACTGAATCGGCCTGGCAAACTCCATTCTGCCTGTGCCCCACCGCATCCGCTTAGCAACTGGCAAGTCCTGCAGCGCCTGTTCGACCACATCCCGCAGAACATCCCGGGTCAATGTCCCGGTGATTTCCTTACGAAACCCAAGCCGTTCGCCCTTTGGGGTTGCGATGACTTCGAGCTGATCCGGGCTGATACCCAGACGCTGGGCAAATCCCATGGCTGCCTTGGTCCAATTGCCATCCCCATCTTTACCCTGGGCTACCGGAGGTCCCAGTGACTCCTGCACGGAGCTCTCGCCCTGTTCAACTAGCTCTCTGATGATTACGGCCAGACGCCTTGGGGACGCGTACCACGAACTCGCTTTGTGACTTAGTCCATGCTGCGCCAGGCCGTCGAGTACACACGTATGGAACCCGATTCCCAGCGATTTGAGGCTGCTGGATGGAAGTTCCTCGCAGCCGATTTCCACCAGCAGCGTTCGCGAGCTCATGAGGTAGCGGCCTGGTGCTGGGCGAGTACCTCTTCGCGAAGAGAATCACTGGCGAGGGGGAACCCCGCAGCAGCACGTGATGCAAAGTAGCTTTTCGCACAAGCGCGTGCTATCGAACGTACGCGCAATATATAACGCTGGCGTTCGGTCACGGATATTGCATGACGGGCATCTAAAAGGTTAAAGGTGTGAGAGGCCTTCACTACCATTTCGTAGGCGGGTAACGGAAGATCTTGTTCAACGAGTCGACCGGCCTCTCCTTCAAAATACTCAAATTGCGCACGTAGAAAACCGACATCGGCTTCCTCAAAGTTGAACTGCGACATCTCGACTTCATTCTGCTTGAACACGTCGCCATAGGTCACCGGTCCGTCTGGCCCCGTAGTCCAAATCAGCTCGTAAACACTCTCGACCCCTTGCAGGTACATAGCAATTCGCTCGAGGCCATAGGTTATTTCGCCGGTTACCGGGTAGCACTCAATGCCTCCGGCCTGCTGGAAGTACGTGAACTGGGTCACCTCCATTCCGTTAAGCCAGACCTCCCAACCGAGGCCCCAGGCACCAAGTGTTGGAGACTCCCAGTTATCTTCAACGAAGCGGACATCATGCACAGAGGTATCGATAC
>JBCCNK010000147.1:0-8502 GCA_039025875.1 Pseudomonadota bacterium
ACCTCACCCACCATGCTGGCTAGCACCGCACTCTGGTAACCAGATCCTGACCCGATTTCTAAAATTCTCAGTTCACGATACCCTGCGGGTTGCGTACCTCCCAGCAGCAGTTCACTCATTCGAGCCACGATGTAGAGCTGGGAGAGGGTTTGTTGGTGGCCAATGGGCAACGCCGTATCTTCGTAGGCTCGGTGTGCCATGGCCTCATCAAGAAACAGGTGCCGGGGAATCTGGCGAAGTGCATCGAGCACAGTGGGATGCTGTATACCCTGCTCCTGTAACCGCTGGATCAGGCGCTCACGCGTTCTCTGCGAGGTCATTCCGATCCCCGCCATGCGCTGGCTGTTGTTCAACGCTCCACATCCTTGTCAGAGGCACGCGACCGGTCGCCAGGCAGCGTTATACCGGGGCCAGACTGCCTGCCCGAAGGTGATTCTGCCTGCGCGGAATCTGTCGAACCCGGCGTAGAATCCGGGCTCAATTGCGGACGAAGCACCTCGGTTTGCCGCGAACGATCAACATCGTCACTTTCGACAATGTGATAGAACACTTCATCGGCCTTCGTCAGCCCAAGTTGTTCCCGGGCTCGTTGCTCCAGCACTGTCTGGCCTTCCTTCAGATCAACCACCTGACGCGCTAACTGCTCATTACGTTTGCGCAAGCGATCATTCGCCAGTCGTGCATCGGCCAGTTGCTCCTGCAGACGCGTCAGCTCAAGACGACCGCCTTCACCCCACCACAGGCGATACTGGAGAAAAGCGATTGCGAGCAGTAGAACACCCAAAATCCAGCGCACGGGCAACTCGCGTCTCAGCGGCTGAACTCAGCGCGACCGCGATAGGGTGCACGCTCACCGAGTTCCGCCTCTATCCGCAGAAGTCGATTGTACTTGGCCACCCGGTCCGAGCGGCACAGCGATCCAGTCTTGATCTGCCCGGCCGCAGTTGCTACGGCCAGATCGGCAATGGTGGTGTCTTCCGTTTCGCCAGACCTGTGCGAAATCACGGCTGTATAACCGTTCTTGCGAGCCATAGCGATGGCATCCAGAGTTTCACTTAGCGTGCCGATCTGATTCAGTTTGATCAGAATTGAGTTCGCCACTCCCTTGCTGATTCCCTGCTCAAGGATCGTTGTATTGGTCACGAAGAGATCGTCTCCGACCAACTGAGCACGGTGCCCCAGGCGCTGCGTTAGCTGATACCACCCTTCCCAATCGGATTCATCAAGACCATCTTCGATCGACTGAATCGGGTGCGCATCGACAAGCTGCTCCAGATAAGACACAAAACCCGAGCTCGAATAGCTCGCGTCTTCTCCCGCCAACCGGTACTCACCATCCACATAGAACTCAGAGGCAGCGCAATCGAGCGCAAGCATTACGTCTTCGCCCAACCGGTAACCGGCCCCATCGACGGCTTCGGCGATAACATCGAGAGCCGCTGCATTGGATGGCAGATCCGGGGCAAAGCCACCTTCATCACCGACGGCCGTATTCAGGCCCTTCCCTGAAAGCACCTTTTTGAGCTGATGAAATATTTCAGCCCCGCAGCGAAGCGCCTCGGCAAAACTCGCTGCCGCTACCGGCTGCACCATGAACTCCTGGATGTCGACATTGTTGTCGGCATGCTCACCACCGTTCAGGATATTCATCATAGGGACGGGCATCGATAGCTGCACATCCGGCGAATCGACCCAGTAGAGCTCAGCTATGTGTGCATACAACGCCTTGCCCTGCTGAGCCGCCGCTGCTTTTGCGGCCGCCAGCGACACAGCAAGCATGGCATTGGCCCCCAAGGACTCCTTGTTCTCGGTACCGTCAAGCTCAAGGAGCGCCTGATCAATCGCCCGCTGGTCCAGGGGATCCGCGCCTCCCAGCGCACTCGCGATCGCGCCGTTCACGTTGGAGACCGCAGACAGCACACCCTTCCCGACGTAGCGCTGCGGATCCTTGTCGCGCAACTCGAGTGCCTCTCGTGAGCCCGTGGAAGCACCTGATGGTGCGCAGGCGCTGCCCACGGCGCCGGAGCTAAGCTCCACCTCGGCCATAACCGTCGGGTTGCCCCGAGAATCGAGGACTTCAAACCCACGTACTTTTGAGATTACGCTCACTCGGTACTTTCTCCTGTTTGATCGTTACCTGCGCGACCTATCGGCGCTAGTCGATAAGCAGCGGAGGCTGTGCTTTAACCAACTCATCGACAGCTTTGAGCTGTCGCAAAAACGCCTCGAGCTGGGCAAGCGGCAAAGCGCTGGGTCCATCGCATTTTGCCTTTTCTGGCTCTGGATGGGATTCGAGAAACAACCCGGCAATACCAACAGCCACACCGGCTCGGGCCAGCTCCAATGCCTGAGCGCGGCGGCCGCCGGATGCCGCTCCCTGCGAATCGCGACACTGCAGGGCATGGGTCACGTCAAAGACAAGCGGCAACCCGCGACAAACACGGCGCATTACACCAAAGCCGAGCATATCGACCACGAGATTGTCGTAGCCGAAATTCGCGCCGCGCTCGCACAGCAACAGACGCTCATTTCCGCATTCGAAGAACTTCTCCACAATGTTGGCCATCTGGGAGGGTGACAGGAACTGCGGCTTCTTGATGTTGATAACAGCGCCGGTTGCTGCCAGGGCAGCCACGAGGTCGGTCTGCCGCGCCAGAAACGCCGGCAGTTGGAGTATTTCGCAGACCTCGGCTGCCGGTGCGGCCTGCTCCGGCTCGTGCACGTCGGTTACAACGCTGACTTGATAGCGATCCTTCACGTCCTGCAGTATTTGCAGTCCCTCGGCGAGTCCCGGCCCACGAAAGGAGTGGATGGAAGAGCGATTAGCCTTGTCAAAAGACGCCTTGAATACGAGGGGAATGTCCAACTCACCGCACACCTTCGCGTAGTGCCCGGCCACATCCAATGCAAAATCGCGGCTTTCCAGTACGTTGACACCCCCGATAAGGACTAGCGGGGCATCGTTGGCGAAGCGAATCCCCGCACATTCGACTGCTTGGTTTTCAATCATGTAATGGTCGCAAAGATTGCTTTAGAACCACGGCGACGATGCTCAGCCGACGGCCTGATCGATCCGCGTTCGAGCCCCATTTTGTTGCTGAGAGGCCGAGTGCTTTAGCGCTGCCTGAATGTAACTGGTAAACAGCGGGTGGCCACCGCGAGGGCGGGACGTGAACTCCGGGTGAAACTGGCAGGCGACGAACCAGGGGTGAGACGGAAGCTCGATCATCTCCACCAGGTTCTTATCAGCGGACCAACCGGCAATACGCATCCCATGGTTTTTGAGCGTATCGATGTAGTTTGCGTTCACCTCGTAGCGATGTCGGTGACGCTCGTGAATAACATCGGTGCCGTAGATCTCGCGAATCAGGCTATCTGGCTCCAGCTGGCAAGCCTGAGCGCCAAGGCGCATAGTGCCACCGAGATCCGAGCTGGCGTTTCTCAGCTCCGTAGACCCGTCGGCGTTCATCCATTCCGTTATTAGAGCGACAATGGGATGGGGGGTATCGCTTTGCATCTCGGTGGAATGAGCCCCGGTGAGGGAACATACATTGCGCGCGTACTCGACCAGCGCGACGTGCATGCCCAGGCATATTCCAAGAAACGGAATACCGTTCTCGCGGGCGTAGCGGACAGCCTCTATCTTGCCCTCAACGCCGCGATCACCAAACCCTCCGGGCACCACGATTGCGTCCGCATCCGCGAGGAGCCCGGTACCCAGCCGCTCCACATCTTCTGCCTCCACATGAGAGATCTGAACATCGGCCAGAGTCTGAAGGCCCGCGTGGGACAGGGCTTCATTCAGTGATTTATAGGCGTCGGGCAGTTCCATGTATTTGCCGACCATGGCAACTTTTACTGACTTTTTGTCCTGTGCGAACTCCCGGGCGAGCACTTCATCCCACTCACCGAGGTCGGCATCCTCACACTGGATGTTGAAACGCTCTACAACGAAGTTGTCCAGCTTGTTTTCATGAAGCGCACGGGGAATACGGTAGATCGAGTCCGCATCCAGAAGCGGAATTACCGCGCGTTCCTCTACGTTGGTAAACAACGCGATCTTGTGTCGGGCGCTCGCGTCAATCGACACGGTGGAACGGCAGAGCAGAATATCCGGTTGAAGGCCGATAGAACGCAACTCCTTCACGGAGTGCTGCGTCGGCTTGGTTTTGATTTCGCTCGCCGTTGCGATGTACGGTACGAGCGTAAGGTGCATCAACAGCGCACGCGACGATCCAAGCTCGACTTTCAATTGACGAGCGGCCTCAAGGAACGGCAGGCCTTCTATGTCGCCAACAGTGCCGCCAATCTCAACGACGGCTATATCGGCATCACCCGCACCCTCCATCACGCGACGTTTGATCTCGTCGGTGATGTGAGGAATAACCTGGACCGTGCCGCCCAGGTAGTCGCCGCGCCGCTCCTTCAGCAGCACCTCGTTATAAACACGCCCTGTGGTGAAGTTGTTACCACGAGTCATTACTGCGTGGGTAAAGCGCTCGTAGTGCCCCAGATCTAAATCAGTCTCCGCACCGTCTTCGGTGACGAAAACTTCACCATGCTGAAACGGGCTCATCGTACCCGGATCGATATTGATATAGGGATCGAGCTTAAGGAGAGTGACGCGCAGGCCGCGGGCTTCTAATACCGCAGCTAGCGACGCGGCTGCTATGCCCTTGCCCAGCGAGGACACAACACCCCCTGTCACGAACACAAATCGCGTCATGCAAATCGGGTCCTGTAGGCGCTGCCGGAATCAGATCGCCGAAGATAGTTTCGACGTCGCGGCTCGCGATAGATGGCGTTGCAGACTAGCAGAAAGCCTGGTCTTGCTCAATGAACTGCCCCGCAAGTCCGTCCTGTCGTGCTGTAGCCGCCTTCGCCTGGCCCTCTACAACCGGCCGAAGCCCGACTACGCTCGATTACGCCCGACTACGACTGGCGCTCTCCAGTGAAACGATACACCCAGCGGCACGGCGGACCGATTAATGGCATAAGGCCCTAGGGCCACGATCGAGCCAGTAAGGTCACCTTCGCACACCAGGAGTGGTACGTAGGCGCGCCAGCAGGGCGGTATACCCAGACGTTGAAACATGTCCTTCAAGGGCGAGCTTTGCCCCCCCGAAGTCACAAAGCGATCGCCGGGGCGTCGAGTCCTGAGCACATACGACGAATTCTCAGCACCGTTTATTTGCACATCCAGTTTATCGTGACCGAGCCAGGGGCCACTAAACTGATGGGTGAGCGAGATGGGCTCGGGCGCCGGGACTCCGAGGACCGGCCGGCAAAGCACTAGCCCCTGAAATCGCTCGAGCACATACGTGGCCTGCTGCAGTTGGGCGGCACGCCCCTGCTTGAGTTGACGAACAAACTCCACGAGCTTGGCGTGACTGGGTATCGGCACACCCATCTCTGTGAGCCAGCGATGCAGAACGTGCCGGCAGGCGGCACGGCCCTCGGGCAGTGACGCCAGAGTCAGAGCTGGATCCCCTGTAATGCTCACGCATCGCTCGGCCTCGTTGTCGCCGGACTCAACCAGTTCGGCGCACAAAGCCGCAGCACGCGTCACGGTTTTTCGGTACCCAGGCCAGCGCGATTCGAGGAGCGGAAGGACTTCATTGCGCAGGTAGTTGCGATCAAAGCGCGAATCAGCGTTGCTGGGATCGTCAATCCACGAAAGGCTGTGCGCCTGCGCATAGTCGAGTAAACGGCTGCGCGGCAGTTCAACAAAGGGTCTAAGGAGCTTTCCAGCGCCGAGCTCCCGTATCCGCGGCATCCCCGCCAGGCCCTGCGGACCAGCACCACGCAGAAGACGCAGCATGACCGTCTCTGTCTGATCATCCTGGTGCTGAGCGAGCAACAGCACATCGCCGGATTCGATCAGCGACTCAAACCAGCTGTAGCGAGCCTCTCGCGCCGCCGCTTCTGGCCCACGTCCGTCGTCGCGGACATTCACGGAACCATCGATGAGAAACAGGTTGAGGGCACTGCACACGTCTGCGCAGTGCTTCGCCCACAGCCGAGACGCCTCGTTGAGCTGATGATCTGCATGTACGGCGATGGGAGGCGAAGCGTCCGCGCGCTGCCGCCAGGCTGCGACCGCATGCAAGAGCACATGCGAGTCCAGACCGCCGCTGTATGCAACCAGCAGGCGCCGCGAGGCCCCAAGCGGCGCTGCGCAATGGTCCAGCGCCCTTTGCACCGGGCACTCGGTCATCGGTGTGCACCGACTCAATGGGTGCTCAGCAGTGGCTTCTCGCCAACGCGGAAGCCAAACAGTCAGCGGACTTAATTGCCATAGGACAGGAGACGCGCGTAGCGTGCGTCGAGCATCTCGCCCGTGTCCATGGACTTAAGCCGCGTGAGTTCGGTCACAAGATGCTCCTTAATTCGCGAAGCCATCAGTGCCGGGTCCCGATGGGCACCGCCCAGGGGCTCTTCAATAGTCGCATCGACGATGCCAAGCTCCTGCAGCTTTGCGGATGTGACCCCCATCGCTGCTGCTGCATCAGATGCGAACTCAGACGATTTCCAGATGATGTTGGCGCAACCCTCGGGAGAGATAACGAAATAGGTCGCGTACTGCAGCATCGAAAGGTGATCGGCCACACCAATCCCCAGCGCACCGCCGGAGCTTCCCTCGCCGATCACCAGCGCGACAATGGGTGTTTTCAGCCGCGACATGACTGCGAGGTTGGTCGCAATCGATTCGGAAATTCCCCGCTCCTCCGAGTCGATGCCAGGATAAGCTCCCGGGGTGTCAATGAGCGTGACCACCGGAAGAGAAAACCGCTCGGCCATCTCAAGCAAACGTAGCGCTTTGCGATAACCCTCAGGCTTTGGCATCCCGAAGTTCCGATAGACCTTATCTTTTACCGACCGCCCTTTTTCCTGCCCGATGACCATGACCGGCTCACCCGCAAGACGGGCCATACCGCCAACGATGGCTTTGTCGTCTCCAAAGTGACGGTCACCGTGCAGTTCGTCAAACTCGTCAAAAATCTGCGGAATATAATCGAGCGAATACGGGCGCAGGGGGTGACGCGCTACTCGGACCGTATCCCATGGGCTCAGATTCGAAAATATCTTCTCGGTGAGCTTCGCACTCTTTGCACGTAGCTCATTGATCTCGCTGCTGAGATTCAGATCAGCGTCGGTGCCGACCAGTTGTAGCTCTTCGATTTTTACTTCGAGCTCTGCTATGGGCTGTTCAAAATCCAGGTAGTTGGGGTTCATGGCACCTGCTGTAGTTTTAATGATTGCGATCGGTTAGGCGGCCGATACCGGGGGATGTCAACGCTGCTGGGCGAGTGCAGAACCTCGGCGAATCGAGTCTACCTAAATTGCGGGAACCGTTCACCCAACCAGTGTAATCATCACTCCTGCGGCGACAGCGGAGCCGATAACTCCCGCCACATTCGGCCCCATGGCGTGCATGAGCAGAAAGTTGCCGGGATCGGCGTCTAGACCAAGCTTATTGCTCACACGGGCGGCCATAGGCACAGCCGAGACACCGGCCGAGCCGATCAGGGGATTGATGGGCGTGCTACCCATGCGATTCATCAGCTTTGCCATCACCACACCCGATGCGGTTCCAACGCTGAAGGCGACCACCCCAAGCGCAAGAATTCCCAAGGTGTTGGTATCAAGAAATTTATCCGCGACAAGCTTTGAGCCGACCGCCAACCCGAGAAAGATGGTCGTGATGTTGATCAGCGCGTTTTGCGCGGCTGCGCTGAGGCGCTCTACTACACCGCACTCACGCATGAGATTTCCAAAGCACAGCATGCCAAGCAATGGTGCTGCACCCGGCAACAGAAAAGCCACCAGAAGCAAAAGCATCAACGGGAACACTATGCGTTCACGTCGCGTGACCTCCCGCAGTTGAATCATTCGAATCCGGCGTTCATCCTCGCTGGTGAGCAGCCGCATGATTGGCGGCTGAATCAGTGGCACCAGTGCCATGTAGGAATAGGCTGCTACCGCGATTGCCCCGAGAAGCTCCGGCGCCAGCACGCTGGCAACGTAAATCGCGGTGGGCCCATCCGCACCGCCGATGATTCCAATCGCCGCCGCATCGCGAATAGAAAAACTCGTAACACCAAGCTCAGTGAGAGCAACAGCGCCCAGGACCGTCGCGAAGATGCCAAACTGCGCAGCAGCGCCGAGGAACAGTGTGCGGGGGTTCGCCAACATCGGCCCGAAATCGGTCATTGCGCCCACGCCCATAAAGATAACCAACGGCGCCACGCCACTGCCTATCGCGACAGTATAGAACCGATAGAGCATCCCATCCTGAAATCCCGCCGCTCCGACCAGAGTGTGTACTTCGAGCTTGAGCGTAGCCGAGGCTGTGAGCAGAGCACTGCGTAACGCTTCGGGCTCAGCTTGCGTACCAAGGACTGACGCGAGCTGCGCGTAGAGCTCTGCGTCTGCGCTTAAGAGCGCCTGTTCGAGAGCAGACAGCGCTAATCCGGCTCCGGGGATATTCGCGAGCAGGCC
>JBCCNK010000148.1:0-8466 GCA_039025875.1 Pseudomonadota bacterium
CAAAGATGAAGATTGGTTCCGCAAAATTAAAGGATTTCGGTGATAAAAGGTTTCAACGGCGAAATAAAGTCATATTATATAAGTGCGAAGTGAACACATTTTATGATGATCATCTACACCAAGTTTTATAACAATTACATAAACCAATCAAAGAATAAAAGCAAAAAGACGTTAAAAAGATGTTATTTGAACGTTGCATAAGTGGGTGTGGTTGGGTTTGCCTCGGGTTGGGTCAAAATGAGTTGGACGCTTGGGCACGTCGGGAATTGGGTCTTGATTTCGATAGGGACGGCGCCTGGTCCGCGGAGCATAAACACGACGAGGCGCTCCTGCAGCGCCTGCTAGCCACCCCCTACTTCGACACATCCGGTCCTCGGAGCACGGGACCAGAGCTCTTCAACTTAGATTGGCTCCAGACCTGTTTGGAAGGCGATGAACCCAGTGGCGTAGTACAGGCCACCCTTGCCGAACTAACGGCCGAGTCCGTTTTTCGGTCGCTGCATTCTAATCATGGCCTCCCTACCGCGGTTTTTGTCTGCGGCGGGGGCGCGCGGAACACGGATCTCATGCGCCGGTTACACGACAAGCTGGAACCTAGCGGCACTCGACTGAGTACCACGGACGAACTTGGCCTGTCGGCGGAATGGGTAGAGGCTGCGGCGTTCGCGTGGCTCGCTCATCAGCGTCTGGCTAATCGTCCGGCGAACGTGCCCGTCGTGACGGGTGCCTCTGGCTTGCGCATGCTTGGGGCGATCTATCCAGCGCCGCTTCCGGTGCTTTAGTCGCTGGTGCTTCAATTACCACCGATGCTTTAGAAACTACAGATGTCTCAGCATCACGCGATCAACTACATCGAAAAAGATGCACCGCAGCCGCAGGTAGTCACGGCATTTGGGTTGTTGATGATAAACCGGGCTCCCTCTAGACCTTCGCTATAGTCTACTTCAGACCCTGCGAGGTACGGATAGCTTAATGGATCTATCAACACCACGACGCCACTTCGTTCGATTTGTGTATCGTCATCGGCCACTTCTTCTTCGAATGCGAAGCCGTACTGAAACCCAGAACAGCCGCCACCGGTTATAAAAACGCGCAGCTTCAAACTGGGGTTCTCTTCTTCGGTGACAAGTTCACGAACCTTCTCCACCGCCCGTTCAGACAACGTGATGGTTGTAGGGTCAAATGCCGTTGCAACTGTCATTCAATAGGCCAACTTACAAGCAGAATACAAACTGCCGCGATGTTTGTGTGTTCACCGGATTATTAATCCGGTACCAGGGCGAGCAATTGTCGCCATGTAGAAAAGACCAGTCAAAGAAGTATAGCTATCGCGATCCAAGGGTGCTAACCGCTTCGAATCAAACCCTTTCGGGCGTTCGGATTGTCAAGGTTAGCTCACGGAAACAGTGCAATGCCGCCAAGGCCACAAGTTTCCGCCTTGCCCAGCATCAGGTTCATGCATTGGATCGCTTGGCCCGCGGCGCCCTTAACCAGATTATCTTCGACCACAGTTACCACAACCGTGTGGCCACCGTCAGGTATGGTCACGGACATCTGGCATCGATTTAACCCCCTGACAGAACGGGTCTCGGGACTCACATCCATGTCCAGAACATCAATGAAAGGTTCGTCGTCATAGGCACTTCGATATTGGGCGTGAATCGTCTTATTACAAGAGACTGCTCCTACACCGTCGAGCCGAGCAAACAAGGTAGCGTGTATGCCGCGCGACATCGGTGCCAAATGGGGCACGAAGGTCACACGGGCTGTGGCGCCTGAGACTGATGAAAGCCCCTCCTCAATCTCGGGCAAATGTCGGTGCCCGCCGACCCCGTAGGCAAAAAAATTCTCATCAACCTCGGCGAATAGATTCGCCATCTTTGCTTTACGTCCGGCGCCACTGACTCCGGACACAGCACTCGCGATAAGTGAGCCGGGATCCACCACGCCCGAGATCAGCAGCGGAAGAAACCCAAGCTGCACTGCCGTCGGGTAGCAACCCGGGCAAGCTACAAGACTCGCGTCGCGAAGTTTTTCCCGATTGTATTCCGGTAGGCCATAAACCGCGCCCTCAATAAACTCGGGGCTCGCGTGCCTCACACCGTACCATCGCTCCCAAAGCGCTACGTCCTTGATTCGATAATCTGCAGACAGATCGATAACCTTACACCCGGCACTCAGAAACCGCGGTACATCATTCATTGCAACTCCGTGCGGTGTTGCAAAGAAGACGACATCGCACTGTTCAACTTCGGGATCATGAGGCGCCACGAAGCGCAGGTCGCTATGCCCGCTCAAACTGGGAAAATACTCCCCCAGGGCGACGCCCTCATCACTTCGAGAAGTAACCGCCTTCAGATCAACCTCTGGGTGCGCCAGGGCCAATCTGATCAGTTCCGCTCCGGTATAGCCGGTTCCTCCGACTACCGCGACCCGCACCATCTGCCTGCTCCTCGCCAAGTTCCGGCGCAGTATATCGTCACGGTCAAATTTATTGCTGCTAACATCTCGCATTTGCCAGGATACGGCATTGTTAAAGCAGCTCCTCGAATATCGTCGGTCGTTGACTCGTTATGAGTCTGCGCTGGCCTACGCGATTCTCGGCATTGGGGCCGGGTTTCTTTCGGGTGCAGCGGTGATCGTTTTTGAACACGCGATTGACAATGTGGCGCTGCTTTGGGGGGTAGGTAATCGAGCGGACAATTTTGAAGCGTTGCCTCCCCTATACCGCTCTTTACTTCCAGTAGGTGGAGCGTTCGCACTCGGTTTGTTCTTTACTTTTCTTCGCGAGGAAGACCGAGAGTCGGGCATCGCCCATGTTATCTCGAGAATGTATAGAAGCTACGGCGCGCTACCTCTACGCAATGCACTGGCGCAGTTTATCGGAGGTGTGATCGCCCTCTCGACGGGCCAATCCGGTGGACGAGAAGGGCCGGGTGTCCACCTGGGCAGTGCAGTCGCCAGTTTAGCTGGGCAACGCTTTGGGCTTCCCAACAACAGTCTTCGCGTTCTGATCGCCTGTGGATCGGCGGGTAGCATTGCGGCCGCATTTAACACGCCACTGGCCGGCGTGATCTTCGCTATGGAAGTCATTGTCAGCGAGTACTCGGTAGCAGGCTTTGTCCCGGTAATGCTCTCTGCAGTGACTGCGTCCGCTCTGAGCAAACAGTTTGGTGGTGGTGTCGAGATTTTTGAAGTCAGTGAGTTTCAATTGGCGAGCCTTTCGGAGCTTCCATTGGTTCTCTGCCTGGGATTAGTGTGCGGCGTGTACGGGGCGATCTTTATTAAGATCAGCTCGCGCGCGTCGGCCTTTAACGAGCGCCCGGTACTACTGCGATTCTTGCTAGCGGGAACCGTGAGCGGCTGCATCGCATATTGGGTCCCCGAGACTTTGGGGCTTGGTTACGACACGCTGGAATCCGCCCTGTTCGGACAGCTCGCATGGACGGCACTGATTGTAATCGCCACCGTGAAGGTCATCTCAGCGGCGCTGAGTCTCGGCTTGGGGATGCCGGTAGGTGTGATCGGACCTAGTTTGATGATCGGTGCTTGCATTGGAGGAGTCGCCGGTTCGTTGGCCGAGTACATGCTCCCTACACTTGCGATCGATGCAGGTATGTATGTAACGATTGGGATGGGCGCGACGATGGCAACCACCCTGGGAGCGCCCCTCGCTGCCAGTCTGGCTGTCATTGAACTTACGCAGAGCACCAGCGTTGCGATGCCCGCGCTCCTTGCAATCATTGCCGCGCACTTGGTGAATCTGACCGCATTCAAGCAACTGTCAGCCCATAGGATGGTGCTTAGACAGCGCAAGTTGCGGGTACCCGACGACCCGCTGAATCAGCTCCTGCATCGCACCGACGTGAGCTCAGCATTTGATGGCAGTGTGGTGGTCATCGGCGATCGAATGACCGCTTCCGTAGGCAGTGGATTGGCGGTCCAGGTGCCTAATTGGTGCCTGATACGACGCGATAACCAGGACCTTTTCCTGGTCAATGGGCCAGAGTTAATAGATCTGCTTGAGGCCCGCAAGAGTAACCCCGAGACAACTTCTGACTCTCCGGACTTCGACATAACGGAGTCACCACTACGGCGCTGGAGTATTGCCCATGCGCCCGAACAAGCAACACTCAGCCAAGCACTGGATGTGCTTCGTGTAAAAACGGCAGAAGGGATCTGCGTTTATCGCAAAGAAAGTGGTAAACGTGTTCTTTGCGGCATACTCACGCGAGACATGATCGATCGCTTTACCCTGCGGCGCATTGATGGCTAGTCGGCCAACTCACGAGCCTCTTGAGTCTATAGCGCATCGAACTGCCGAAACAGTCGTTGCGCAGAATCCAAAGTAGGTTAACACCAGTCCAGAACCTGTACTGGTTTCTGGCACCGCTGCCATCATTCTGACAACATAGATGCGACAACCCTGTTGTCGACAGGCAACGAACACAAAAAAATGGTCTGTGTGTGACCCGGAAAGGAACCCTAACGCGATGAGTCGATCCGCGGAACTCTTCGAGCGTGCAAAAGTGCATATCCCAGGCGGCGTGAACTCGCCCGTGCGCGCATTCAAGGCAGTGGGTGGAACGCCTCTATTTATCGATCACGCCGACGGCGCCTATATGTATGACGCCGACGGCCGGCGTTACATTGATTATGTGCTCTCCTGGGGCCCGATGATCATGGGCCACAATCACCCTGAGGTTCGGCAGGCCGTAGTTGAACAGGCTTCACAAGGCCTAAGCTACGGTGCCCCAACTGAACTTGAAATTGAGCTAGCCGATACTATCTGCCGCATCATGCCCAACATGGATCTGGTGCGAATGGTCAGTTCCGGGACCGAGGCGACCATGAGCGCATTGCGCTTAGCTCGCGGCTATACAGGCCGTGATCTGATTGTTAAGTTCGAGGGCTGTTATCACGGCCATTCAGATTCACTATTGATCAAAGCCGGCTCTGGTGCACTCACACTCGGAGTACCAAGTTCACCCGGTGTACCCAGCGCGCTGGCTGATTTCACGCTCACGCTTACTTACAACGATAGTGGAGGTCTGCGGCAGACTTTTGCTGAGCACGGGGATCGGATTGCCTGTCTGATCGTCGAGCCTGTCACCGGAAATATGAACTGCGTGCTACCCGAGCCAGAATTCTTACAGGCCATGCGTGAAGTCTGTAACGAGAGCGGTGCTGTTCTAATACTCGATGAGGTGATGACGGGATTTCGCTTTGGCACCGCGGGAGCGCAAGGGTTTCTGGGTCTGAACGCAGATCTCACCTGCCTTGGAAAAGTAGTCGGTGGCGGTATGCCGGTAGGTGCTTTTGGTGGTAGGCGCGAAATTATGGAGCAGATCGCTCCGCTCGGTCCGGTGTATCAGGCCGGCACTCTCTCTGGCAATCCGGTAGCGATGGCTGCCGGTCTTGCCACCATGGCGATCATTTCCAGACCTGGGTTCTACGATGATCCTTTCCGCCACACCAAGGAGTTGTGCGAGGGCATGCAGAACGCTGCGGACAAGGCCGGAGTGCCCTTTACTACGAATCACGCCGGCACGATGTTTGGTGGTTTCTTCACCGAATCAGAAACTGTGAACAACTATGCGGATGTGATGGCCTGCGATACTGAGAGATTCGCGAAGTTCTTCCACAAAATGCTGGAGCTCGGCGTGTACCTTGCACCTGCATCTTACGAAGCTGGCTTCATGTCGGCTGCTCACACAGACGAAGATATTGGAGCGACCATTGATGCTGCGGCCCAGGCTTTTGCCTCTCTCTGAGGTCGGCTAGGACCGTTCGCTTCATGCCAACATTAGTGTTCGAGGCGGTCACCGATTTCCCATGGACCGGCCGCTGCGGGAAGGGGTTAGTATGAGTTTTTCAAGCAGCAGGGGCAGCTTTCCACGGACGCGTATGCGTAGGTTGCGAGCGAACACGTTCTCTCGGTCGCTGGTCCGAGAAAACTCACTCAGCCCGGCGGACTTCATCTACCCGGTATTTGTACTGGAGGGCGAGCAGCAGCGGGAACCCGTACCATCGATGCCGGGGGTGGAGCGTTTGAGTCTTGATTTGCTCCTTGAATGTGCGCGGGAAGTCCACGCGCTCGCCATTCCTGCTATCGCCCTATTCCCGGTAGTGCCCGGCGATAAGAAGAGCCTTCTCGCTGAGGAGGCTTTCAACCCTGAGGGGCTCGTCCAACGCTGCGTGCGAACGATCAAAGAAGCGCTACCAGACCTAGGCGTCATAACCGATGTGGCACTGGATCCCTATACCACTCACGGACAAGACGGCATTATCGACGATCAGGGTTACGTGCTGAACGACACGACTAAAGACACCTTGGTACGTCAGGCGGCCAGCCACGCAGCAGCGGGAGCCGATGTCGTTGCACCGTCCGATATGATGGACGGACGCATAGGCGCTATCCGAGACCAACTCGAAGAGGACGGTTACTGCAATACGCTCATTCTGTCCTATGCTGCAAAGTACGCATCGAGTTACTACGGGCCTTTTCGCGATGCTGTTGGCTCAGCAGGGAACATTAAGGGCGGCAATAAATTCAGCTACCAGATGGATCCGGCCAATAGCGATGAAGCCCTGCATGAGTGTGCTCTTGATCTCGCCGAAGGTGCGGACATGATCATGGTAAAGCCAGGAATGCCCTACCTGGATATCGTGAATCGCGTCAGCAGCGAGTTGAAAGTGCCAACTTTTGCTTATCAGGTGAGCGGCGAATACGCGATGCATACGGCAGCTTTCCAGAACAGCTGGCTGACGCGCGAGACAGTCATTCTAGAGTCCTTGGTCGCATTCAAACGAGCTGGTTGTGCCGGAATCCTGACGTACTTCGCGGTCGAGGCTGCAAAACTCCTGCAAAGCTGAACCGATCAGCAACAGACAGTACGGCTCGAAGCACAACCGGAGGCATGCTCTTTAGTGTTTTACGAACCCAAAAATGGCCACGGGCTTCCTCATAACCCCTTTAGCGCGATCATCACGCCACGACCCATTGCTTGGGTAGCTACTCGCGCCTCGGACGGTACCGAGAATCTGGCTCCGTACTCGTTCTTCAACGGAGTGTCCTACGCACCACCGCAGATTATGTTCGCATCCACCATGAGTAAGCCGGATCGAACCTGGGGTAAGGACTCGGTGTCCAACATCCGCGAGACTCGCGTCTTCTGTGTGAACGTAGTGGAGTATGCGATGCGTGAAGCAATGAACACCACGTCTGGCACTTACAGCCGTGAGGTAGACGAGTTCGAGCTAGCTGGGCTGCAGCGACGAGACTGCGAAACCATCGCCTGCTCCCGGATCGAGAACGCGCCTGCTAGCCTGGAATGCAGGCTGGTGAGCATTATCGAGTTACCAGGAGAGAACAACATTGTCATTTTTGGCGAAGTCACCGGAGTGCATCTTCGTGAGGATTGCATCGTCGACGGTAGCTTCGATATTACACGCTACCAACCCCTCGCTCGGCTGGGCTATCAGGACTACACCAGAGTCAGAGAGTTATTCGCGATGGCAAGGCCTAGTGGCTAGCGTAGCCAGGCAATCCAGTGAATGGACGCTCTACTTCCAATCATTTTCGAAGTTGAAGCGTCGATGAGACGAACGACAACGGTGAGATCTGCTCCGACCGCTTTCCTACTGCTGATTTTTGTGGTTTTTGTGGCCGGCGAAAGCTCTGCAGCCGACGAAACGGATGGCTGTGCGTGTCTGTGGAATGGCAGCTTTACCGAAGTCGCTCCTAGCACAGACTTAGTCGTTGTCGCAGAAGTAGAACAGCAAAAAGGCAATTCAATCGATATCGCGATCACACGAAGCTTAAAAGGCCAGGCCTATCTGGACCGAGTACGCGTCTGGCTGTATGCAAAAGACTACTGCAGGCCTAAAGTGGATGAGTTCCCGATTGAAACAACCTGGATATTCGCGCTTAGCCGAATTAGAGAGATTCCCGAGGGGGGGTTTGATCCTGGAACCCCAAATGTGAGTTTCGGACGCTTGGATGACTACGAGCTCTCGAGTTGTGGTGGGTATTGGCTTAGTTATGACGATGGTGTGGTTACAGGCAATCTAGTCGACGCGCCGCGCTGGGCGCGAGAACCGGATATGACCCCGGTGTTAGTCGACGTGGTGGATTCCTTTCTCAACGGCAAAACATCGCGTGAATCAGTGCTAGAGGCAAGCAAGCGCGACCCTCAGGTGCGGGAGCTCATGCTTGATACGAAGGCGTTTCTGCGTGGCGACCTGCCTACGGATGAAAGCGAATAGAGAGATACCCTTACTCCAAAAACGCCGACTAGGGATAAGAATCCAGTCAACCTGCAGGATTATTCGCACACTCCACGATCACCCTTCCTTCCAACAGCTTCACAAGTAAGTCATACAAAGACTGCCGTACGAGAAGTCAGCCCAGCTATGAGGTTTCGACTGACGTTGGTCGGCAAGCTACAGATTTGGTTGGCGCCA